>CACPPK010000005.1 GCA_902635845.1 uncultured Pelagibacteraceae bacterium | reverse complement strand
AAAACAGGAATAAATAAAAAATCTTTTTTTAAAGGCAATGATGGAAATATATTTTTTGACTCTAACAAATCAAATATATATTTTTTATTAAATGAAACATTTAGAGTAAGATAATAAATCTCGTCAATAAACTTTTCTTCTATAATAGAGAAAGTTTCAATCATTCCCTTTATTTGATTAATTGATGTATTTTTTAGTTTTACTTGATCTTTGCTTTGTGCAATTGACAAAATAAGTTCATTAAATGCCTTTACAAATCCCTCGTCGATAATTTCATTTTTATTAAAGTTTATTTCAAAAGGTGTAGATATTTCAATATCGTTTATAGAAAATGTCTTTGCATGACTTTTTCCTGTGGAAAAGAAAATATTTATTAAAGCAAGAAATAAAAAAAAATTATATAAAAGCTTTAAATTACTAAATAGAGAAATAAATTTCATAAAACATATTAATGAATAAAAAAAAATTTACCTATAAAAAAAGTGGAGTTAATATTGGTGCTGCTGACAAGTTTGTTGATTTCATTTCTGCAGTTTCAGCAAAAAAAAGAGGCAAAAAAAAGTTTTCTAATATAGGTGGATTTGGCTCTATTACGAACATACCAAACAACATTAAACAACCTAGAATCGTAGCTTGTACTGATGGTGTAGGAACTAAAATTGAAATTTCTAATATCCTAAACAAATTTGATACTATTGGAATTGACTTAGTCGCAATGAGCGTAAACGATTTAATTGTTCAAGGTGCAAAGCCATTACTTTTTTTAGATTATATATCTATAAATAAAATCGATCTTAAAAAACTTAAAGCAATAATAAAAGGGATTAAAAAAGGCTGTGATCAGTCAGAATGTGAGCTTGTCGGTGGAGAAACTGCAGAAATGCCTGGCACTTACGAAAAAGGGAAATTTGATATTGCTGGCTTTGCTGTAGGCGTTGTTGGAAAGAATAAAATTTTATATAAAAATAAAATAAAAAAAAACAATCTTATACTAGCGATTCCTTCCAGCGGTTTACATGCAAATGGTTTTTCTCTTGTAAGATATTTAATAAAACAAAAAAAAATAAATATTAAAAAAAATAAATTTTTAAAATCCGAACTTTTAAAACCTACAAAAATTTATGTTAAAGAAGTAATGAGTTTAGTTAATAAAAATTTAATTAATGGTTGTGCAAATATAACTGGAGGAGGATTATCTGATAATATAAAAAGAATTGTACCAGGCAAACTTTCTGCATATATAAATTTAAATAAAATTAAAACTTCTAAAATATTTAATTGGCTTAGAAAAAATGGAATTTCAGAAAAAGAGATGCTCAAAACATTTAATTGTGGGGTTGGTTTTTGCTTAATTATTGAAAGTAAAAATCTAAAAAAAATAAACAAATTTTTTTCAAAGAAATATAGGCCTTATGTTATTGGAAAAATTTTTGAAGGTAAAAGTAAAGTTAAACTAGATGGTTCTATCAACTGGTTATAGAAAAATTAGAACGGCTGTATTTATCTCAGGTACAGGAAGTAACTTAAAATCTCTGATTAAATTTTCAAAAGTTAAAAAATCTCCTATATCTATTGATCTAATTGTTTCTAATAATTCAAAGGCAAATGGATTAAAGTATGCAAAAATATATAAAATAAAAAAAAAAGTACTAAATTTTAAAAAAAAAAATTTAAGTGAAAAAAAGTTACTTTCTATTTTAAATATAAATAATATTGAAATGATTTGTCTTGCTGGATTTATGAAAATTTTGTCAAAAAATTTTATTAAAAGATTTAAAGGAAATATATTGAATATACACCCATCCTTACTTCCTAAATATAAAGGATTAAATACACATGAAAGAGTATTAAAAAATAAAGAAAAATACTCAGGATGTACTGTTCATTTTGTAAATGCTAAATTAGATTCTGGTAAAATAATTTTACAAAAAAAAGTCAAAATTTCAAAAAATGAAACTAGTGTTTCTCTTGCTAAAAAAATTTTAAACCAAGAACATAAGCTTTTTCCGAAAGCTATATTAAAAGTTGTTAATTTTTAAAGAAAAAATCTATCTCAATTTTTGCATTTTCAACACTATCTGATCCATGTACTGAATTTTTATCAATTGAAATTCCATATTTTTTCCTAATAGTGCCCTCTTCTGCATCTTTTGGATTTGTAGCACCCATTAATTCTCTATTTCCTAAAACTGCGTTTTCTTTTTCAAGAACCATGACTACAATTGGACCAGATGACAAGTAATCACATAAATCATTATAAAATGGTTTTGTTTCATGAACTTTATAAAACTTTTCAGCTTCTGATTTTTCAACTTGAATTTTTTTTTCTTTTAATATTGAAAAACCTTTACTTTTGAACATTTCTTTAATTTCATTTTCAAGATTTCTTTCAACAGCGTCTGGTTTAATTATTGATAAAGTTTGCTCTAAATTACTCATAATGATCCTCTATTAGTTTATTTAATAATCTTACTCCATAACCTGTAGCACCACCTGAATTCAATGCTCCTCCGTATTTTGAAAAAGCCATACCTGCTATATCTAAATGAGCCCATGGCGTTTTATGTATAATAAATCTTTGTAAAAATTGTGCTGCGGTTGTTGAACCAGCTCCACCAACATAATTGATATTTTGCATATCTGCATTTTTTGAATCTATTAATTTATCAAAATTTTTATTTAAAGGCATTCTCCACACTTTTTCCTCAACATTTTCTCCAGCTTCTATAAGCTGTTTTGATAATTTGTCATTATTTGAAAACAATCCAGCATACTCAGATCCTAATGAAACAATTATTGCTCCAGTCAATGTTGCTAAATCAATAATAAATTTTGGTCTAAATTTTTTCTCAGTATATGTCAATGCATCAGCTAGTACTAATCTACCCTCAGCATCAGTATTTAAAATTTCAACAGTCTTTCCACTATATGATTTAACAATATCGCCAGGTCTTTGGGCGTTTCCTCCAGGCATGTTCTCAACAAGACCAACTACACCTACTGCATTTACTTTTGCTTTTCTTAGGGCCAAACTTTTCATCAAACCTACCACAACAGCTGAACCAGCCATGTCATATGTCATATCTTCCATGAATTTTGCTGGTTTTAAGGAAATACCTCCCGTATCAAAACAAACTCCCTTTCCAACAAATGCTAATGGGTTTGAATTATTTTTTAATCCTTTCCATTCCATTGTAACAAGATAAGATCCTCTTATACTTCCTTGACCTACACCAAGCAAAGTATTCATTCCAAGTTTTTTTAATTTTTTTTCATCATAAATATTAATTTTTAAACCATATTTTTTTAATGAATTTAATCTTTTAGCATATTCATCTGGATGTAACACATTTCCCGGTTCAGAAACCAAATCTCTTGTATAAAAAGTTCCATCTTCAATAGATTTAAATTTAATTTGATCCTTGTTATTAGGTATATTACTTCCCGTTACAATTATTTTAATTTTTTTTTTATTTTTTTTTGTCTTATATTTTTCAAATAAATATGATTTTAATTTTAGGCCATGCAAAAAATGTCCTATAAAATTTTTTAATGATGATGATATACTGTTTGAGTTTAAGTTACATTCATTAAGATTTGTGTTTTTAAGGATTTCATGAAACTCTGCTCCTAAATTTTCTGCATCTGAACTTGATAGATTTTTTTTAAAAGATATTAAAAATAATTTTCTTTTTGAGCTAATTTCGAATGATAATATCTTCTTTTGAGGATTCTTTGACTTTAAAATATCCAAAATATAGGAATATTCTGAGTTGGAAACATGTTTTTTTAAATTCGTTGTACTGAATTTTTCATCAGTGAATAAAATAAGGTTTGTTGGGTTATTATTTATAAAACTTTTTTTGTAATTAATTTCAATCAACATAAATTTTAAATACACTCTATACTAGATGAATGCTATATATGAGTAAAAATACCTTATTTCAATGAAAAAAATTTTATTTAAAAAAATATTAACTGATTGTTTAAAATTTTTTTTAATCTCAATTTTTGGCATAAGTGCGATAGTTTGGGTTTTTCAAGCAGTAAATTATTTAGATATTATGGTAGAGGATGGTAGAAATTACCTAGTTTACTTTAATTATACTCTACTAAGTTTTCCAAAAATAATAGGAAAAATTTTTCCTTTTGCTCTGTTTATAAGTTTTTATTATGTATTATCAAAATATGAGTCTGATAATGAATTAGTAATATTTTGGACACATGGCATAAGTAAAATTCAACTAATTAACTTTTTTTTCAAATTTTCTATTTTTTTAATGTTGTTACAAATTTTAATTTTAACTTTTGTTGTTCCTAACACACAAGATCTTGCAAGATCTACTTTAAGAAATTCAAATATAAATTTTTTTGATAATTTTTTAAAACCAAAAAAATTTAATGATGTAATAAAAGGTATAACAATTTATACAGAAAAAAAAGAATCTAATGGAATTTTAAAAAATATTTACATAAAAAAAATAACAAATCTAGATGAGTTCGAAATTACATATGCAAAGAGTGGAATTATAAAATCTATAAATAATACAAATATATTAGTTTTGTACGATGGACAAAATATAAAAGGTAAAAAAAATAATTTAGATAGTTTTAGCTTTTCTAAATCAGACTTTAATTTAACAAATTTAGAGTCAAACACAACTACTTACAAAAAAGTTCAAGAAAATTCATCGTTAGATCTATTCAACTGTTATAAATATTTAAAAAATAATAAAAATTTAAATAATAAAAATATTAAAGTTGAAAATTGTAGCAGAGAAAATTTATCAAACATTTTAGGAGAATTATATAAAAGATTAATTGTTCCGTTATATGTGCCGATTTTTGTATTAATAAATATGTTGTTAATATTAATATCAAAAGAAAGTTCTAATTATACAAATTATAGAATAATTATTTTTTTATTAGGTTTTTTTACAATTATATTTTCTGAAACAACTATAAGATTTGTTGAAAATACTTTTGCTCAAAATATAAAAATTATAATTTTACCATTTATTATAAGTATAATTTTATACCAATTTTTTTATAAAAAATTGTATTTTAAAATAAATAAAAAATAATATGAAAACTTATATTAAGTTTATAATTTATATTTTTTTAAAATCTTTTCTAAATATTTTTCTTATAATGATGGGACTTGTTCTTATTTTAAATTTACTAAGTGAATTAGATTTTTTTAAAGATTTGAAAGTTAGTTCGTACTTCCCTCTTTACTTGTCATTCTTAAATTCTTTTTCGTTAATATTTGAAATGTTTCCGTTTATTTTTTTAATTTCAACACAATTTTTTTTCTTAAGTTTTTTTAAGAATAATGAAATTCAAGTTTTTAAATATTCTGGATTAAAAAATTTTAGTATAATTAAAATTATTAGTTTCGTAACATTTTTAATGGGTATATTAATTATATTAATTTATTATAATCTTTCATCAGGTTTCAAAAATCATTACTTAAATATAAAATCTAAATATACAGCAGATGACAAATATCTTGCAGTAATTACAAATAATGGACTTTGGATAAAGGATAGAGTTGACGGAAAATCTTTAATTATAAATTCTTCAAAAATTGAAAAAAATTACTTAATAGATACTTTTATAAGTGAATTTGATGAAAATTTTCAAATAATTAGAGGCATTCAAAGTGATAAAATAAATATCTTAGAGAATGAATGGATTTTAGAGGATGCAAATATATTTATTAACAATAGTGTCACAAAGCAAAAAAATCTAAAAATAATATCTAATTTTAATTATAAAAGAATACAGAGTCTGTATTCGAATTTGTCATCCCTTTCTATTCCTGAATTATTTGAGTTAAAAAAAAATTATAAACTTTTAGGCTACTCAACTGTTGAGGTTGATGTGCAAATTCAAAAATTAGCCTCCTATCCTCTGTTTTTTTTACTTATGACAATATTTTCATCAATAATAATGTATAATTCTAAAAATTTAAAAAGCTCGAGTATAAAAATTTCTATAGGATTATTTTCATCTGTAATAATATATTATATTAATAATTTTTTTTATGTCCTAGGGAATACAGAAAGAATATCGCTATTAATTTCAGTATGGTTGCCATTATTAATTTTTTTTATGATTAATTTAACAATGTTAAGAAGAATAAATGAAAAATAATTTCAAATTAATTTTATTTATTATTTATTTTTCTTTTGCAATTTCAATAAATTCTAATTCTTCAGAACAATTTAATTTTGATATAACAGAGGTAGAAATCACTGAAGAAGGAAATAATTATAAGGGCTTGAAACGAGGCTCAATTTCAACAAATAACGGTATAATAATTGATGCTGATGAATTCAATTATAATAAAATTACAAATATACTGGACGCAAAGGGAAATATTAAAATTACTGATATAGCTAATAATTATATAATTTTTACTGATAATATTACTTATTTAAAAAATGACGAAATTATTTTCACCGATGGAAACTCTAAAGCTATTAATAATGAAGTGAGCATAATTGCAGAAAAATTTAATTACAATAAAAATTTTAATATTTTAAAAGCAAATCAAAATGTCAAATTCGAAGATAAACTTCAGGAATTTATAATTTATGCAGATGAAGTAACTTACGAAAAAAATTCTGAAATAATATTTACTAAGGGACAAACAAGAGCAGATATACAAAATAAATATATGTTTTATTCATCAAATGTATCTCTCAATAGAAATAAGATGGAATTAAGTTCTTCAAACAAAACTGAAGTCAAAGATAATCATCTGAATCTTTATGAGCTAGATGAATTTATATTTTATAAAAATAGTAAATTATTAAAGGGTGAAAATGTTAAAATTACAACAAAAAGAAATTTAGATAAAAAAAATCAAGATCAATATTTTTTTAAAAATGGCTTTTTTGATTTAGAAAATCAAAATTTTAATGCATCAGAAACGAAAATAAAAATGCATAAAGATATTTTTGGAAATGAAGAAAATGATCCAAGATTATTAGGTGTCTCATCAAAGAAAAAAAATGAAATTACAGAGATTAACAAAGGAATTTTTACAAGTTGTAAAAATCGAAAAGATAAATGTCCTCCGTGGAGTATGCAAGCAGAAAAAATAATTCACGATAAAAATAAAAAACAACTAATTTATAATCATTCAATACTTAAGATATATGATAAGCCTGTTTTATATTTCCCAAAATTTTTTCATCCTGATCCATCTGTTAACAGACAATCCGGTTTACTTCAGCCTCATCTAAATGATTCGGATATACTTGGTTCTTCTCTACAAATACCTTATTTTTATGTAGTTTCAGAAGATAAGGACTTTACATTTACACCAAATATTTTCGACTCAAATATATATATGCTACAAACCGAATATAGACAAAAGACCAAAAACACATCTTTAATTGCTGATTTTGGTCACACATCCGGATATAAGTCTACCCTTTCTCAAAAAAAAAATAGTATATCTCATTTATTTGGAAAATTTGTTGCCGACCTAAAGTTAAAAGAATTTAATTTTAGCGAATTTAAAATGCAGGTTCAAAAAGTTACAAATGATACATACTTAAAAATATTTGATGGAAACTTGTTAAGTTCTCCTTTGAAACCATCAAATAAATCCACAATGACATCTAATATGAGTATAGATTTAGATCATAATAAGTTTGATTTTTCTGCAAATATAACAGCTTATGAAGATTTAAGTGGTAAGAATAGTGATAGGTATCAATATATTTTACCTTCTTATGATTTTTCAAAAAATTTATTTCCTAATTTTGGTTTTGGAACTATTAATTTTACATCTTCTGGAAGTAATAATTTAAAAAATACAAATAATCTTAGATCTAGAGTTGCAAATAACATAAAAATTTCAAGTTTCGATAATTTTACAAATTATGGACTCAAGAATAATTTTAACGTTTACTTTAAAAATTTGAATACAGTTGGAAAAAATGATTCTAATTACAAAAACTCACCACAAGTTGAGCTTTCAAGTATTTTTGAGGCAAAATCAAGTTATCCATTAATAAAAGCGGGCAATATATATAACGAATATATTATACCAAAAATTTCATTAAGGATAAACCCGGGTGATATGAAAAATTATTCGGATTCTAGTAGAGCTCTTAATGTTGATAGTATTTTTGACATTAATAGACTTGGTCTGTCAGATACTTTTGAAACTGGTAAGTCAATAACTTTGGGAGTTGATTATAAAAAAGAACAATTAGAAAATATCAATAGGTATTTTGAAATTAAATTAGGAACCGTTTTTAGAGACTCATTTGAAAAAGATATACCAAATAGAAGTACAATAAATCGTAAAAACTCAAATTTATTTGGATCTATAAAGAATAATATAAATGATGTTTTTGAATTTAATTATCAATATGCAATAGATAATAACTTTGATATTCTTGAATATAATTCTTTAAATGCAAGACTAAATTTAGATAAGTTTTCTACCTCTATACAATTTGTTGAGGAGAATGGCAATATAGGTGATACAAATTCAGTTGAAAATACATTTACATATTCGTTTGACGACAATAATTTTTTAAAATTTTCAACTAGACGGAATAGAAAAATCAATTTGACTGAATATTATGATCTTATGTATGAGTATAAAAATGATTGTTTAATTGCAGGATTGAAATATAAAAAATCTTATTATCAAGATAGAGATTTAAAACCTACCGAAGATTTATTATTAACGCTAACAATATTTCCTTTAACCACTTATGAAAAAAAATTTGATAGAAATAATTAATTAAAATGAAAATTAAATTTATAATAATATTTATTTTTTTTTACTTCACATCTTTTGCCAGCTCGATTGAAAATAAGATTCTTTTTAAAATAAATAATGAAATAATAACAACTTTAGATATTTTCAATGAGTCAAAATACTTAAAATCACTTAATGTAGAAGTGAAAAACTTAGATGATAATCAGATTTTTGAAATAGCAAAAAGATCGTTAATTAGAAACAAAATTAAAAAAATTGAAATTATAAATAATAATATAAATTATAACATTGACGAGATGTTTACTGATAAACTGGTTGAAAGAAATTTTTCAAAGTTAGGTATTAATAATATTAAGCAATTTACAGTTTATATTGAATCTTTTAATTTAAACATTGAAGAAATTAAAGAAAAAATTCTAATTGATGCCCTGTGGAATAATTTAATTTTTAATAAATATTCAAATAAAATTAAAATTGACAAAAATGAATTAGAGAAAGAAATTATTAAAAACAAAAGTAAACTTAAGTCATATTTATTATATGAAATTTTATTTAATATTAATAATAAAAATGAGCTTCAAGAAAAATATGAGACTATTAAGAAGACAATTAATGACTCAAATTTTCAAAATGCAGCTCTAAAATACAGTATTTCAGAATCGTCTAAATTAGGAGGTAAACTTGGATGGATAAAAGAAAATTCAATTAATAAAAACTTAAGAGATAAAATTTCAAAATTAAATATAAATGAATACTCAGAGCCAATTTTTACAGCTGCTGGTTTTTTAATTCTAATGGTCAAAGATAAAAAAGAGACAGATAATAATATAAATTTAAAAGAGGAATTAAATAAGCTAATTCAAATTAAAACTAATCAACAGTTTGAACAATACTCAAACATATATTTTAACAAAATAAGCAAAAACTATATAATAAATGAATTATAAACCTATATTAATAGTTGGTGGAGAGCCAAATAGTATTTTTTTAGAAATTTTTTTTAAAACTTTAAAAATAAAAAAAATAAAAAGTCCACTCATTCTTATATCTTCTCTAGACTTGATAAAAAAACAAATGAAAAGTTTAAATTACAAGAAAAAAATAAATTTATTAGATCACAAAAACATTATTAGTGAAAATTTAAATAATAAATCTATAAATTTAATTAATGTTAATTTTAAACAAAAAAAAGCTTTTGAAAAAATATCAAAAAAATCAAATAAATTTATCGAAAAATCATTTCAAATTGCATTTGAAATATTAAGAAAAGGTAAAATTAAAAAAATTATTAATGGTCCAATTTCTAAAAAAAATTTTTTAAGTAAAAAATATTTAGGTATTACAGAATATATTTCAAACCATTTTCAAAATAAAAGTACCTGTATGTTAATTTATAATAAAACACTCTCCGTATGTCCCGTTACAACTCATCTACCTATAAAATTAGTTTCAAAAAAAATCAACGAGAAAGCTATTTTGCAAAAAATTGAGCTTATTAATAGTTTTTACAAAACAATTTTAAGATTTAAACCTAATATAGCTGTTTTAGGTCTAAATCCTCATTGCGAAAGTATTGAAAAATTTAATGAAGATGAAAAAATAATTAAACCTCTTATAAAAAAGATAAAAAAAAAGTACAAAATTTCTGGACCATACTCGGCTGATACGATTTTTTTAAAAAAAAACAGAAATAAATTTGATGTAATAATAGGTATGTATCATGATCAAGTTTTAACACCTATAAAAACTCTTTTTGAATACGATGCCATTAATATTACGTTGGGTTTGCCCTTTATTCGAGTCTCACCTGATCATGGTCCAAATGAAAAAATGTTAGGTAAAAATAAATCTAATCCACTTAGTCTTATACAAGCTATTCATTTTTTGGATAAAAATTGATAAGAGCAAAAAAAAGTTTAGGTCAAAATTTTTTAATTGATAAAAATATTCTTGAAAAAATTACAAACACAACAAGTATTCAAGATAAAATAATCCTTGAGATTGGTCCAGGTACTGGAAATCTTACATCTTTCATCCTGCAAAAAAATCCAAAGAAAATGATTGTAATTGAAAAAGATAACGAACTTGCAAATAATCTTGAAAAAAAATTTGAAAATCACATCAAAGTAATCAAGGAAGATATTTTAAAAATAGATGAAGCGAATCTATTTAAAGAAAAGGTTACTGTTTTTGGTAATTTACCATATAATATTTCAACCGAAATTCTAAGTAAATGGATAATTAATTTAAAAAATAATTTTTGGTTCGATTGTTTAGTTTTAATGTTTCAAAAAGAAGTGGCTAATAGAATAGTTGCTGAATATAATACATCTGATTATGGAAGGTTAACTATTATTAGTAATTGGAAACTTAATATAAAAAAAATATGTGATATAGGGCGTGAAGCATTTTCACCAAGACCCAAAATAGAAAGTTCTTTATTATTATTTTATCCAAAAAAAAATTTTATTAAAATTAATGATCCAAATAATTTAGAAAAAATTACAAGAATTTTTTTTAATCAAAGAAGAAAAATGTTGAAAAAACCTTTTAATCAACTCTTTAATGGAGATCAAAGAGTTTTGGATAAATTAAATATTGATTTAAAACTGCGACCTCAAAATATAAATTTAGATACGTATTATAAATTAGCTTATGAATACGAAAAATTAAGAAGTTAGTTTATCAACATGACTTCTAATAAAATCTATATCATAATCTTTTGATCCGCTATTAATTACTGCTTCAATTAAATTTATTATTTTTAAATAACATTCTTCTAAATCATTATTTATAACAACGTAATCATAATTTATCCAATGTAAAACATCTCTTTCAAATTGTTTCATTCTTTCTTCTGCTATTAGCTTATCATTTACATGTCTTTTGGATAATCTTTCAAACAACACCTGTTTACTAGGAGGAAGTATAAAAAAAGTAATTAGTTTATAATCCAATTTTTTATTTTTTATTTGATCTGCTCCCTGCCAATCGATATCAAATAGTACGTTTTTGCCTTTATTTAATTTGTCAATAACTGGTGTTCTTGTTGTTCCATAATAATTATTAAAAACTTTTGCATATTCTAAGAATTCTTGGTTTTTAATTAATCTATTAAAATTATTTTCATCGACAAAAAAATAATCTTTATTTTGATTTTCGTTAGGCCTAGGCTGCCTAGTAGTATGTGATATTGAAATTTCATAATTATCTTTTTCAGATAATTTTTTCACTAGAGTAGTTTTACCCGCCCCCGAAGGAGAAGATAATATTATCATTACCCCATCTTTTTCTGATGGCATTAAAATTTCTAGTTAGCTTTTCCTTCGATAAATTTAACTGCATCACCTACAGTTAAAATTTTCTCAGCTTCACTGTCCGAAATTTCAGATCCAAACTCTTCTTCAAAAGCCATCACTAATTCAACTGTATCTAAACTATCAGCCCCTAAGTCATCTATAAAACTTGATTCTTCAGTGACTTTTGCTTCATCGATACCTAAGTGATCTGCTACAATTTTTTTTACTTTGCTTGAAACGTCTTCTGACATATTGATCCCTTTTGTTATAAATTCTTAATAGTTTAAAAACATTTTTTGTCAAGCCATATACATGCCTCCATTAACATGTAGGGTTTCACCATTTATATAACTTGACTGATTAGAACATAAAAAAAGTACTGCATTTGCAACATCATCTGGCTCTCCTAAACGTGCTGAAGGTATTTTAGATATTATAGCTTCTTTAAACTTATCATCTAATTTATCAGTCATTGCTGTTTTGATGAAGCCAGGAGAAATACAATTTATATTTATATTTTTTTTGGCATATTCAATAGCCAAACTTTTTGACATTGCAATAATTCCAGCTTTAGAAGCTGTATAATTTGCCTGGCCTAAATTTCCAGTATGACCAACTACAGATGTGATATTGACAATTTTACCTGATTTATTTTTTAGCATTTTTTTAATGGCACATTTGCTCATCAAAAAGGTTGATGTTAAGTTAATATCAATTACTTTTTGCCACTCTTCTAAACTCATTCTTATTGCCAAATTGTCCTGAGTAATTCCAGCATTATTTACTATACAATCTAAATTTCCACCAAGTTCTTTTGTGGCATTTTCAATAAACTCATCAATTTTATCATTTTGAGAAATATCAAAATTAATTGTTTTTATATTCTCATATTTACTTTTTAGCTCATCAAGTTTCTTTATTCTTGTACCTGAAGCTAATATATTTGCTCCAGCTTGATTTAATTTTTCAATTATTGAATTTCCAATTCCACCTGAAGCACCAGTAACAATAATATTTTTATTATTTAAATTTATCATATTTTTAGACTATCAATATCACTTTGACTGTTTATTGTATCAATTTTAACATCTTTACTTATTCTTTTTACTAGCCCTGACAAAACTTTCCCTGGCCCTATTTCTATAAAATGTTTTACATCTTTTTCTATCATATTAATTATACTTTCTCTCCATCTAACTCTATTCTCTATTTGCTTAATTAATAGTGTTTTAAGTTCATCTAGATCATTAATTTCATTTGCAGTCACGTTTGAAATTAACTTATTTTGCCCATCTTTAAAATTTAATTTATTAAGCTCTTCTGCCATTATTTTTGTAGCATTATTCATCAATTCACAATGGAATGGTGCACTTACTGGTAGTTTAATATTTTTAATTGAACTATCCTTAAATATTTGAACTAACTTTTCTAAATCATCTGTTTTTCCACTTAATACAATTTGACCTTCAGAGTTATCATTTGCAATTTGCACTTTTAAATTTTCTTTATTTACTGTCAAAATATTCTCAATTGCATTAATTGTTGAGCCTAGTACTGCAACCATTCCTCCTTGCCCTTTAGGAACAGAGTTTTGCATAGCATCTCCTCTAACTCTTAATATTTTTAGGGTTTCTGTAAAATCTAAATATCCTGCACATGATAGAGCTGAATATTCACCTAAAGAGTGTCCAGCAAAATATTTTGCTTTATTTAAATCTAAGTTAAACTCTTTTTTCACTACATTAAATATTGAGTAACTAATTAAAAATATTGCTGGTTGTGTATTTACGGTTAAATCTAACTCTTCTTTTGGTCCTTCTAGAATGATCTTAGAAATAGAAAAATTTAATACTTCATCTGCCTGGTTAAACAGCTTTTTAACTAAATCATATTTTTCATAAAGCTCTTTCCCCATTCCAACAATTTGAGAACCTTGACCTGGAAAAATTACCGAAAACATATAAAAAAAACTAATATTTTTGCCTTTTTAACTATTGTAATTGAACTTTTATAATAGTATATCCTCACTTTTTATTAAAGAACTTAAATGAATTTATACGAACATACAATTATAGCTAGGCAGGATACTTCACCGAGTGAATTAAAGCAACTGACAGAGAAATATTCTAAAATTGTTGAAAAAAATGAAGGGGAAGTTGTTAAAACAGAAAACTGGGGATTATTAAACTTATCTTATCTTATTAAGAAAAATAAAAAAGGAAGTTACATACATTTCAAAATAAAAGGGAAAGGTAATGTTATTGACGAATTGGAAAAAAATGAAGCTATTGATAAAAAATTACTAAGATATCTGACAGTAAGAGTAAAAAAATTTGATTTGGATAAAAACTATTTTGGAAAAAAAGAAGATAGTGAAAAGAAAGAAAGTGCTAAAAACTAATGCCAAAAAGACAAAGTGGAAATAGAAAAGGTAAGCAGAGTAACTTTGCAAAATTAAGTATTTTTCAACCTAATAAATACAAATTTAAAAAAACCTGCCCTTTATCAGTGAAAGGTGCGCCAGAAATAGATTATAAAAATATAAAACTATTGAAAAAATATATATCTGAAAATGGTAAAATTTTACCTTCAAGAATCACTAATGTATCCCAAAAAAAACAAAGGGAACTATCTCTTTCAATAAAAAGAGCAAGAAATTTAGCACTATTATAAAATGAAAGTAATTTTATTAGAAAACGTGAAAAGAATTGGATCTATTGGAGAAGTTATAGATGTAAAAAGAGGTTTTGCTAGAAACTACTTAATAGCTAATAAAAAAGCTCTTTATGCATCAAAAGAAAATGTGAAAGAAGTTGAAAAAATTAAATCTGAGTTATCTAAAAAAGATAATGAAAAGAAAAAAGAAGCATCTCAAATTGCTGAACAAATTAATGGTAAAGTGTATTCTGTAAAAAAACTTAGCACGGAAAATAACGAATTGTACGGCTCTGTTAAACCAACTGAAATTTCAAAACTTATTCAAGAAGAAAATAAAATTAATGTAAAACCTTCAATGATACAACCAATTGAAGAAATTAAAGCTATAGGAAAATTTAAGGTTAAAATTTCCTTACACTCAGAAGTTGATGCTGAAATTACAATTAATGTTTCTTCGGCTGATACAATTCAATAATTATACATTCTTTTCCCCAATAACAATTAATAATTTGATTTAATAAATTTTCATGTAAATTTATATTCATGGAAAATAATTTAAGTATAATCAAAGATCAATTTAAAGAGTTGCCCAATAACATTGAAGCAGAGCAGGCTGTTATAGGATCTATACTTGTAAGCAATGATATTTTTGATGAAATAAATACAATAATTTCCAGTATTAACTTTTATGATCCAATGCATCAGAAAATATTTGAGGCAGTGGAAAGTCTTATATACAAAGGAATGTTGGCCAATCCAATTACCTTAAAAAGTTATTTTGAAGATGAAAAAGATGATCTAAATGTTCCTGAATATTTGGTTAAGATCACAAAATTTTCTACATCAGTTAGGCAAGCAATAGAATATTCAAAAATAATTTACGACATGTTTGTAAGAAGAGAATTAATCAAAATTTCTGAACAAACGATTGATAGCGCTAAATTAAATGATCTTAATACTAACGGACAATCTATAATCGAAAGTTCTGAGAGATTATTATTTGATTTAGCAGAAAAAGGTTCCTTCAATTCTTCTTTAATAAAATTTGATGAAGCAATGAAACAAACAATTGAGATGGCTTCAGCTGCTTATAAGAATGAGGAGGGAATAGTTGGTGTTCCAACTGGTTTAAGAGATTTAGATGATAAGCTTGGTGGTTTACATCAATCAGATTTAATTATTATTGCTGGTCGACCATCGATGGGTAAAACGTCTCTAGCAACAAATATAGCATTTAACGCTGCTCAAAAACTTCAAGAGAGTGGTAAGAAATCATCTATAGCCTTCTTTTCACTTGAGATGTCTTCAGAACAATTGTCTACAAGAATTATTTCTGAGCAAGCAAGAATAAGTTCCAACGATATAAGAAGAGGGAGAATATCTGATGATCAGTTTGACAAGTTTTTAGAAACATCAAAAAATATTTCTGAGCTACCTCTTTATATTGATGAAACACCAGCAATAAGTATTGCTGCTTTGAGTAATAGAGCAAGACGAATTAAAAGGCTATTTGGCCTTGATATGATAGTTGTTGATTACATCCAATTAATGAGAGGAACCACTTTTAATAAAGATGGAAGAGTTCAAGAAATATCTCAAATTACTCAAGGACTTAAAGCAATAGCTAAAGAACTCTCTGTTCCTGTAGTTGCTCTTTCCCAATTATCTCGACAAGTAGAACAAAGAGATGATCATAAGCCTCAATTGGCAGATTTAAGAGAGTCTGGCTCTATTGAACAGGACGCAGATGTTGTAATGTTTGTTTATAGAGAAGGATATTATTTACAAAGAAAAGAGCCAAGAGAGGCAACTGTTGAGCATGCAGAGTGGCAAGCAAAAATGAATGAAGTTGCCCATTTAGCTCAAATTATAATTGGAAAACAACGACATGGTCCTATTGGTAATGTAACTCTTGAATTTGAAGAAAGATTTACAAAATTTAAGGATACTCAATTAAGTTAAATTCCAATATAAAGAGCTTGAATGATAGCTCATTTTTATCAAAACGTTATCCTTAAAAATCCCAAAACAATATTTGTATTGTTAATTATTACTATTTTAAGTTTTGGATACTATTCAAAAAATTTTAGGCTAGATGCTTCATCAGAAACCCTATTAATAGAAGGTGACCCAGATTTAGCATATTTGAAAGAAGTCTCTGAAAGATATGGATCTAAAGAATTTTTAATTCTTACCTATACACCAAATGAGGGAATGGTAACCGACTCATCAATTAATAATTTATTAAGTTTAAAATATAAAATTCAGAGCCTCAACTGGGTCCATAGTGTAATTACATTGTTAGATATTCCTCTTTTGAATAACTCTGATGCTCCTCTGCAGGAAAGACTAGAAAGCTTCAAAACATTAAAAGATGAAGATGTTGATAGAAATAGAGGTTTTAAAGAAATTTTAAATAGTCCTGTTTTTAGAAATTTTGTCATAAGTGAAGACGGTAAAACTAGTGGGATTATTGTTAACATTAAACAGTCTCAAAAATTAGAAGAAATAGCAAATAAATCAAAAGAAGAAGTGGAACAAATTAAAGATCAAATCAAAAAAAAAAACCATCAGAATATTTTAGAAATTAGACAAGTTATTCAAAGTTATGGTGATGTTGGAAAGATTTATCTTGGAGGAATACCAATGATTGCTGATGATATGATGACTTTTATCAAAAGTGATATAATTGTTTTTGGTTTGGGTGTTCTATTATTTATAATTGCTACTTTATGGTTTGTTTTTAGAAATCTTATTTGGATTGTAGTTCCTATAAGCAGTTGTCTTTTTTCTGTGATAATTATGATGGGGATACTTGGACTACTAGGATGGAAAGTTACAGTTATCTCTTCAAATTTTATTGCACTAATGTTGATTCTAACAATGGCAATGAATATTCATATGAGCACTAGGTTTCTTCAGCTTAAAAAAAATTTTCCATCAAAAAATAATTTAGAAATTATTTCCTTAACAACTTCAAAAATGTTTTTGCCAATTCTTTATACTGTTCTAACAACAATTTTTGCTTTCTTATCTTTAATTTTTAGTGAAATAAAACCTATTATTGACTTTGGTTGGATGATGACTTTTGGGTTAATTACATCATTTATAATTACATTTACTCTACTACCTACCCTTTTAAACTTTGCACCCACAAATAATATTTCAGTTAAAAAAGAACAAAAATCTAAAATTACAAATTTACTTGGTCTAATTTCTCTTAATAATAAAAAATTAATCTTCTTGGTAAGTGGAATAGTTATAATATTCAGTATTATTGGAATAAGTAAGCTTGAAGTTGAAAACAGTTTTATAAATTATTTTGATAAGAATACCGAAATTTATAAAGGTATGAAACTTATAGATGAAGAGCTAGGTGGAACCACACCTTTAGAGGTTATTATAAAATTTCCGAAGAAAGAAAAGGTAAAAAAATCTGGGGACGATGATGAATTTGACGATTGGGGCGACGAAGAGGATATTGATGATGAAAAATATTGGTTTACCAAAGATAAAATTGATCTAATTACATCTATCCATAATTACTTAGATAGCTTACCTGAAATTGGCAAAGTTCTATCTTTTTCATCTATTATTGAAGTAGCTACTCAATTAAATAATAATAAGCCTTTAGGTACTTTAGAAATGGGAGTGCTTTACTCTAAAATTCCTGAGAGTATTAAAACTGAAATTATCGATCCTTATCTTTCAATTAAAGATAATGAGGCTCGAATTAGTTTAAGAATTATAGACTCGCAGAAAGATTTAAGAAGAAATGATTTAATTAACAAAATTAATTTTGATCTAAAAGATAAATTTAGTTTAGAAGAAAAAGATTACAAGTTAGCAGGTGTCTTAATATTATTTAATAATTTATTACAAAGCCTGTTTAAATCTCAAATTTTAACATTGGGATTGGTTATGATTGGAATATTTTCAATGTTCATAATCTTATTTAGAAATATTAAACTTTCATTAATTGGTGTTGTGCCAAATTTTATTGCTGCTTTTTTTATCTTAGGAATAATTGGATTGTTAGGAATACCTTTAGATATGATGACCATAACTATTGCAGCGATTACAATAGGAATTGCAGTAGATAACAGCATTCACTATATTTACAGATTTAAAGAAGAGTTTGTTAAAATAAAGGATTACAACAAGACATTAAAAACGTGTCATTCAACTGTTGGAGTTGCTATAATTAACACTTCAATTACTATTGTTTTTGGATTTTCAATTTTAGTATTATCAAAGTTTATCCCAACAATTTATTTTGGTGTTTTTACGGGACTTGCTATGTTATTAGCTATGATATCAGTATTAACACTACTTCCTGCATTAATTTTAATTATTAAACCTTTTGGCAAATCATCTTGATGTTAGAAATCATAAAAGATTTTTATAAAGCAATATCAATAATTGATTTAATTTATTTAATTTTAACAATCCTTTCTTTAATAAATTGTTATAAAAAGGGTTTCATTTTAAGCATCCTTTCAATGGCTAAATGGTTGCTGGCATATATAATTACTTTAATTCTATTTCCAAGAATTAAACCATATGTAAAAGACATTATTGATAATGAGTATGTGCTTGATGTTGGTTTGGGACTAATTATATTTGTGGTTGTCATCTTTTTAGTTTTATTAATTAATAAAGGAATCAGTAGAGCAGTTAGATATACAGGAATCGGTGGCTTAGATACGACATTTGGATTCTTTTTTGGTTTTATAAGAGCTTACATTATTTCTGTTTGTATATTTTCAGGTGTTCATATCGTTTATAATTATGATAAATGGCCAATAAATTTTGACAAATCATACATCTTTCCATATTTAGAAAAAGGTAGTAGTTATCTGATAAAAGAATTTCCTAATGAAAAAACATATCAAGATTCTAAAGAAAAAATTAAAGAACTATAATCCAAGATTAAAGGAGGAGTGTGGGGTTTTTGGTATCAGTAATGCAAAAGATGCTTCAGCTCTCACCGCACTTGGCCTACATGCTCTACAACACAGAGGTCAAGAAGGCTGTGGTATAGTCACATTTGATGGGGACAAATATTATTCTGAGAAAAGATTTGGCTTAGTTGGTGATAATTTCAACAAAGAAAAAGTGCTTAATAATCTTAAGGGAAATTATGCAATTGGTCACAATAGATACAGTACAACTGGAAACAATATATTAAGAAACATTCAGCCCTTTTTTGCTGACACTAATGCTGGTGGAATTGGAGTTGCACACAATGGAAATCTCACTAATTCAATATCTTTGAGAAATAAGTTAGTTCAAGATGGTGCTATATTTTACACAACTTCAGATACTGAGACAATTGTTCAATTAATTGCTAAATCAAAAAGACCAAAAACAATTGATAAAGTAATTGATGCAATTTTTCAAATTCAAGGTGGTTATGCTTTAGTGATGTTGACTCAGAACTCATTAATCGGAGTTAGAGATCCTTATGGCATTAGACCTCTTGTTATTGGTAAGCTCGGTAATAGTTATGTCTTAGCTTCTGAAACTTGTGCGTTTGATATAATTGGTGCAAAATTTATAAGGGAGGTTGAAAATGGTGAGATAGTTTTAATTGAAAATAATAAAGTAAAAAGTATTAAACCCTTCCCTGCTAAAAAAGTTAGACCTTGTGTATTCGAATATATTTATTTCTCAAGACCAGACAGTCTAATAGGGGGAAAAACAGCATACGAACATAGAAAAAATATTGGAAAAGAGCTTGCGAAAGAAAACGATACTGATGCAGATATAGTAGTCCCGGTTCCAGATTCTGGAAATGCTGCTGCTATGGGTTTTGCTCAAGAATTAAAAATGAATTTTGAACATGGATTAATTAGAAATCATTATGTTGGAAGAACTTTCATCGAGCCAAGTCAAAAAATTAGAAGCTTAGGTGTTAAATTAAAATTAAATGCTAATCAAACAACAATTAAAAATAAAAAAATAATTCTAATTGATGACTCTCTTGTTCGAGGAACTACATCATATAAAATTGTAAAAATGCTTTACGATGCAGGTGCAAAAGAAGTTCATGTTAAAATTGCGTGCCCTGAAATAAGACACCCGGATTTCTATGGTGTAGATACACCGACAAAAAAAGAATTGTTAGCAGCAAATAAAACAAATGATGAAATTTGTGAATATATCGGAGCTAAATCTTTAAGATTTTTATCAATAGAAGGGTTGTATAAAGCTATTGGTTTTAAAAATAGAAACGATACATATCCACAATTAACAGATCATTATTTTACGGGTGAATATCCTGTTAAATTAGTAGATGAATTAGGAGATAATAAAATAACTCAGTTATCTTTATTAAGCACTGGATCAAACAATTAAATTATGAAAACAGTAAATTTTACTGAAATGAAAAACGGAACTAAGGAAGATTATGAGCTTCTTGAAAAATTTGAGAAAAACTTTGAGAGACAAACCGCTGAGAGAGTTTTAAATTATTTATCTAAACAAACTGCAACTTTGGAAGGTTACAAAATCACTAGACTAGAACACTCTTTACAAGCTGCAACAAGAGCTTTTAAAAATAAAGAAAGTGATGAAATGATTGTTGCCACATTGTTGCATGATATTGGAGATGATCTAGCACCAATGAACCATTCTCAATATGCTGCTTCCATTCTAAGACCTTATGTTTCAGAAAGAACCTATTGGATTATTTTACATCATGGTCTTTTTCAAACTTACTACAGCGCTCATCATTTAGGGGGTGATAGAAATGCAAGAGACAAATTTAAAGATCATAAATACTATCAAGACACTATAGATTTTTGCGAAAAATATGACCAATGCTCTTTTGATCCTGATTATAAAAGTATGTCATTGGATGATTTTAAGCCATTAGTTAAAAAAATATTCGCAAAGAAGCCTTATTATTATCTTTAAATTTAGGTATAAATCACTATTTACAGAGCATGATTGATTCAAAAGAAAAAATTATTAATTATTTTAAATCAGGTATTAAGGATCCCAAAAATTTCAAAATTGGGATAGAGCATGAAAAATTTTTATTTAATAATTCAGACAACAAGAGAGTAGATTACCAAAAAATAAAAGAAATGTTTACTGCCTTACTAGAATTTGGCTGGAATCCAGTTTTTGAAAAAGAAAATATAATTGCACTTAATAAAGGTGGTAAAAATATCACTCTTGAACCAGGCAATCAAATAGAATTGTCAGGAGATAAATTAAATAATATGCACGAAGCTTGTGCAGAGTCACAAGACTATTTATTTGAACTAAAACAAGTTACTAAAAAATTAGACATAAAAATTGTTAGTGCAGGTTTCGATCCTATATCTAAATTAAATGAAATCCCAAACAATCCAAAACAACGATATGAATTGATGACTAAGGATATGCCTCTAGGTGGTGAACTTAGTTTGGATATGATGTATCGAACATGTGGTACGCAGTTAAATATAGATTATAGCTCAGAAGAAGATTTTATTAAAAAGTTTAGGGTAGCAAACTCAATTGTACCCATTGCAATTGCTTTGTTTGCTAACTCCTCAATCGTGGAGAAAAAAAATAGCAACTATTTATCTTATAGATCTAAAGTATGGCAAAGTACTTCTAGAGGTGGATTACCTAAATTATTTTTTGAAAATACGAATTTTGAAAAATATGCAGATTTTGTAATTAATTTTCCTATATTATTTATACAACACAAAGATCATTATATTTCAGGTAGGAAATATATTTTTAAAGATTTTATGGAAGGAAAAATCCAAGAAGTTGGAAATAGACTTCCAGCCGAAGCAGACTTAATAACTCACTTAAGCACAATATTTACTGAAAATAGAGTTAAAAAGTACATTGAATTAAGATCAATGGATACATGTGGTTGGGATTGTTTGTGTGCAGGACCAGCTTTCAATATAGGTATGCTTTATGGAAATTTAGACGAAGTTCATGAACTAATTTCAAAATGGGATATTGATAAAATAATTAACGCTTATCTAGAGGCGCCTCAAAAGGGATTTAATACTCAATTAATGGGCAAAGATCTTCTTTATTGGTCATCTACACTTCTAGATCTTTCAAGAAGAGGTCTAGAGAATAGAGATGTTTTAAGTAAAAAAGGTAATAACGAGACTATATTCCTAAACCATCTACAAAAAGTAATTGATAATAAGACAACAAACGCAGATCATATGATTAGTAAATTTTCAAAAAACGAAAATTTAGACGAATTATATGATAAATAAAATTGTTGCTGTTCAAGGAAACCATCCTTCTAAACTAAATCCTTTTACGGATACAAGTGTTTTTTTAGCAAAAGAAATTCAGAGCAAAAAATATAAAATTTTCTATTACGATCCAAAAAACTTATCGGTTGTTAATTCAAAAGTTACAGCTAAAGGTTTTTTTATTAAATTTAATTATAGCAATAAAAAATTCTATAAAATCACAAAAAAACAAAATCTAGACTTAAGTAAATGTAAATTTATTCTTATTCGCCAAGATCCACCTTTTAATCTTGAGTATATTTCAACAACATACATTTTAGATACAATTAAGACTAAAGTTAAAATAATTAACAACCCTACTTCTGTAAGAAATATTTCTGAAAAATTGTATTCATCTAAATATCAAAAATATATGCCAGCTACTATTTTTACTCAAAATATGGATGAAATAAAAAAATTTTTCAAAAAAAACAAAAAAGTCATTTTAAAACCAATCCATAGTTTCAGTGGAAATGATATTAATTTACTAGATAAATTTAATTCAAAATTAGTTAATAAATTTATAAAAAAACATGGTCATATCATGTGCCAAAAATTTCTTCCTAAAATAAGTAAGGGAGACAAAAGAGTTTTTATTATTAATGGAAAAGTATGTGGTGCAATTTCAAGAGTTCCAAAGAAAGGTTCAATTTTAAGTAATATGAGTAAAGGAGCAAAACCAAATAATATAAAATTAACAAGTAAAGAAACTAAAATTTCAAAACTAATTGCAAAAGATTTAAAAAAAGAAAATATTTTTTTTGCAGGAATTGATTTTATAGATCAAAAACTCAATGGAGATATAAATGTTACATCTCCAACTGGACTTAAAACACTTTATGATCTATCAGGAATAAATTTAGCTAAAACTTTTTGGAAAGAACTTAAAGCGTGAATAATTTAAGTAATCAACAAAAAGGTTCATTGATGGCCTTTATAGGAGTTATGTTTATAACACCTGACTCTTTACTAATTAGATTATCAAATATTGATACTTGGGGGATGCTTTTTTACAGAGGAGCAATACCATTTTTGGTAGTTTTAGTTGGTCTTTTTTTATTTTATAAAAATAATTTCTTAAAAGCTTTGTTTAAAATTGGTTATCCGGGTATTTTTTATGTAATTAGTTTTTCTATTTGCAATATTACTTTTATTATCTCAATACAAAACACAAATGTAGCAAATACTTTATTAATGGTAGCTCTTGCACCAATGCTATCAGCAATATTAGGAGCTATTTTCTTAAAAGAAAAACCAGATAATAGGACTTGGATTGCAATAATAATTACCTTTATTGCTTGTGTTTATATTTTTTACGACTCTTTAAGTCTTGGTAATTTTTATGGAGATTTATTCGGTTTAATAACTTCTTTTGGATTGGCTTGTAACGCAAACATTGCAAGATACGCAAAATCTACCGATTTAGTACCTGCTGCTGTAATTGGAAAATCTTGTGTTGCAATATTTGCCTTTTTCTTTGTTAAAGACTTTGCTCTAGTGGATAATGATCTTTTTTATATACCTTTAATGTGCGTGATGTGTGTAGCCATACCATTTGTTTTAGTCACTATAGCACCAAGATTTATTACAGCAGCTGAAGTTAATCTATTTTTTCTACTAGAAACTATCCTTGGACCAATATGGGTCTGGATGGTTATCAAAGAACAGCCTTCTAACGAGACCATCTATGGGGGCATAGTTATCATTATAACGATAGCAATTCATTCTTTACTGGCCATAAAAAAAACACAAACCAAAACTACTTAGCCAAAAATTATTTAAATTTAAAAACAAAACATGCAAAAAGAAGTAAAAAAGTCTTGGGCTCTATTTATAGGGATAGGGGTAATGATGATTGCCCATGGGTTACAAATGCAAGTTATGGGTATTAGATCAGTGCTTGAAGACTTTAGTGTTTTTACAACTGGTATTTTCATGTCAGGATACTTTGTTGGTTACTTTGTAGGCTCAAGAACTACACCAAATTTTGTTTCAAAGGTTGGTCACATAAGAGTATTTGCTGCATTCGCTTCGCTTGCATCTTTAAGTGCTTTAATTGCAGTTGTTTATGTAAATCCATTCATGTGGACAATTAGTAGATTTATAACAGGTATAAGTTTAGTTAGTTGTTATGTAGTTACGGAAAGTTGGTTAAATGATAGAGCTACAAATAAAAACAGAGGACAAATACTATCTGCTTATATGATGGTAATTTACTTTGGACTAGCAATAGGAATGTTGCTACTTAACATAAGTAAACCTGATGATTATGAACCATTTATTTTAGTCTCAATTTTACTTTCAGTGGCTCTGGTCCCAATTTTATTGACAAAAAGACCCGCTCCAAAATTTAAAAAGATAGAAACAATAAGTATTAAAGAATTATATAAAATTTCCCCACTTGGTTCATTGAGTTCATTTTTTACTGGTATTATACACGCAGCATTCTTTTCTCTGATTTCTGTTTACGCAACACTTGCAAAATTAACTTTAGCTGAAACCTCGATACTTTTATTTATAGCAACGATTGCAGGAGTGATTGGTCAAGGCCCGATCGGTTATTTTTCAGATAATTTTGATAGAAGAAAAGTAATTGTAATAACAACTTTTGGAAGTTGTTTTTTAGCTTTAATTTCAATTTTAACCTCTAATGATCCTATTCAAAATATTTATTACATGGATGAATTTAGTTTTAGAAAAATTATATTTTTTATTTCAGTAGGATTATATTCAAGTTTATGCCTTCCTTTATTTTCACTAAATCTTGCTCACACAAATGACTTTGTTCCTAAATCAAAATTTGTAGCTGCTGGGGGAGGTTTGCAGTTTATTTTTGGCATTGGAGCAATTAGCGGTCCTATTTTATGTTCAATATTTATGGAGTGGTTTGGTTTAAATGGTTTATTTGTGTTTTTAATTATTGCTCATGCAATAATTGGAGGATTTGGATTATACAGGATGAAAGTTAGAAATACTGTTGAAAACCCAGACTCAACTTTTACCCCAGTTCCAGCAACTATTACACCAGCTGGATTAGAATTAGATCCAGATACTCCTGCTACATTAGAGGAAAATTCTAAAACAATTGAATTTGATTCAAAACAATCAATTTAATTTTATTACTAATGCGAATCCAAAACTGCATGAAGGAATTGTTTAGTTCTCTCATTTTGTGGATCACCAAACAATTTTTCTGGTGGACCTTCTTCAAATATTTTACCTTCATTAAAAAAACAAACTCTATCTGATATTTCACGAGCAAATCCCATTTGGTGGGTTACCATTATCATGGTTAAATTATGTTCTTTATTTAGAGAACGTATAACATTTAACACCTCTCCAACAACCTCAGGATCAAGGGCAGAAGTTATTTCATCTAAAAGCATAACTTTAGGTCTCATAGCAAGTGCCCTTGCTATAGCTACTCTTTGCTGTTGCCCTCCTGAAAGTCTACTTGGGTGTTGATCCTTTTTATCAGTCAGTCCCACTAGTTCTAATAAATCAAGAGCTCTTTCCTCAGCTTCCTCTTTTTTAAGACCCAAAACCTCAATTGGAGCTTCTATACAATTTTGTAAAGCAGTCATATGAGGAAATAAGTTAAATTGTTGAAAAACCATTCCAATTTTAGAACGTCTTTCCCTAAGATATTTTTCACTTGCCTCAATGAGATTGCCATTTTCATTCATATGAGTTAATGGCTCACCATCTAAATTGATCACTCCTCCATTTATTTTTTCTAAAGTCATCAAAACCCTAAGAACTGTAGTTTTACCAGATCCAGATGGTCCTATGATTGAAACCATTTCATTTTTTTTAATATCTAAATTTAATTTATCTAAAACTACTAAATCACCATATTGTTTTGTCACTTGATCAAATTTAACAATTATTTCATCTGATGCATTTTTCATAATTTATTTTTTTATTTTACCTTGTGCTTTATTAACATCATTTTCTAATTTTCTAACCCACATTGCAGCAGGAATAGATAATGTTAAAAATATAATTCCTACTAAAGTGTAAGGTTCTAAGTATCTATAATTATATCCCCCCACAGCTGTTGCTGCATGAAATAATTCTGCAACTCCAATGGTAGATAGTAATGGGGTATCTTTAAAAATTCCAACTAAGTAATTCCCCATTCCTGGTATAGCTATTGGAAATGCCTGTGGTAAGACAATTCTTCTATAGGTATAAAGTGTAGAAAAATTAAGAGCTCTACAAGCTTCCCATTGTGTTTTTGAAACTCCTTCTAACGCCCCTCTGTAAACTTCAGATAAATAAGTTCCAAAATGAAGACCGATTGTAATCATTCCACATATCCACGCTGATAATGTAATGCCAAATTGTGGTAATACGAAATAAACAAAAAATAATTGAATTAAAAGAGGTGTGGATCTAATGAATTCGACTATTTCTCTATTTATCCAGTTTATAATTCTAAATGGAGTTCTTTGTCCAAGCAAAAAAAATAATCCAACAAGTAAGGCAATTGCGTAACCTACACCAGCGGCAATTATTGTGTTTAAGGTTGCAATTGCCATTTGTGGCAATATTTCTATTGTAAAATCCCATCTCCACCCCATCTCCATAAATTAAATTCTCTCCTTTCCAACTTTTCTAGCCGCTAATACTTCTAGCCATCTTAAAAATGGCACTAATGCAAATCTAGCAATAATATAATAAATTAGTAATGCTGTTCCAAAACACTGTGCTGATAACCAGGTAATAGAGTTAATTTGTTTTGCTTCAAAAGTTAAATCCACAACTGTTACTAATGCAACCAATGCTGTAGCTTTTAATAATTCGACAGTTAAATTTGCAGCGGGTGGTAAAATTATTGGAAATATTTGCGGAATAATAATTTTTTTAATTCTTTTTGTGGGAGTAAAATTTAAAGCATGTGCTGCCTCCCATTGCCCCTTTGGTACTGCAAGAATTCCTGCCCTTACAATTTCTGCACCATATGCACCAAAATTCAAACCTAGAGCTACTACTCCAGCTGTAAATGCTTCTAGTGATATTCCAAAAAAAGGTAATACATAATAGGCCCAAAATAATTGAACTAATAAAGAAGTTCCTCTAAAAAATTCTATATATACCGTAGCAATACCTTGTATAGCTAGATTTTTAGAAAGTCTCATCAAACCAAAAATCATAGAAATAATCACATATAAAATCATAGAACAAACAAGAACTTTTATTGTAGTTACTGTTCCCAATAAAAGAGTAACGCCATGCTCGTTCAAAAATTCGAAATATGTCAAAGTATTATCCTTTAGATTTTTAAAACCAGGCAACAATTAAGTTGCCTGGTTTTATTTTTTGATTATGTAAATTATTTAGTTGAGCAAGCCCACTCTGTAGTCATGTCAGGTGGTGGTAGTTGAGCTTTATCATAGCCATACTTACCAGCTCTCTCTAACATTTTTCCAGGGTTAGCTAAAACTTTAGCTAAAGCTACGTTGAACGCTTCTCTGAACTTACTATCACTTTTTCTAAAACCAATACCAACAACATTTACAGTCTCTTTAGGCATTAATTTAGGATCAGTTACTTCAAAAGCTCCACCAGTTTTTTCTTCATGCTCTTTTGCACCAAAGAAAGTTTGTACAGCAGCATCTGCTCTTCCAGCTTTCATCGCTGCTAAAATACCAACTTCACCTTCTACTAGAAGCATTTGACTATCTGGAACACCAGCTTTTTTTGCTGCCTCTACAGTATTAAAACCAGTTCCTGTTACAAGTTTAGCTCCTGTTCTTATTACATCTGCATAATTATTAATTCCTTTAGGATTACCTTTTGGAACTAACATCGCATCACCAAATACTCCAATTGGATCTGAAAAATCAATGTTGGCACATCTACTTTTTAGAATGTACATACCTCCAGTAATCATATCTGATCTATCAGCGTTTATTCCTGGAATAAGACCTGACCATTCAAATACCTTAGTTTCATGCTCAGTAATACCCATTTCCTCTAAAACAGTTAATGCAATCATGTTCACGAAACCTAATGCTTCGCCATTATCTCCTGCATATGCCCATGGTACAGCGGTACCAAAACCTAATCTTAATTTGTGACCATCTGCAAGTCTTTCAGTTAACGTCTTTGCATTAACAGTCGAAATACTAAACAGAAGAACAAACAAAACAGTTAATGTTTTATATATTTTTCTCATGATATCCCCCTTGTTATGTTTAGATAAATTTAAACAGATAAGATAACGAGTGTACAGCTAGACTGAAAAAAATTTTCAATCTTAAGTTGTTAAATATTTATTTTATATGGATTTTTTCAAATAAATTTATTTCACCATTATTTTCGGGTGTCAAATAAACACCCATATCATAATGATCGTAAGTTTGTTTTAAAATTTTAAGTAAATTAAAAGAATTATCATCTGTTTTAGGTTTTAGGTTAATAGCAACGCATCTTGGAATATTTTTTTCTACCTTAAACAAGACATTATTAATTTTTAGAGTTTTACCAATCCAATTTCTTTCTTCCCAAGCCTCCATCCCATCAAAATACAAATTCCCTCTAAATATTGACATTTCAATTTTTCTATCAATTTCGTTTTCAAAATCTCTAACACTATTTATATTTATAAGAGAAATTGAATTGTTAAATATTGATTTATTAGATATGGAAGTATCATAAAAAGGGTACTCATCATTTCTCATGAGTCTAATATCTTTTTTTAAACAACTCTCTAATTCAATTAATTTTTTTACAAGAACCTCTCTCTCATCAAAGTTATTAATATTAATAGTAATAATCTCTTTTTTTTTAAGTGTTAAAGTTAACTTATTTTCCTCATTTGAAAAATTATACTTATTAAACACAGGAGTATTTTTAAGTGTTACAATTTTATTCCATTTTCCTTTCCTTGCTTCGGGATTTTTTTCAAATTCTTTAGATTGATCTAAATCAAGATTTTGAGAAAAAGCAAAAACTCTATCCCCTACTATTCCAGTATTTTTATTAATTTTACACTTCTCTAGTTTTTGAAATGAAATAGATTTAACAGGACAGTTATGTATTGAAGTAATAATTGCACTCATATAATCTTTAAAAATAATATGACTTATCTTAATTCAAATCAACTTAAACAGTACAATGAAGAAGGATATGTTGCTCCTTTAGATGTTTTGACAAAAGAAGAGGCCTTAGCAGCAAAAAATGAAATAGAATTGATAGAAAAAGAAATACCAAATGAAATTGACAAATCTGGCAGATATAATGTTCATTTAATTTCTCCTAAACTAGACTCGATTGTCCATAATTCTAAAATTCTTGATGCTGTTGAAAGTATTATTGGAAAAAATATTTTGGTTTGTAGTACTACTTTATTTATAAAAAATCCTAAACAAGAGGAATTTGTAAGCTATCACCAAGATGCTAAATATATTGGGTTAGAACCTCACAATTGGGTTACTGCATGGATAGCAATTACAGACTCCAATAATGAAAATGGTTGCATGAGAATGTGGCCAAAATCCCATATAGAACTAAAAGATCATAACCAAAAATTTAACAAAGGGAATCTATTAACCCGTGGCCAAACAGTAGAAGAAGTTCCAGAAAATGAGATTAAGTCTATAGAGCTTAAAGCTGGTCAAATGTCTTTACACCATCCAAGAATAGTTCATGGCTCAGGTATAAACAAAAGTGATGATAGAAGAATTGGTTTTGTTGTCCAAAGCTATATAGGTACAAATGTAAAACAAACCTTGGGTAAAAACAGTGTTCAAATCGCTAGAGGAAAAGATGAGCTTCATTATCACGAGGTAATTGGTCGTACTAATTCGTTTATGAGTGAAGAAGGTAAATCCTTGAGAATAAGAGAAAATAATTATTTGCAAGAAATATTTTACAAAGGTTCAGATAGAAAAGGAACTTACTAACCAGATGAAAAAGACTATTAAACTTGGAGTGATAGGTATAGATCATGGTCATATCTTTGACATGTTAGATGAAATGTTAAAAGAAGGATGTAAATGTGAATATTTTTGGACTGAAGGTGATCCATTAACTCTAAAAGAATTTAATTCAAAATATCCAAATATTAAAAGAAAAGAAAATAAAGAGGAAATATTAAATGACTCATCTATTGATATGATTTTAATATCTTCGATTCCTGTAGATAGAGCTGGTCATTCAATGGATGCTCTAAAAGCTGGTAAAGATGTTATGGTAGATAAACCAGGCTGTACTAACTTAGATCAATTAAATACTTTGAAAAAAACTGTTAAAGAAACTGGAAAGATATGGTCTGTAAATTTTTCTGAAAGATTTCACGTTGCTGCAGTTGCTAAAGCTGAAGAATTAGTAAATGAAGGCAAAATAGGAAAAGTAAAACAAACTATTGGTACAGGTCCACATAGACAAGGAAACTATGAAAGACCTGATTGGTTTTATAATCGTCAAAGTTATGGAGGAATCATTACCGATATTGGTTCTCACCAAATTCATCAATTTTTGGTTTTTACGAATTCAAATCAGGCAAAAATCAACCACTCATTAGTAGAAAATACTACAAAGAGAGATATGCCTGGTTTTCAAGATTTTGGTGAAGTGAACCTTACTGGTAATGGTGGGCATGGTTATATTCGCCTGGATTGGTTTACTCCAGACGCACTTCCAACCTGGGGAGATGGAAGATTGCTAATACTTGGAGACAAAGGTTTTATTGAAATAAGAAAATATACAGATTTAGCAAAATCAGAAAAAGGTAATCATTTATTTTTTGCAAATAATGATGAAGTTAAACATATTGATTGTTCTAATGTTAAGCTACCCTACTTTAGTAATTTAATTAATGATGTTTTAAATAGAACAGAAACTGCATGTCCTCAAGGACTTACTTATCTTTCAATGGAACTTGCTATTAAAGCTCAAGAGCAAGCTGAAAAAAAATGAAAAAATATCAAGTAGCAATAATTGGAACCAATATAGGAGCGAAACATTTTGAAGATTTTCAAAAAGTATCTGAAAGATTTAATATTCATACTTTATGTGGTTTAACTCGGGAAGCTATTGATAAAATATTACAATCAAATAATGAGATAAAAGTTTCTCTAAATTTTGATGATGTATTAAAAGTGAAAGATATTGATATCATTGATATTTGTCTCCCACCCCATCTACATTTTTCTGCTTGCAAAAAAGCTATGGAAGCTGGAAAGCATGTGATTTGTGAAAAACCATTAGTTTCAAGTCTTAAAGAATTAGACGAATTAGAAAAGATCAGTAAAGCAACGGGTAAGATTATTTTCCCAGTATTTCAATATCGATATGGTCTAGGAATTTCAAAATTAAAAACATTAATCAAATCCGGTCTTGCTGGAAAACCTTTGGTTAGTTCATTAGAAACTCACTGGAATAGAGGTAAAGATTATTATTCAAAACCTTGGAGAGGAACTTGGAAAGGTGAACAAGGTGGAGCTATTTTAAGTCACTCAATTCATATTCATGATTTAGTTAGTATGATCTTGGGGCCTGTTTCAAATATTTTTGCAAAATTAACAACTAGAGTAAATGATATTGAGGTTGAGGATTGTGCTGCGCTTTCTATTGAAATGGAAAATGGGACATTGGTTACAAGCTCAATCACACTTGGAGCTGCAAATGATACTAGTAGACTTCGATTTTGTTTTGAGGGATTAACAGCTGAGTCTGGTGCATCACCAGATAAACCATATAACCCAGCTGATGATAAATGGGATTTTTTACCAAGAGCTCCTATCACTCAAGCTCAAATAGATGAAGTGCTATTAAAAGTAAAAAAACCAAAATCATGGTATGCAGGTATGTTTGAAGAAATTGCTAATAAACTTGATGGATCTCCTAGTGATGAAGTAACTTTATTAGATGCTAGAAAATCTCTAGAATTTGTAACCGCTGTATATGATTCTTCTAGACAAAATAAGAATATTAAACTTCCAATCAATAAAGATAATCCTTTATATAATTCTTGGTTACCTTTAAATAATTAAACATGGGAGATTCAAATAAAGCACCAAATGATTTTTTTGATAATTGGAATAAAATCCAATCAATGTCATATAAAAATGTCATTGAACTTCTCGTGAAGAGAAGTAGCGAAAAAAAGATATTGGCTTTAATTCAATTTGAATTAGATCAATTTTCAGAAAATGTTCAGAAAGATTTGACTATTTCTGAAACAAATTCTTTCTATCAAGAAATATCCAATCTTTTCAGAGATTCAAACTGGTGGTCAACTGCTACAGTAACAGATGCTTGTAAATATTATTTAAACTGTGCAAGAAATAATATTTCTTATTTTGAAAATTATGTAGAGGCAGATAGTGATTTGTCTCAAAATCAAAAAAATGAGATATTTGCCTTATATCAATTATGTACTTTATTTGTTTCTTGGAATGCTATTAAAGAAAAACAGATCAGAGAAATTATAGATATTAGAAAAAGTTTATTTTTTAGATAAAATTTATCAATATGAATAAAGAAAATACAAGTAAACTCTGGAAAATTATTCAGGAAGCTGGCGATTATTTGGTGGGTCAATTACCTGATCACCCAAATCACCCTAAAGGAAGAAACCCTTACGCACATGTTGCTATATGTGTAAAAAGTAAATTCAATGCAAGCTACAAAGATATTCCTGATGAAAAATATAACGATGTTATTAAATACATTGAATTTTTAAAACAAAATCCAAGTTAAACTTATTTTCAAATAACTTATTGTTTTGGAAAATAATCTTTTAAATCGCCTTCTCTACAAACATCAGCTGTACAACAATGAAGCCCTCCCCCAAAAGCGTATGCATCTCTAAGTTCTACTGGTATAACTTCCATTCCTAATTTATCTAATTGTTCAGCTTGATAAATTTCACTTTTTTCAACACATACAGTCTTAGGATCTAATACTAAAACATTCATTGATAGCCAAGTCGATGAATAACATAATGGTGGCGGTTCGTTGTGCGCTGGTTGTGCACTATCTACAATTTCCCAACCATTATCCTCAAATAATTTTCTTTGTTCCTTAGGAAGTCTTCTTTGCGGGTTATTAATAATTAAACCCTCTTTAATAGGGGTAAAGGTTGCATCAATATGAATTGGATAAGGATCGCCTGGGAAGTTAACTGCATGAACTCTGTGATCTTTATAATGTCTCTTTAGCCAATCAATTCCTTTTAAATTTGTTGTAAAACCATGTTGAACAACTAAATCTTTACCAAATCTTAATACGTCTGCTGCATCAAACAATGGCTCTTCTTCAGTAGTTACAAAATATTTTTTTTCAGTCCACTCTAGTCTTTTTTGAACGCCTATTTTATCTGATAAATAATCTTTTCTATAATCTGCATCTGTTAATCTTGGCTTTGGAGCAGACTCGTGTCTCATATTAGGATCTTGATTATAATAATCTTTTAAAAGTGGTCGGTAACATAAATATTCAAACCAACGACAACGATAACTCATTGTAGCTTCTAAGATCTCATTACCCACTGTTAACAAAACATCCCTTGGAGGCATGCAGCCAAACATTGTTTCAGCTTCCCAATCAGGTGTGGAAGTTTTTTGATTAAAATCTATTGGTGTCGGTCTATCAACTTTAATGCCTCTTTTTTCAAGCATGTTTGAAAAGTTATCTAATAATTCATTTGCTTTATCGACAGTATCTTTAGTTCTTGGACCAAACTGACCCCGCATATCACTATCTTCAGGAACTTTTGCATCCAAAGCAGGCTCTGGGGCTGGTATACAAGTTCCATCCGCTCTTCCAACAATTACATGTTTTAACGGATCCCACTCATTCCAACTATTAACAATAGTTTTGTTCTCGCTCATAAAGATTAGTTTTTTATAATATTATGCTCAGGCCCGAAAGGAAATTTTGTAATATTTTCTGCTCCATCTTTACCAATCACCAAAATATCGTGTTCTCTATATCCACCTGCACCAGGATTGCCCTCTGGGATCATGATCATTGGCTCCATCGACACGACCATATTTTCCCCAAGAACAGTATCAATATCTTCTCTTAATTCTAAACCAGCTTCTCTTCCATAAAAGTGTGAAAGCATACCAAACGAATGTCCATAACCAAATGTTCGATACTGAAGGTAACCAAGTTCAGCAAACAATTCATTTAATTCATGACAAATATCTGAACATTTAACACCTGGTTTAATCAATTCTAATCCACGTTTGTGAACTTTAACATTTGCTTCCCAAGCTTTAAGAGAGGCATCATCTGCATGATCCAAAAACAAAGTTCGCTCTAGTGCAGTGTAGTATCCTGAGATCATTGGAAAAGTATTTAAAGATAAAATATCTCCTTTAACTAATTTTCTATTAGTCTTTGGATTGTGAGCTCCATCTGTATTGATACCAGATTGAAACCATACCCAAGTATCCATGTACTCTGCGCCTGGATAACTTTTAACAATCTCTCTTTCCATTCTATCTCTTGCTGCTATCGCTACTTCGATCTCTGTATTATCTTCTCTAATATTTTTAACTATTTCTTCACCACCAATGTCTGCAATTCTTGCACCATTTCTAATGATCTCTATTTCTTCGTTTGATTTAATCATTCTAAGTTTCATTAAATCTTTTGAAACATCGCTAAACACAGAGAAAGTAAAAATAGACCCTATTTTTTCTCGCATATCTAACGTGACATGATCATTTTCAATTCCAATATTTTTTGGAGGTTCATCCCTTCCTATAATTGAAACAATGGCTCTTAAAAAATTATCCCTTTTCCAATCAGTATAAATAACGTTATCACAATGGGATCTACGCCATGGTTGACTTGCATCAATGTTGGCTGAAATTGTTGAAATTTTATTTTGAGTGATGACACATCCATATGGTCTACCAAAAGAGCAATAAATAAAACCAGTATAATATGCAACGTTATGCATAGATGTTAAAATAACCATATCAAGTTTATTTTTATTCATCACTGATCTAAGTTTATTTACTCGATCGTTGTATTCTTTATCTGTAAATGGTAATTTTACTTTTTCACCATTTTTAAGTTCAAAAAAGTCTGGTCGTTCCATATTAATTTAATGCTATATATCTTTTATTCCATCGCATTATTAAACTGTAATAAAATATAGATACAAAAAGAAAAAAGCCGCCAATTATAGTATTAGTAGACGGTACTTCATTAATGCCAAATAACGGCAACCAAACCCAAAAAATTCCACCTACAACTTCAGTTAGAGATAATAGAGTCAATTCTGCTGCCGGTATCGCTTTAGATCCAATTGAATATAAGATTAAACCAAAACAAACTAGTGTCCCATGCAAAGAAAATAAAGCTCCATTATAGCTAGAAGAAAAGAAAACTAAGTTGTTTGATAAAATCATAATTGTTGCAAAAACAAAACAAAAGAAACCTGCAAAAGCTACAGTTGTAAATTTTGGTGTTTCTTTTCTCCATCTTAGAGTTACAGAAAAAACTGAGAAACCAATTGAAGAAGTTAAACCAAATACAAAACCAATTAATGATTTTTCACCAGTATTTCCAAGTGCCATAATAATAATTCCAACTGTTGCAATTATTATTGATATCCATACATTGAAAGAAATTTTTTCTCTTAAAAATAAAAATGCCAACAATGCTGTAAAAAAAGGCATTGCTGCCAAACAAAGCAAAGTAACTGCAGCACTAGTATTTGTAATTGAATAAATAAATGTAATCATAGCGATCCCCAATCCAGATCCACCGATTGCTCCAGATAAACCTATTTTATAATAGTTTTTGTAAAAATTTTTTCCTTCCTCGAAAAATAAATAAAGATTTAATAGGATGAAAATTGTTAAACCTCTGCCAAAAATATACTGCCAAGGTACAAATTGAGGATTATCCATGTATCGAACTACTAATGGGCCAAACGACCATAAAAGACCAGCAAAAAGTACAACGGGAATGGCTATTCTTGGATTTCTCAACTCTAACATAATGAGAAATCTAATTGTAAATAGAATTTTCTACAACAAAAATACGTTTCTAAACTAAATTTTGGTTTGAAAGGTTGGGGAAAAAGCAATCAACGATATCTCCCTTTTTAAATTTTGATTTACCCGCTGGTAACAAAACCCAAATATTTGAATTTACAAATGATTTAATTCTAAAAGACTCTTGACCTTTTAAAATTTCAACATTTAGTTTTCCATTTTTAGTTGTGCTTAATTGGCTCTTTACAAATCTTGTGAAATTCTTTTTTTTATTAAAACCATTCGTCAAAATAGCTTTAATTGGTTTTTCTTCTGATAATCCTAAGGCATTTAAAATATATGGAATTACAAAAAATCTAAAACATGCAGCTGAAGAAATTGGATTTCCAGGGAGTCCGAATATCGCCTTTTCTTTCCCTTTGATTTTTGCAAACATTATTGGTTTTCCAGGCCTTATTGCAGCACTTTTAAAGTAACTTGATAACTTAAATTTTTTAACAACATCCGGTATAAAATCAAACTTACCTGCAGACACTGCACCTGACGTAATAATAATATCATCTTTAGATTTAATTAATTTATTTATTTTTTGTTTAAAAATATTTTGATGATTATCTCTTAATATGCTTCCACTTTTAAAATTAAATAAAAAATTTTGATTTAGGTTTTTAATATAATGTGTATTAGAATTTCTTACCATCCAATTTGGAATATTATCTTTGTCTGATATTTCGTTTCCAGTTGAAAAAAATAATATGTTAATTCTTTTTTTTACTTTAATTTTTTTAATGCCTAAACTTTTAAAAGCTAAAATATGGTTTGGTTGAACAATTGTATTTTTGTTTATTATAACCTCCCCTTTTTTATAATCTGAGCCTGCAAACCTAACGTGATTAAATTTGTTTATTTTTTGGTCAATTAAAATATATTTTTTATTAGGCGTAAAAATTATTTGTTCTATGGGAATAATTGTGTCAAAACCCTTTGGGATAATTCCTCCAGTCATTATTTCTGCGGTATCAAATTTTTTTATCTTTTTTTTAAAAGGTTTCATTCCTGCAGCAATTGAACCAATAATTTTAAATTTTTTTGGTAATTTTTTTTTTAATCCATTAGTATCTTTTGAATTAATTGCATAACCATCAAATGCAGCGTTATCTCCTGCTGGATAATTTATATTAGAATAAATATTGGTAGAAACTACTCTATTTAGAGAATTTATACTCTTTATAGTTTCGTCTTTAATTTTAATTTTGGCTTTTTTTAAAATTGTTTTTGATTTTTCGTAACTAATCATTTTTGAATATTTCTTCAGCTTTTTTTAAATCCTCTTTTGTATTTATATTAAAGAAAGGATCATTATTTGAAAACTCCATATTAATTATTTTTACCCCAGTATTATTAGCCCACAACTCTACTTTTCTTTCTCCATTATTTAGATCCTTCTCTAACTTATCTAATAAATTAATCGACCATAAGCCAAATATATTATGTCGTGTGTTGTTTGACTTAATAAAAAATAAATCGCTTTCATTGAAATTAATATTTTGGATAAAATCTTTAAGTATTTGTCTCTTAAAAAAAGGTGTATCAACAGGAAAAGTTGCTATCCATTCGTATTCTTTTTGATTTTCTTTTATCCATTTCATAGCTGATAAAACTCCACCTAACGGACCCAGACCTTTTTCAAAATCTTCGATTATTGAAATTTTTTCTGAGTTATGAAAATTAATTTTATTATTTGATACTATTAAGAGTTCCTTGAATTCATCAATAATTTCAGTCAACATATGATCAATTAACAATTTACCAGCTAACTTTACTTGGGATTTATCTTCTCCAAACCTTTGTGACTTACCGCCTGCTAGCACAGTGCCTAAAATATTGTTATGATCCATCTATAAAATATAAAACATTAAAAGTTGAATTAAAGAAATTAAATGGATTTAAGAATTTTAGAAATAGCAGCCCATACTGAAAACAATAAGGTTGTTGAAAACTATACTCATAAGTCAAAACACAAAAATCCAATATGTGGTGATGAGATGGAAATAAGCTTACTTGTCAAAGACGATGTTGTAAAAGATATGGGTTATCAGTGCAAATCGTGTGTTTATTGTCAGGCATCAGTCAGTCTATTATCCAGAAAAATTAAGGAAAAAAAAGTTGATGATATTAAAAAATTTATAAAAGTTGGTGAGCAACTTTTTGAGGACGCAAAAGTAAGTATGGAAAAACATTGGAAAGATTTTAAAGAAATTTTAGATAAAAAAAATCTTTCAAGGAAAGAGTGTTTGCTTTTACCTTTAAGAACTATTGCGAAAGCATTAAAAATATAAATGATCAAAATTACAAAACCCTTATTGCAAAAAGCATTAATTGCAGGTTTTTTTTCAGCATTTACAATCGGTGTACTAACAGTCCTTACCTATAAAAGTACACTCGGATATTTTATTGCTGCCTCATTTGGTTCCTCAATGGTTTTACTATTTGGTTTTCCTGAAAGCCCGTTTGCACAACCAAAAAATGTTTTTTTTGGACATTTGGTAACTGCTTTAGTAGGAGTAATTTTTGTAAACTATATTCCGTTACCTATTTATATCAATATTGCAATTGCTGTTGGAGCTGGAGTTTTTTTAATGATTGTATTTAATATTGTTCATCCACCTGCTGGTGGAAATCCAATTATAGTTATTATTGGAAGTGCCTCTTATGATTATTTAATTAATCCGATAATTTTTGGTTGTATAATTATATTGTTACTAGCAATCATAATTAACAAATATTTATTAAAAAAAAACTATCCATTAAAATAATTTAATGAATTCCAAATACAAAGTTTTAAAATACTCGTCTAATAAGTTTGAGAATATAGATGATTTAATTTCAATTGAAGAACCATTGGAGATTTCATTAAAATATAAAGAATCTGATAAATGGATAAATCAAAGTTTATCTATAACCATGAGAACTCCAGGTGATGATGAGGATCTTGTTAGAGGATTCTTATATAACGAACAAATTATAACAAATATTAGTGATATTGATTCAATAGAAAGTTATGGAGATAAAGTTGGTCAATACAATATTCAAAATAAAATATTAGCAACTTTAAATAATTCTAAAAATATAAATATTTCAAAAATAAAAAGAGACTTTTTAACTAATTCCTCATGTGGTGTGTGTGGAAAATCTTCTCTTGATGCTCTAGAAATAATTAAAAAAAATAAAACAAATTCATCAGAACCCAAAATCAAAAAAGAGGTAATTGTTAAATCACCAGATATATTGAGAGAAGGCCAATCAGAATTCAGTAAAACAGGTGGAATTCATGCAAGTGGTCTTTTTAATAGTAATGGAGAATTAGTTGCCGTCAGAGAGGATGTAGGAAGACATAATGCTCTTGATAAACTTATTGGTTGTGCATTAAAGAACAATCAAATTGATCCGAAAAACCAATTTATAACATGCTCAGGTAGACTAAATTTTGAATTGGTTCAAAAGGTTTTGATGACAGATATAGGCATAATGATAGGCGTTGGTGCGCCAACTAGTCTTGCTATCGATTTAGCGAATAAATTTGACATTACCCTTGTTGGTTTCGTAAAGAGGGACAGTTTTAATATTTACACAAATAACAAAAAAGTTATTGTGGGCTAAATTAATAAAAGGGTATTTGTGTCAAAAAATATAAGTAATTTATCAGGCAGAATAGGCTTAAAAGACAACCTATTTAAGCAAATCTCAGAAAATACCTTAAGCGATAATCCACAAGATATTAAAGAAATTGCCAAAAAACATAACCTAGGTGTTTCAACTCTTCATGGTGCAGAATCCTTTTATGAGTTTTTAAGACCCTCTCATAGAGAAAAGAAAGCTTTTGTTTGTAACGGTAGTGCATGCATGTGCGCAGGTACTCAAGACAAATTAAAAGATAAATTAAAAGAAAAACTAGGTGATGACAAAGTTGGAGAAATGTTCTGCTTAGGTCATTGTTATGAAAACCATGCTTTCCATTATGATGGAGAAAATTATGCTGGTAAAGATATAGAAAAAATTGACCAAATAATTAAAGGTGAAGAAATTAAACAAGATAAGTTTTTCTCTAAAAGTTATGCAACAACAAGTTTTTTAATGGATGACAAGTTATCTTCAACAGATCAATTCAAAGAGCAATTAAGTAAATTTTTAAAAACAAATAAAAAAGAAATAGTAAAATCATTATTAGATTCAAATTTAACAGGTAGAGGCGGTGCTGGTTTTCCTACAGGAATGAAATGGGATTTTTGTAGTAAAGCAAAAGGAGATAAAAAATATGTTATCTGTAATGCGGATGAGGGTGACTCTGGAGCTTTCTCAGACAGATACTTATTAGAGGACCAACCTTTAAAAGTTATTTTTGGAATGGTAATTTGTGGTTATGTGATAGGAAGCGATGAAGGAGTTTTATACATTAGAGGTGAATATCCTAAATCTATCGAAGCAATTAATGGCTGCATCAATGAACTTAAAAAATTAAATTTACTAGGTGAAAATATTTTAGGAACTGATTTTTCTTTTGATCTTGGAATTTGTATAGGACAAGGTGCTTATATTTGTGGAGAAGAAACAGCTTTGATTGCATCTATTGAAGGAAGAAGAGCAGAAGTTGATGTTAGACCTCCATTTCCTGTAACAGAAGGTTTATATAAAAAACCAACTGTGGTTAATAATGTTGAAACATTGGCTGCTGCAACTGGAATTTTATTAAATGGATCAGAAAAATTTTCTTCGGTTGGAAATAAAAAATCAGCTGGAACAAAATTAGTTTGTTTAGATAGTTTCTTTAACAACCCAGGTGTTTATGAAATTGATATGGGTACACCAATGAAAAAAATATTTAATGAAATTGGTGGTGGATATAAAGAGCCTGTTAAAGCATTTCAAATAGGAGGCCCATTAGGTGGGGTTGTTCCTTTAAGTGAAATAGAAAATTTAAATTTAGATTTTCAAGAGTTCACAGCAAAAGGTTTTATGTTAGGTCACGCAAGTGTAGTTAGTATTCCAAAAGATTTTCCAATGGCTGAATATATTCATCACTTGTTTGAATTCTCAGCAGAAGAATCGTGTGGGAAATGTTTCCCAGGAAGACTTGGATCTTACAGAGGTAAGGAGATGTTTGATCAAGCTAAGAAGAAAACAGCTAAAATTCCGTTAAAATTACTAGAAGAATTGTTGGTTACCATGCAAAAAGGATGCCTATGTGCACTTTGTGGAGCAATCCCAACTCCAATTCAGAACATTCTAAAATACTTTGGTGATGAAATGAAAAATGATATGGTGAAAGATAATTAATGAGCTCAGAAAAAAGAAAAATTGCTTATATTGATGGAAAACCATACGAAATTGGTCCTAAACATACATCTATTTTAAAATTTGTAAAAAGCTATGTAGGTGAAAAAAAAGTACCTACTTTATGTGATGATCCAAACCTAGCTCCTTATGGTGCTTGCAGAGTTTGCTCTGTAGAAGTTGCTTTAGAAAAAGATGGTCCAACAAGAGTGGTCGCATCTTGTCATACTCCAGTTGCTGAAAACCAACATATCTTTACTTCAAATGAAGCTTTAACAAGTCTAAGAAAAAATATTGTTGAATTAGTTTTAACTGACCATCCAATGGAATGTGATACTTGTGAGGTAAACAATAATTGTGAATTACAAACAGTAGCAAACGATCTAGGAGTTGCTGATCACAGATACAACAGTCCTAAACAGCACAAAGGTATACCAAGAGATACTTCTCACGATTACATGAGAATGAATTTAGACAATTGTATTAATTGTGGAAGATGTGTCAGAGCTTGTGATGAAATTCAAGGTTCATTTGTACTTACAATGAGCGGAAGAGGTTTTGAATCTAGAATAACAACTGACAATGATATGATGTTTGGAGATAGTTCATGTGTTTCTTGTGGAGCATGTGCACATACATGTCCAACAGATGCAATTTCAGATGTTTTTCAATCTAAATCTGCAGCTGTAGATAAAAAAGTTAGAACAACTTGTTCATACTGCGGTGTTGGATGTAATTTAGAAGCATCAATAAAAGATGATAAAGTTGTTGCAATAGATACTCCAAAACAAACAGAGGTAAATGCTGGTCATACATGCATTAAAGGAAGATATGCATTTAGTTTTTATGATCATCCCGACAGATTAAAAACACCTTTAATTAAAAGAAATGGAAAGTTTGAAGAAGCTTCTTGGGATGAAGCTTATGATTTTATTAAAAAAGAAATGAACAGAATTACAAAAGATAATGGTCCAGATGCCTTTGCTGGAATTTCTTCTGCAAGATGTACGAATGAAGAAAATTATGTTTTTCAAAAAATGATTCGAGCGGCTGTGGGAACTAACAGTGTAGATTGTTGTGCAAGAATTTGTCATTCACCAACAGCTTGGGGAATGCAACAAACTTTTGGGACTGGCGCAGCAACTAACTCTACAGAAGATATTTATCATGCAGATTTATTTTTGGTAATTGGAGCTAATCCAACTAACGCTCATCCTGTAACAGGTGCAAAAATAAAACAACAAGTCATGAAAGGTAAAAAATTAATTGTACTTGATCCAGTTACAACTGAACTTGCGAAACTTGCAGATTACCATATTAAACTAAGACCAGGAACTAACGTTGCAGTTCTAAATATGATGTTGCACTTTATTATTAAATCAAAACTTTATAATGCAGATTTTGTTAGAGATAGAACTGAAGGTTTTGATAATTTCTTAAAAGAAATTGAAAGACAAGATGTAGATCATTTAGCAAAAGTAGCTGGTGTAGATAAACAATTAGTTAAAGAAGCAGCAATTGCATATGCTACTGCAAGAAATTCAATGGAATTCCATGGTTTAGGAGTTACTGAACACGAACAAGGGTCTAAAACTGTAATGTTAATTGCAGATCTAGCAATGATTACTGGAAATATTGGAAGAAAAGGTGTTGGAGTTAATCCTTTAAGAGGTCAAAACAATGTTCAAGGTGCAGCAGATATGGGATGTCAACCACACCAAGGTGCTGGATATTTTCCTGTGGCTGATGAAAAGCATCAAGAATTCTATACTGAAAAATATGGAGTAACTCACCCAACTAAGCCAGGATTAAAAATTCCTCAGATGTTTGAAGCTGCAATAAACAAGGAATTAAAAGGTTTATGGATCATTGGAGAAGATATTGTTCAAACAGATCCTAACAGTGCACATGTTATTGAAGCTATGAACTCTTTAGAACTTTTAGTCGTTCAAGAGATATTTATGAGTGAAACAGCAAAATTAGCAACTGTTGTTCTGCCAGGTACTACTTTCTTAGAAAAGGATGGAACTTTTACAAATACTGAGAGAAGAATTCAAAGAGTGAACAGAGCTGTGCCTCCTCTACCAGGCACTAAACCTGATGGACTAATTGTAACTGAAATGATGCAAAAATTAGGTTTTGACCAACCAACTTATGATGCTGATCAAGTTCTAGAGGAGATTGCTGATATAGTTCCTTTCTTTAAGGGAGTTACTAGAGAGAGACTTGGAAAATTTGGATTACAATGGCCAGTTCAAGAAGATGGAACTGATACTAAAATTTTACATACTGAAACTTTTAAATTAGGTAAAGGTAGACTTAAAAACTTTGATTGGAAAGAGTCATCAGAAATTGAAGCTAATAAAAAAGATTATCCTTTAATTTTAACAACAAGTAGAGTTTTACAACATTACAACGCCGCAACAATGACTAGAAGAACAAAAAATATAAATATTGTTGATGAAGATGTTTTATTAATTCATCCTAAAGATGCTGAGTACAGAGATCTAAATACTGGCGATATTGGAAGACTTTATTCAGGTAGAGGTGAAGTTGCCCTTAAAGTAGAGGTGACAGATAAAGTTAAAGAAGGAATAGTGTTTACTACATTCCATTTCCCAGAGCATATGGTTAACATGGTTACAGGTCATGGTAAAGATGAAGAAACAATGTGTGCAGAATACAAGGTATCTTCTGTTGAAGTGCAAAAAATCTCAAATCAATTTAAAACAGAAGTTAAACCAAAAGAAAATCAAGCTGAAGTTAGTTAATTAAAATGACCATTGGTTGGCATTTTGATAATACATATTCAAAGTTATCAAATACTTTTAAAGAAAATATTAAACCAACTCCTGTTCATGATCCTGAATTAGTAATTTTAAATGAGGAACTAGCATCTACTTTAAATTTAGATTTTTCAAAAACAGACAAAAAAAAATTAGCAGAAATATTTTCTGGAAACTCCCTACCGGAGGAAACTAATACCATTGCGCAAGCATATGCGGGTCATCAATTTGGACACTTTACTATGTTAGGAGATGGTAGAGCAGTTTTATTGGGTGAGCATTTAGTTAAAAATAACAATCGTTTTGATATTCAGTTTAAAGGTTCAGGAAGAACTTCTTTTTCTAGAGGCGGTGATGGAAGAGCAGCTCTAGGTCCTATGCTTAGAGAATATATTATCAGTGAAGCGATACATTCATTAAATATTCCAACTACTAGAAGCCTTGCAGTAGTTAAAACAGGAGAAAAAGTTGTAAGAGAAAATCTTTTACAGGGAGCTATATTAACAAGAGTTGCATCAAGTCATCTTCGGGTTGGAACATTTCAATATATAGCTGCAACTCAAAACATTGAAAATTTAAATACTTTAGTCGACTACACAATAAACAGGCATTATCCAGAAATCAAAACATCAAATTCAAAAGCATTAGATTTGTTAAATCTTGTTATGGAAAAGCAATGCCAACTAGTGATCAATTGGATGCGAGTTGGATTTATTCATGGAGTTATGAATACGGATAATATGGCAATTTCAGGTGAAACTATTGATTACGGTCCGTGTGCATTCATGGATCATTATGATCCAAAAACTGTATTTAGCTCAATCGATAAATTTGGAAGATATGCCTTTTCTAATCAACCACCAATTACAAAGTGGAATTTAGCAAGATTTGCAGAATGTTTAATCCCTTTAATTGATAAAAATGAAGATACTGCAATTAAATTAGCAACAAATTTAATAGATAATTTCCAAATTATTTATGAAGATAAATGGTTAAATATGATGAGAGATAAACTTGGTCTATTTGGTGAGGATAAAAATGATAAAAAAATAATTAATGATTTGTTTAGTTGGATGGAAAAAAATAAAGCAGATTATACAAATACTTTTTGTCATTTAATGGATATCAATTCTGATGAGATTTATAAAAATAATGATTTTATTAATTGGAAAAATGTATGGAAAAAAAGATCTAAATTAAATAATTCAACTAAGGAAAAACAAAGCAAACTTATGAAATCAAATAATCCAATTGTAATTCCTAGAAATCATAAAGTAGAGGAAGCTTTAGCTGAAGCAGACAAAGGAAGTTTAGATAAAATTAAAAAGTTATTAGCTATTTTAAAAAATCCTTATGACAATCAAAATAATATTGAAAAATATCAAGCGCCTGCTCCATCAAGCAACGAAAAATATCAAACTTTTTGTGGAACTTAATTTTTAAAAAAAATTAAAATTTATCCTATTGATAATCTATATTATTTTTCAAAATTAAATGGAAAATGCATCCAGCCAGTAATAATATATTTTACACCAGACTGTAAAACTTCACCTTTATGAGCATGTGTCCACTCTGCAGGCCAAATCAAGGTTTTTCCAATTTCAGGTTTAACCTTTAGATCAAAGTATTCAAAATACGTCTCACCACCATCGTCTACATCATTTAAATATGTCATCCAAGCAAATACTCTATGCATAGTAGATGTGTTTTCTCTTTCAGTGTGTAATTCAGCAAAGTGACCACCAATATTATACTTTTGAATATTAAAACTTGGGATATCAACAATACTCAAAGTTTTATTTAAAAATGGCCATTGTTTTTTGTAATCCTGATAACAGTCAAATAATCGATTGAAATATAACTTTAAATCTTGAAAACCATCTTTATGTAAGTTGTTTGGATTTATACTTATATCAATGGAGTTTTTAACTTTTTCATCTACACCACTTGAAGTAGAGCCCTTTTTTTGAAGTAATTTATTATTCTCAAAAAATTTAACAATATTATTGCATAAATTATCATCATTAATATTCCAACTTCCTATAAAATTTGTATCTTTTGAAATATTTGTTCTTTGCATTTAATTGATCTCAACATTTGATTTTCCAAATCTTATATAACCAAAATTTTTATACATATATGATAACCCTTTCTTAAGTTCACCTATATTAAATAAAAACTTTGCATAAGCTCTGTTTAAAGTGGGATGATCTTTTTTTATAGAAAAAGCCTTCTGAAAATAATTATCTGCATCAAAAATTTTTTTTTCTTTTTCGAAAATTTGGGCAATATTAATATATCCATCTATAAAACTTGGATTGATCTCAAGTGATTTAAAAAAATATTCTTTAGCTTTTTCTAAATTGTTTAGTCTTTTATTTATAATACCTAAATTATATAGCACCCCTGCATTTTTTGGCATCATATTTAAAGACAAATTAAAATTATAAATCGACTCCTCTAAATTTCCAGTATATTGAGAGATTATTCCTAGTAGTTGATAAATATAAAAATCATTTTTTTTTTCATCTAATAATTTATTTAGAAGATCTTTAGCTTCATTGTAATTTTTACTTTCAATAAGTTTTATTATGTCTTTAAATTGTTCTTGTTTTGAATTTTTACTTTCCATTTTATTTATAATACATATGGCTCCGGTCTGGCAGATTTACCTAATACTCTTTCAACTGCGAAATCACTTATATCAATTGTTTGATATGAACCTGTTGTAATTAATTCGGTTAAGGCTCTACCAATCCCTGGCGCCTGCATTAATCCCCGGCCTGTAAATCCAGAAGCCATGTAAACATTGTCATATTTTGGATGCTTACCAACAACTGCATTGTTGTCTAATCTATTACAATCATAGTAACCTGCCCATCCACCAGTTAACTTTAATTCTTCAAAGGCTGGTATTCTCTTGGCAAGCGCTGGCCACACTAATTCCTCAAAATCATTCCAAGCTGGTTCCAAATCATCTGCATCAAATACAGAAATAGGTGATCCTGCTAAATATTCCCCTCCTTCTGGTCTCCAATAAACACCTGTTGTTAAATCTCCACTTAGTGGCATTTCTTTTATATATGTTGGGCATTTAACTCTAAACACGGTATGCTTTTGAGGAACAACAGGAATATCTTCTAACAATTCTTTTGTCCAGCAACCAGCAGCAGAAACAATTGTTTTAGCATTTATTTCGGATATACTTTTTACTTCACCTTTAATAAATTCAGCACCAAGCTCCACTGCTTTACTTTTAAGCGCGCTATGAAACAAAAATGGATCAATCCATCCTTCACTTTGATTATCAGTATAAGTTGCTGTCTCAATTCCATCACTATTAACATAAGGAAAAACTTTTGATAATTCTGATCCTTTAATATTTTTTGTTCCTGCATCACATTCTTTATGGTTTTCTAATGCTCTATATTGTTCTTCAGCATGTTCAGGACCAAACATTAAAAGATATCCATTGGTTACCATACTAGCTGTTGGGTTAGGATTTTTTTCTGTTTTTAATAATTCTGGTATTTGAAAAATAAATTCTCTTGCAAATTTTCCTAACAAAATATTTTCTTTTTGGAAAAATTGTCTTCTAAAACCACCTAGAGATAATGGGAATGAGGCTGTTTTATAGGTAGGATCCCTTTCAATAACTTTTACTTTTCTACCCTCTTTGGATAAAAAGTATGCTGTTGCCGCGCCAATTATTCCACCACCAATTACTACAACATCATCCATATCTAATTTAATATAATTAAGCTTGTATTCAGAATTAGTGCAAAGCTACACCAAAGTAAATATGGAATCATTAAGTAGGCACTCAACATCTTGACGCGTTTAAACCTTAAAATAAGATTGATTATCAATGCTATTAGTATGATTAATACCAAAAGTGCTAAAACCATATTATGAAAAACAAAAAAAACTACACTCCAAGTTGTATTGAATACTAAATGAATAAAATAAATATAAACAGTATTCATATCTCTATTTTTCGTATGCCAATAAAGCCATATTGCAACTGTCATCATTGTATACAAGGTGGTCCAAACAGGTCCAAATATCCAATCCGGTGGATTAAATGATGGTTTATTTAGCAATGAGTACCATGGCTCTTTAAAAGTAACAGTGGCTAAACCGCCAATCAATGAGGCAGAGAATGTAATAACAAGAAACAATATAAATGTTAAAAATTTATTTTTAAACATGTTAGATATATACATAACAAAAAATGAGTAAAAAAACTATTTGGATTACTGGCGGTAGTACCGGTATTGGAAAAGCTTTAGCAATTAAATTTGCAAGTAAGGGATGGAACGTTGCTATATCTGCAAGAAGAGCTGAATTACTAAATGAGCTTTCAAATTCTTATGAAAATATTTCAAGTTTTCCTTTAGACGTAACAGATAAAGAAAAGTGCAAAGAAGTATTTAACGAAATTAAAAACAAATATGAAAATATAGATATTTGTTTTTTTTCAACTGGAACATGGGATCCCAAAAAAGAAAAAGATATAGATGTCGAACAAATGGAAGATGTTTTTAAAGTAAATTTTTTTGGAACTGTGAATAGCATCAAAGCAGTTGAACAATACTTTAGAGATAAAAAAAATGGTATAATTACTATTGTTTCGTCAATTGCAGGATATAGAGGGTTACCTAATTCAACTGGATATGGGCCATCTAAATCTGCATTAAATAACTTAGCTGAAAGTTTGTATTTTGATTTTAAAAGATACAATGTACGTGTTTGTTTAGTGTCTCCTGGGTTTATTAAAACACCAATGACAGATAAAAATGATTTTAAAATGCCTTTTTTAAAAACTCCTGAGTATGCTGCAGATCAAATTTATGAAGGATTAGTTAACAAAAATATATTTGAAATACATTTTCCAAAATCACTTACATTTACATTAAAACTATTGAGTTTTTTGCCAAGTAAAATTTATTTTAGTTTAGTTGGAAAACTAACGAAATATCAAAAAAAGTAGTTAATCTTTTACAAATACAACTGTCAATTCAGCTACTTTAAAACCAAATTTAGTCATTGTTGCTCTATTAATTGCAACTCTATCATCTTGTTTAAAAATCCAATCGTCAAAAGTTATTTTTAATTCTTTGCCTTTAACCGGAACTAATAAAACATATTCAAATTTAAACGCTGGTCCGTAAGAATATCCTATTGCTTTACCTACAACATCTCCTGCTGTTCCTTCGTAATTGTGCTCATCAATTTTATTTATTGTCCATTCTCGGTCTTGAACTTCACCATCATCCCAATTAAATTTTTCTTTAAGAATTAATTGTTTTCCATCCCAGGTTCCATTTAAATCTGCAGAAAATTGTCTTGTAACTTTTCCTGATCTATTTTGTAGAACACCCCAAGCCTTAACATTTCCGGATAAGTATTCCTCAATAATTAATCTTGGTTCTTTGTTTTTAAAGTCTTCTGGTTTCATAGCACTATTATTTGAGCAACTTGTAATTAAGAATAATGAAATTATCAATGAAATTGACTTAATTATTTTTATATGTCGCATAAATATCTCCATTATTTTTATTTGTTTTGCATTGAAAATTGTATCAGATCAATATTTTTTGACTTAAATCCAGCTTCACAATAAGAAAGGTAAAACTCCCACATTCTTTTAAATGTTAAGTCAAAACCTTGATTTTTTATTAAATCCCATTTTTTTAAAAACTCATTTCTCCATATAGCCAATGTATTGGCATAATGGTCAGCATAAGAAATATATGAATTTATAGTTAAACCGTTATCAGAAACATAACGATTGATGCTATTTTTATTTGGTAAAAAACCACCAGGAAAAATATATTTTTGAATAAAATCTTGTTTGTTTTTGTATCTGTCAAACAACCTATCATCGATAGTAATTGCTTGAATAGCTGCTTTACCACCATCAGATAAGTTAGTTTTAATAGTTTTAAAATAACCCTCTAAATAATTTTGACCAACAGCCTCTATCATCTCTATAGATGCAATTGAATTGTATTTGCCTTTGAGATCTCTGTAATCCTTTATTTCAATATTTACTTTTTCATTTAAACCACACTTAAAAATTCTTTCTTTTGCGTATTCAAATTGTTTTTTGGATATTGTTATACAGTCTAATTTAACATCGTATTTTTTACCTAAGTACTCAGCAAAACCTCCCCAACCACATCCTATTTCTAAAACTTTGTCACCATTATTTGGTTTAATTAGATCAATTAATTTTTGATATTTATTATTTTGAGCATCAGAAAGATTTTTCGATTTATCATCAAAAATAGCACTAGAGTAAGTAAGTGTGTCATCTAACCAAAGAGAAAAAAAATCATTCCCAAGATCATAATGTTTAGCAATATTTTCTTTGCTTCTACTTTTTGTATTTTTGATTATCTTATTTCTTACAAAATTAATTATTGGAAAATCAAGAAGGCCTGAAAATTTATATATAATTTCTATATTTCTTGCAGTTAATTCTATTAAATTTGACAAGTTGTCAGTTTCAAATTCACCTCTCATGTAGCTCTCAGCAAATCCAATACTACCACCTCTAATTAAATTATAATTAAAATCTGGTTTTTTTATTGAAATATTTGCATGCAATTTTTCATTTGAATTTCCAAACTTTAAAACTTTTCCATCATTTGTAGTGAGCTCTAGATAACCATGATTTATTTTATTAAGAAATTTAAAAACTAATTTATCTGCAGCATTATTTAAAAACATTAATTTTCTACTGTTATATTATTTTTAATTTTAAATTTTTTCTTAATAAATTTAATTCCTTTAATCCATAATTTAAACGCTTCAAAATGTATCGCAGAGATAATTTTAAATGTCATTAAAGGGTGTTTAAGATAAGAATTCATTAAGTTTTTGCTTGTCAAATCAGATCTTTCACCATCTTGAGATGCAAAAAGAATTTTTCCTTCTTGATCATATTGATCAATTACAACTGACAACTTCTGCTCTGGATTTAATATCCTAAAAAAATAATTACAATCCATTTCAATAAATGGTGAAACATGAAATTTCTTTGAGCAATTATTTTGAATTAATTTATTTTGTCCCTCTACTTTAAAAACATATGTGTGTTGCTCACCAAATGTATTCTTAACTTCATATAAAATAGAAATTAAATTATCATTTCTGTCATATACAAAAAAAATACTTAGTGGATTAAAAACATAACCAAATATTCTTGGATAACATAAAAGTTTAACTTTTATATTATCTGTACTGATTTCGTTATTAATTAGATTTTTTTTTACCCACTCAAAAAGAGATGAGCCATCACGATCACCATGATCTTTCTCATAAAAACTAATAAGATTAAATTTATTTAGTGAAAAAAATTTTAATTTATCATTAAGCTCATTTAGCTCTGATAGATCTATAAATAATGAAAATACTTTATATTTAAAAAAATGTTTTTTTGGTTTAAATCTCTTATGGATTACATTTCCATTATATATACAAGAACTAATCATTAAGGTTTTTCAGCATTTCAATAGATGATTTTATTCCATCTTCATGAAATCCGTAACCAAAATAACTACCACAAAAAAGTAAATCTTTTTGATTTTGTATTTTAACAAGCTCTGATTGAGCATCTAATGCTTTTTGATCGTAATATGGATGTGTAAATTTTACTTTTCTCAATATTTTTTTCTCATCAATATTGAAGTAAGGATTTAGTGTTAAGAAAATATTTTCGTCACACTTTAAATTTTGTAATAAATTTAACCAGTACGTTATTGAATTTTTCTCCAAATTCTTGTCATCTATTGATGAATTCCAAGAAGACCAAGCTTTTTTATTTTTTGGCATGGCTCGCTGATCTGTATGTATGTAAGCTATATTTTCTTTGTAGCTAAAATTCGAAAGAATATTTCTCTCATTCTCAGTTGGATTTTCAATTAACTTTAAGGCTTCATCAGCATGTGTTGCTAAAACTACTTTATCATAATCAAAAAATTCGCTTTCTCCACCATAGTATAGGTCTAATCCTAATGATTTTCGTTTAACTCTTGTAACTTTGTAATTTTTGTAGTGTTCACCACTTATTTGAGAAAGTATTTTACTAACATAAGTTCTACTTCTATTGGTTACTGTGTACCACTGCGGTCTATTTTTCAATTTAAACAAACCATGATTTTGGAAAAATCTAAGAAAGAAACTAATCGGCATCTTGCTCGCTTCATAGGGAGGCATAGACCAAATTGCAGATACCATTGGTATTATATGATAATCGATAAAAGTTTTAGATAATTTATTAATTTTTAAATATTCACCTAAAGTAATTTTATCATTGGATATGTTTACTTGATCACTTTTTTTATAAAATTTAATGATATCAAAAAACATTTTTAAGAACTCTATGTTGAACAAATTTGATTTATTAGAGAAAATTCCACTCAACCCTTTTCCACAATATTCAAAGTTTGTATTATCTACTGAAACTGAAAAAGACATATTGCTTTTTTCAATTTGAATATCATTTTCCTTAAAAAAATTAATTAAATTTGGATAAGTTTGAAAATTAAAAACAATGAAACCAATATCTATAGAAACTTTTTTTTCATCAAAAAAAATATCTATTGTATGTGAGTGTCCACCAAAATGATCTTCTCGCTCGAAAAGATCTACATGATGTTTTTTAGATAAATAATAAGCAGCACTTAATCCGGAAATACCTGAGCCAACAACAGCAATTTTCATTAATTATTATGCTGCATCTTCTTTAAACTCATCCATACTTGGACAAGTACAAAAAATATTTTTATCTCCGTATACGTTATCAACTCTTGCAACCGGAGGCCAAAATTTATTTGTTTTTAAGAATTTTGCAGGATACGCAGCTTGCTCTCTTGAATATTTGTGACTCCATTCATCTGAAGCTAATTCAATATCAGTATGAGGTGCATTTTTAATTGGATTATCAACTTTATCAAATTTTTCTGACTTGATCATATCTATTTCAGATTTAATACTAATCAAAGTATCACAAAATCTATCTAGTTCAGACAAGCTTTCACTTTCAGTTGGTTCAATCATCATTGTGCCTGCTACTGGCCACGACATTGTTGGTGCATGAAAACCATAATCGATTAATCTTTTAGCTATATCTTCTTCAGTAATCCCTGTTTCAGTTTTAATAGATCGAATATCAATAATACATTCATGAGCTACATTACCGTTTGAACCTTTGTAAAGAATTGGGTAATGATCTTTAAGTCTATGAGCTATATAATTTGCATTTAGTATTGCAATTTGAGTAGCTAATTTTAAACCCTCAGAACCCATCATTTTAATATACATCCAGGAAATTGATAAAATACTTGAACTTCCCCAAGGTGCTGCTGAAACTGCTCCTATTCCTGTGGCAGGTCCACAGTCCTTAACAACTGGATGATTAGGCAAATAAACTTGTAAATGTCTTTTACATGCAATTGGTCCCATTCCTGGTCCTCCACCACCATGTGGAATACAGAATGTTTTGTGTAAATTTATGTGACAAACATCTGGACCAAAATTTCCAGGTCTTGCTATACCAACAAGGGCATTTAAATTTGCACCATCCATATAAACTTGGCCACCGTTTTTATGAATTAACTCACATATATCTGTAATTTTTTCCTCAAATACTCCGTGAGTAGACGGATAAGTGACCATTAATGCTCCAAGATTTTCAGAATGCATTTCTGCTTTTTTCTTTAAATCCTCAAAATCAACATTTCCTTCTTTGTCACAATCAACAACGACAACTTTCATTCCTACCATTTGTGCACTAGCAGGATTGGTACCATGAGCTGAACTTGGTATTAAACATATATTCCTGTTTTCTTCGCCTCTATCTAAATGATATTTTCTAATAACCATTAATCCTGCATATTCACCTTGAGCGCCTGCATTTGGTTGAAGTGAAACACCAGAAAAACCTGTAATTGATCTAAGCCAATTTTTAAGATCAGTGAATAAATCTCTATATCCTTCCATCTGCTCAATAGGTACAAATGGATGAGGTTCAGCTAACTCTCTCCATGAAATAGGTATCATTTCTGCAGTAGCGTTTAATTTCATAGTACATGAACCAAGTGCAATCATAGTTCTATTTAAAGCTATATCTTTATCTTCTAACTTTTTTAAATATCTAAGCATCTCAGTTTCTGAATGATATGAATTAAAAACAGGATGTTCTAAATATTTAGAAGTTCTTAATAAATTTTTTGGAAGATTAGGTAAACTTACTGTTGGATCCTCTTTTTTAATTGATTCTGCTGCATTAAAAATTTTTAATAATTGATTTACTCTATAAACATTTTTCTTTTCATCGAAAGAAACTGCTAGCATTTCAGAATTTACTTTTCTGATATTTACTTTTTGATCTAAAGCATTTTTATAGATTTGATCAGTTTTATCTTTAGTAACAATTGTAACCGTATCAAAGAAATAATCTGAATAAATTTCATATCCTGATTGTTTTAATTTATCTGCAAAGTTTTTAGCTAATTGAGAAACTCTCTCAGAAATAGTTCGAATACCCTCTGGACCATGATAAATAGCATATGCTGCAGACACAATTGCTAACAAAGCTTGGGCAGTACAAATATTACTTGTAGCTTTGTCTCTTCTTATATGTTGTTCCCTAGTTTGTAATGATAATCTGTATGCTTTGTTTCCATGTCTATCAACAGAGACTCCCACAATTCTTCCTGGCATTGATCTTTTGAATTCGTCTTTTGTTGCAAAGAAAGCTGCATGAGGTCCACCGTAACCCATTGGAATTCCAAATCTTTGGGAGCTTCCTACAGCAATATCTGCTCCTAGTTCTCTTGGTGTTTTTAACTTAGCAAGTGCTAATAAATCACAAGCTAGTATTGCTTTACCATTTTTTTTATGAATTTTACTTATTGCTTCACTAGGATCTTTT
>CACPPK010000004.1 GCA_902635845.1 uncultured Pelagibacteraceae bacterium | reverse complement strand
GTAGCTTTACATCAGGGCAAAATTGCTGAGATGAGAACTGGAGAAGGAAAAACTTTAACAATAACACTCGCTGCTTATTTAAATGCATTAAGTGACAAAGGTGTTCACATAGTAACCGTAAATGATTATCTTGCAAAAAGAGACTCGATTGAAATGGGACAAATTTATAATTTTCTAGGTCTTACTTCAGGTTTTATTAACAACTATCAAGAAGATGCTGAACGAAAGAAAAACTATAAATGTGACATTACTTATGCAACTAATAGTGAATTAGGTTTTGATTACTTAAGAGACAATATGAAATTTTCTGAAGAGCAAATGGTTCAGAGAGATCATAATTTTTCAATAGTAGATGAAATAGATTCATGTTTAATTGATGAAGCGAGAACACCTTTGATAATTTCTGGTGCAGCTGAAGATAAAACAGCCCAATATCTAGCAATTGATAAATTAATTAGAATCTTAAATAATAAACATTTTGAAATAGATGAAAAAGAAAAGAGTATATTATTGACAAATGATGGAATTAATAATGTTGAAAAACTTTTTTCTAACGCAGGAATTCTAAAAAATAATAATTTTTATGATCCAGAAAATTTACATTTAGTTCATCATGTTAATCAAGCATTACGTGCAAATCATTTATTTGAAAAGGGTAGAGACTATATTGTTAAAGATGGAAGTCTTAAAATTATTGACGAACTAACTGGAAGAATTTTAGAAGGTAGACGTTTTGGAGATGGTTTGCATCAAGCATTAGAAGCTAAAGAAAAAATTCAAGTGCAGGCTGAAAATCAAACCTTAGCTTCAATAACTTATCAAAATTATTTTAAACTTTATAAAAAAATATCTGGTTGTACTGGTACGGCTGCTACAGAGTCTGAAGAGTTTTTTGAAATTTACAATCTTCCAGTTGTTGTTATTCCAACAAACAAAGAAATGATTAGAAAGGATTTTAACGATTTAATTTTTAGAACAGAAAAAGAGAAGAATTATGCAATTATAGAAAAAATAATTGAAAGAAACAAATTAGGTCAGCCTATTTTAGTATTTACTTCGAGTATAAATAAATCTGAAGTTTATTCAAATTTATTAAATCAAAAAAATATTAAACACGTGGTGTTAAACGCAAAAAATCATGAAAATGAAGCCGAGATAATTGCAAATGCGGGAAAAGAAAATTCAGTAATTATTACAACAAGTATATCTGGAAGAGGAGTTGATATTCAACTTGGTGGAAAAAAAGGTTCTATTGCAGAGGATAAACTTAAAATTAATAAAGATAAAATTAAATCCTTAGGTGGTTTATTTGTTATTGGCACAGAGAGAATGGAGTCTAGGAGGGTGGATAACCAGGCTAGAGGAAGATCTGGCAGACAAGGAGATGAAGGTAGTTCCGTATTTTATGTTAGTCTTGAGGATGATTTAATGAGAATTTTTGGATCAGAGTCGATGAATAGTATGCTCGAAAAACTTGGACTTAAAGATGGTGAAAGTATCGATCATCCATGGATTAATAAAGCATTAGAAAGGGCTCAACAAAAAGTGGAAGCCAGAAATTTTGATATAAGAAAAACGCTTATAAAATTTGATAATGTTCTTAATGATCAAAGGCATGTTGTATTTTCACAAAGAAAAAATGCGATGAATAGTGAAAATATCTTTGATTATTCAGACGAATTTTTAAAAGAAATAACTGATGATTTAATTAAGTTAAAAATTTCAAAATTATCAGATCCTAAAAGCAATGAATTTAGTAATAAAACTAAACAAATAATTGGAAAAAGCTTTGAAGAAAATGAGTTTAAGGATTTAATAGAGGCAAAAGATAAAGACTTTAAAGAAAAGATTTCAAATAAATTTCAAGAAACGAGAAACGACCGGATTAAACTTCTAGGTGATGGTCATGCAAAAGAAATTGAAAAAAGAATTTTTCTTCAATCAATTGATTTGAATTGGAAATCACATATTCAATATTTGGAGCAATTAAGACAAGTTATAGGATTAAGATCTTATGGTCAGAGGGATCCATTAGTTGAATATAAAAAAGAAGCATTCGAATTATTTTCAAATCTTTTAGAAAAATTAAAATTAGATTATGTAACTATTCTTATGAACCTAAAAGTTGTAGTCGAAACCAACCAAAATGACGAAAGTAAAAGAGAGGATAAATATCAACAAATTGCAAAAAATAAAAAAATTGGGAGAAATGAACCATGTTATTGTGGTTCAGGTAAAAAATTTAAGCACTGCTGTGGTGCTTTATAAAATTTAAATTAACAATAGAGTTGTAGAAATTAAAATCAATCCACCAAGAATAGCTAATAACACTTTTTTTGATTTTAAAATTTTATCAAAATTGTTTTCCTTAATTGTTAATGTGCTTAGATCTTCAGTTCTAGTCATAAAACCATCATTTCTTCCAATTTTAAGAAATTTATTTTTTCTTTCATTCATTATTTCTTCAGAAGATAATTCATCAAAATAATTTAAATTTTTTGTTAAATTTTCTCTCACATTATTTAATATGATATCTCTATCTCTGTGCGCACCTCCTAAAGGTTCTTCAATTATTTCATCAATAACTTTTAATTTTAATAAATCTCTAGCTGAAAGTTTCATAGCTTTTGCGGCATCAAGCATTTTTTTTGGATCTCTCCATAGAATAGTTGCACATCCCTCAGGGGATATTACTGAATAAATTGCATTTTCTAGCATAAGAACTTTATTTGATGAAGCTAATGCAATTGCTCCACCAGAACCACCCTCGCCTATAATTATTGCGATTGTTGGAACTTTAAGTTCCATACAGCATTCGATTGATTTTGCAATTGCTTCTGCTTGTCCTCGCTCTTCAGCTCCTACACCTGGATATGCTCCTGGAGTATCAATAAAAGAGATTATGGGAATATTAAATTTGTTTGCTAAGTTCATTAACCTAATAGTTTTTCTATAGCCCTCTGGTCTCATCATTCCAAAATTTCTCTCAATCCTGCTATCTAAATCGTCTCCTTTTTCTTGACCTATAACTAATACAGATTTTCCATTAAACTTTGCAAATCCAGTTAATACTGATTTATCTTCACCGTAATACCTATCTCCAGATAGTGAGATGAAGTCATCAAACAAATTATCAATAAAAAATTTTGCTTTCGGTCTGTCTTCATGGCGAGCAACCATAGTAGTCTGCCAAGGATCTAGATTAGAATAAATATTTTTTAATTTTTCATCTATTTCTGTTTGAGTGCTTGAAATTTTTTGAGTATCGACTTCTGATAATCCCTCTTGATTGTAAGGATCTTTCAATTTTTCTAGCTCATTTTCTAGATCTTTAATTTCTGTTTCAAAATTTAGATAATTTTTCATATTTTATTTATAGCGGATGGTTAAAATACAAAAAAGGCAATAAAATGATATTAAATAAGGTGTAATTCTTATTAATTGACTTAAATTATTTAACAGATACAAATCCATTATCGGGAGAGACTACTTTTGTAGCGCCGAAGGAGCAACCACCCCGGAAACTCTCAGGCAAAAGGACCGATTAAAGCATAACACTCTGGAAAGAGATTAATTTCCGCCGAAGGAGTAAAGCTCTCAGGCAAAAATACAGATGGGGTACGACAATAAGTGCTATGCAAGAAAAATACATTAAAATTAATAATCTTCAAGTATCTGAAAAGTTATCAAACTTTGTAAATGATGAATTATTAAAAAATACAAATGTATCTTCAGAAAATTTTTGGTTAGGTCTAGAAAAAACTCTTGATGACTTAGCACCAAAAAATAAAGAATTAATTAAATTAAGGGAAGATTTACAGAAGAAAATAGATGATTGGCATATCAAAAATAAAGATAAAGAATTTAATTTAGATGAGTACAAAAAATTTTTATTAGAAATTGGTTATTTAAAAAATGAAGGACCTGATTTTAAAATAGAAACTGAAAATGTTGATGAAGAAATTGCAAGTATAGCTGGACCTCAGTTGGTTGTGCCTGTGATGAATGCAAGGTATGCGTTAAATGCTGCAAATGCTAGATGGATGAGTTTATATGATAGTCTTTATGGTACTGATGTAATTGAACAATCTGAAGATAGCGTATCTGAAAGGTATGACCCTTTGAGAGGTGAAATGGTTATAAAATATGGAAGGGATTTTTTAGATAAGTACTTTCCATTAGCTGGACTAAGTTGGAATAAAATTACAAGTTTTGCAGTAAAATATGGAAAATTAAAAGTTTTAAAAGGTGCTGATATTTTTGATTTAGAAGATGAAAATAAATTTATTGGACACAGGGGTGAAAGTGATAATCCATCTGCAATTATTTTAAAAAATAATAATTTACATATTGAAATTCTAAAAGACTCTAGAGCTTTTGCTGCTCAACAAGATCATGCAGGAATTAGCGACATAATACTAGAATCTGCAGTATCAACAATTTGTGATAATGAAGATAGTGTAGCAGCAGTTGACTCGGAGGATAAAATTATTTGTTATCGAAATTGGCTAGGTCTAATGAAAGGAGATCTTAAATCAAAATTTGAAAAAGAAGGAAAATTATTTGAGAGAAAATTAAACCCACACAGAAGTTATATTTCTAGAGATGGTAAAGGTTTAAAGTTACATGGGAGAAGCCTTTTGCTTGTAAGAAACGTTGGTCATCTAATGACTAACCCTTCAATTTTATTAAGTGATGGGAGTGAAATACCTGAGGGAATTATGGATGCATTTATAACTACAGCAGCTGCGCTACATGATATTAAAAACAAAAATAATTCAAGAACTGGGTCAGTTTATATTGTAAAACCTAAAATGCATGGTCCAGACGAGACTGCATTTACAGATTTAATTTTTTCTAAAGTTGAGGAAGTTTTAAATTTACCTAAGTACACTTGTAAGATAGGTATTATGGATGAAGAGAGAAGAACATCAGCAAATTTGAAAGAATGCATTAGAAGTCTTAAAAATAGAGTTTTTTTTATTAATACTGGATTCTTAGATAGAACTGGTGATGAAATGCATACATCAATGGAAGCCGGTCCTATGATTAAAAAAGGTGATATGAAATCATCTAAATGGATTACTGCATACGAAAACAACAATGTTGATATTGGTTTAAGTTGTGGGTTTTCTGGTAAAGCTCAAATTGGAAAAGGAATGTGGGCAATGCCAGATAAAATGAGAGACATGATGGAGCAAAAAACAGGACACTTAAAAGCAGGAGCAAACTGCGCATGGGTTCCTTCTCCAACGGCAGCTGCATTACATGCTTTACACTATCATGAGATAAATATTTTTGATGAACAAAAAAAATTAACAGATAGAAAGCCGGCTAATCTTGATGAACTTTTGACAATCCCTATAGCAGATAGACCTAATTGGTCTGTAGAGGACATAAATAAAGAAATTTCTAATTCTGCACAAACTTTATTGGGGTATGTTGTAAGATGGGTTGATCAAGGTGTGGGATGTTCTAAAGTGCCAGATATTAATAACATAGGTTTGATGGAAGATAGAGCAACACTAAGAATTTCTTCACAACATATAGCCAACTGGATACATCATGGTATTACAACAAAAATACAAGTAACCGAAATAATGAAAGAGATGGCCAAAATAGTAGATGATCAGAACAAAAATGATCCGCTATATGTTAAAATGAGTAGTGATTATGAAAACTCTATAGCATTTCAAACTGCGTGTGATTTAGTGTTTAAAGGTAAAGAACAACCTTCAGGCTATACCGAACCACTACTTCATCTAAATAGATTGAAAAAAAAATCTAATCTGAGTTCGAAACCAAATTAGATCTATTTTTAAAAGCAGAAAATAAAGTCCCATCATCTAGACTTTCAATCTCTCCTCCGACTGGCAAACCTTGTGCTAATTTAGTAATTTTAACATCTAAATTTTTTAGACTATCTTGAATATAGTATGCAGTTGTTTGACCTTCAACAGTTGCACTAGTTGCAAGAATTACCTCTTCGATTTTATCTCTATTAACTCTTTCAACTAATGAATTAATTAATAAATCTTCTTTTCTTTGGCCAACTGAAGAAATTGTTCCTCCTAAAATATGAAAATAGCCCTGAAAGATATTTGAATTTTCAATCGACCATTGGTCTGCAATATCCTCTACTACACAAATTTTATTAAATTTTTCTTTTGTGTTCTCACAATTTAGACAGCCATTTGAATTTGATTTTAATGCACCACATGAATTGCATCTAACTACATTTTTATAAACTTGCGCCAATGTATTTGCCATAGGTTTTACAAGTTCATCACGATTATTAATTAATTTTAAAACAATTCTTTTTGCTGATTTGGGACCTAAACCTGGAAGTTTTGAAATTAATTTAATTAATTCTTCTATCTCACTGATGTTTTGCATCTATTATAAAGGCCATTTAAAACCAGGAATTCCAAAACCTCCAGTTGCTTTTGAAATTTCCTCAGTTGTTTTTGATTTAAGTTGAGATTTAGCACTATTATGTGCTGCAACAATTAAATCTTCAATTATGGTTTTCTCCTCTTTCATAATTTCATCAGATAACTTTATTGTTTGCATCTCTCCCTCTCCATCCAAAGTTATCTTTACAGAATTTGAACCCGAAACTCCTTCAACTCTAATTTCCTTAATCTTTTGTTGGCTTTCTTTCATTTTTGCCTCAAGTTCTTTTGCTTTATCTAAAATTTTACTAAAATCAGTCATCATCAACTCCATCTTTGTTTGAATTTACATCTATTAATTCTGCATCAGGAAATTTATCCATCACACTTTTATATATTTCTGAATTTTTCATTTCATCAATTAACTGTTTTTTTAAATTTTTTTCTTTATCTTTTACTGACATTTGCCCTTTTAATTTACTAAACGTAATAATCCATCTTTCACCAGTCCATTCAAAAAGCTTTGATGATAAATCTTTTACAAAATCTTTATCTAAACTTTCATTAAAAGATATTTCAATTCTATTTTTTTCAAATTTTACAAGATTAACATTTTTTTCTAATTCGTATTTGAGTTTGATCTCTTTTTTTTTTGAACAAATTTCAATTAAATCCTCAAATGCATTTATATTAATTTTATGTTCTGCTTTAATTTCTGTTTGAACTTCTGGTTTTATTTTTTCTTCCTGTGCAACATTCTTAATTTGATTTATTGTTTTAGAAGTTAATTCAGTTTCTGTATTCTTTATAAAATTTTCACTCTTCAACTCAGCCTCAACATTTTCAATTTTATTTTCAGATTTTACAGAACTTAAATGCATTAGTCTTATTAAAAACATCTCAATTGAAAGGTGTTGATTCGAAACTATGTCTATCTCTTCGAGAGAAGAGATGGCAAATTGCCAAAATAATATTAATACCTTTGAATCTATTTGATTTGATAAATTTTTAATTTTAGAAAATTCTTCGTCATTTAATGAAAAGTTTGTGCTTTCTAAAGTCAATGAATTAATATTTTTAAAGTAATAAAGCAACTCTAAGAAATCATTAATAAAAACCTTTGGTTCAACACCTTGGTCATAAATTTTTCTATAAATATTTATTACCTTTGTTTCTTCGCCTTTTAAAATTAGCTCAAACAAATCGATTAATTGAGATTTATCAAAATATCCAAAAATTTTCTGAGCTGAATTTAAGTCTAATTCTTTTCCTTCATCCAAACTTAATAATGCTCTATCCAGCAAAGATAAAGAATCTCTAACAGAACCCTCAGAAATTTTTACTATAAGCTTTAAAGCATCATCGCTTATTTTTCCATTTTCCTTGTCCTTAATTTTTTTAATAAACTCTAATAATTCCGAGGATTTAATTCTAGATAGATCATATCTTTGACATCTAGATACTACTGTAATTGGAATTTTTTTAATTTCTGTAGTTGCAAAAATAAATTTTAGATATTCCGGTGGTTCCTCTAAAGTTTTTAATAAAGCATTAAATGCTTGTTTGCTTAACATATGAACTTCATCAATAATGAAGATTTTATATTTAGCAGAGGTCGGCCCATATCTTGAAAATTCGATTAAATCTCTTACGTCATCAACACCTGTTTTGCTTGCCGCATCCATTTCAAGCACATCTATATGACTAGACTCACTTATAGATTTACAGTTCTCACAAAAGTTTTCTTTACATAAATTGTCGATACCATTTTTACAATTAAGTGCTTTTGCAACAATTCGTGCTGTTGTAGTTTTTCCTATTCCCCTTATTCCAGTGAACAAATATGCATTGGGTATTTTGTCTGCTTTAATAGAATTAGTAATAGTTTCTGCAACAACCTCTTGACCAATAAGATCATCAAAAGTTTGTGGTCTATATTTTAATGCTAATACTTTTGAGTTATTATTCATATATCTATAAGGAGACTAGAACCTGAATAACTGTCTCTACGACTGCTTCCGTTAAGATCTGGTCGGGTTCAAGCAGCATCCACCTCTAGCCTCCAAAACCATTATAGCAGTTAAAATTTCTAATCTACAAGAAAAGATTCTTATTTTTTTTGTCTCAAGTTATCTGCTTCGAAAACACCTAGAACGTGAAAATCCTCACAATGTAGACCTAGCTCTTCAAGAGATTTCTGAACTTTTGGATCTTCGATGTGTCCATCCAAATCACATAAGAAAAAATAAGAGTCGAAACTATTTTTTTCTGGATAACTTTGTAGTTTAGTTAAATTTACACCGTTAATAGCAAAACCTCCTAATGATTGATATAGGGCAGCTGGCTTACTTTTCAATTTAAATAAAAAAGAGGTTATGTAAGTATTATCTTTAAATTCTGGTTGAGAAATATTTTTTCCCATAACCAAAAATCTTGTCAAATTTCCACTTTCGTTTTCTATATTTTTTTTAATTACTTCTAAGCCATAAATTTTAGCACTTAATGAAGATGCAATAGCTGATTGTTTAACATCTTTTGTTTTAGATATCATTTCAGCAGATCCAGCTGTATCTGCTCTAATATGTTCTACTAAATTATTTTCTTTTATAAACTTTGAACATTGAGATAATCCTTGTGCATGAGAATACACCTCTTTAATATCTTTTAATTTTGCCCCAGGCTGTCCTAATAAATTATGCTCAATTTTTTGAAAATGCTCTTTATAAATATTTAGCCTATGTTTAAAAATTAAATATTCAATTCCTATGTTGCCAGTAATTCTATTTGACTCTGGAATTATAATTCTGCTGTCTGGTTCTTCAGATGCTTTGTTAAAACAATCATCAAAAGTTTTACAAGGCAAGATTTCTGCTTTAGGATCAATTGAAAGCGCCGCTAAATGAGAATATGCACCAAACGTTCCTTGGAAATAAATTTTACTCATCAATTCTTATATTCCATTATTTTTTTCAAGGCTAGATAATCTTCCTTTGTATCTACTCCTATTGGAGATGATTTGGCAAGTGAAACATTGATATCAATATTATTATCTAATGCTCTTAATTGCTCTAACCGATTTTCTATTTCATTTTTAGATTGGCTTAATTGAACAAATTTTTCAAGAGAGTCTTTTGAATAACAATAAACTCCAAGATGATGATAAATATTATCTATCTGGTCAGACTTTCGTAAAAAAGATATGCTCTTTGGAAAATTATTCTCCTCCAAAGTATTTTCGGTAATGACCTTTACAATATTTTCATTTATCAAGTTTTTATTATCTTTTATTGTTGCGGCAAGAGTTCCTATATTAGAAGGATTTTTTAGCATTTTATCATTCAATTTTACTATATCTTGAATGTCGATTGCTGGTTCATCACCTTGTAAATTCATAATGAAATCAACATCTCTAATATTTGATTTTTCGAGCGCCTCATGAATTCTATCTGTACCTGTCTTGTGTTTATTGCTAGTTAAAATAGCATTGAAACCATTGCTTCTTACATCGTCAATAATTTCCTGGTCCTCTGTGGCTACAATGACATCTCCAATATTGGCCTCCTCTGCTTTTTTAGACACATGTGAAATAATTGATAAACCATTTATTTTCAGCAAAGGTTTACCTGGCAGCCTAGTAGCGGACATTCTAGAGGGTATAATTACTAAAGTTTTCATTATATTTTCAAATTATTATACTCATTAAACAACTATAGAGGCAAATTTATACATTAAATTTTAGCTTTTTTTTAATTTATCATGTTATACGTTCACTACAAAATTTAGAAAATATGGATTCTTTCGAAATTAATAAAATAGTTGCTGCAGTTTTAATGGTTGCCCTGATTGTTATCGGTATTGGAAAATTATCTGATGTTATATTCCATGTAGAGAAACCTGAAACACCTGGTTATTCAGTTGAAGTAGAAGTTGCCACTACTGTATCCACAACCAACTCAAATACGACGTCAGACAAAATTGATATATCAGCATTAATGGCAATGGGAAATGTTGCTCATGGTGAAAAAGTTTTTAAAAAATGTGCAGCTTGTCATTCGATTGTTAAAGGAGGAAAGAATGCTATAGGTCCAGCACTATATAATGTTGTGGGAAGAAAAGTTGGAGCTGTTGAAGACTATAAATATTCCAAAGCATTAGCTGCATATGATAAGAATTGGACTTTTGAAGAACTGAATGGATTTTTAATAAAACCTGCTAAATGGATAAAGGGTACAAAGATGGCATATGCAGGTCTTAGAAAAGAAAAAGATAGAGCATCTGTTATAAAATATCTTAATGAGAGTTCAGACAGCCCTTTGCCACTACCTTAATTTTCCAAAACAATATAACAAAATACTTTTTTGGACATGAACTCTATTGAGTGCTTGTTGCCATACGTGAGATTGTTTTCCCAAGAAAACATCATCACTCACTTCATCTCCTCTGGGTAAACAGTGTAAAAAAATACAACTTTTTTTTGCATAAGCCATTAATTTTTTATCAATTTTAAAATTTTTAAACGCTTTTATTTTTTTCTTCTTATTAACTTTATCGTTTAAAGAAATAACCTTATCAGAAAAAATTACGTCAGCACCAGATACTGCTTTTTTTGCATCATTATAAATATAAATTTGCTTATTATTTTTTTTGAGCCAAGCTCTAACTTCACTACCTGGTTCAAATTTCTTTGGACAACCAATACTTAGCTTGAAAGAAAATTTTACTGATGCTGCAATTAAACTATCCAAAACATTGTTAGAATCACCTATCCAACAAATATTTAATTTAGAAATAGGTTTCTTCATTATTTCCTCAACAGTAAAAACATCTGATAAAACCTGTGTTGGATGAGATGAAGGACTCAAACCATTGATGACGGGTATTGATAAATATTTTTCAAAATTTTCGACCTTTTTATCACTATCGGTTCTAAGCATAAACCCATCACCATAAGTAGAAAGAATTTTAGCCGTATCAGCAATACTTTCTCTGCCTTGACCTAAATGAAGTTCATTAGATCTTAAAGTCAAAGTGCCACCACCTAATTGTTTGATAGCTAAATAAAAGCTTAATCTTGTTCGCAAACTAGATTTTTCAAACATTTGAATTAATAATTTTCCTTTTAAGGGTGCGCCCTTATCAACCTCTAATGTACTAAGTTTTTTTCTCAAACTTTTTCTTTTTTTAGCATCAATAATGATCTTTCTAAGATCTTTAGCAGAAATATCTTTTAAATTAACAAAATGTTTCATATTATTTTATCTCTGAACATACCTTTTCAATAATTTTTACTGCTGAGTCTATTTCATTTTTTTTGACATTCAATGGAGGTAATATCCGAACAACATTTTCTGCTGCTCGAATAGTCAATAGCTGATTATTCATTAATTTTTTTATAAATTCAGTTTGATCTTTATATAATTGTATACCGATCAAAAAACCTTTTCCTCTTATTTCCTTTATTATATTTGGATAATTTTCTTGAATTTTATTAAGTTTAAATAAAAAATATTTTGATAAACTTTTTACATTATTTAAAAATTTCTTATTTGATATTATATCCATAACAGCATTTCCAACAGACATAGCCAATGGGTTTCCTCCAAATGTTGATCCATGAGTACCTGGTGTCATGCCCGAAGCGACTTTTTTATTCATTAGTACTGCTCCAATAGGAAATCCTCCACCTATTCCTTTTGCAATTGGCACAATATCAGGTTTTACCTTAGATTTTTCAAAAGCAAAGAAATCACCAGATCTTCCTATTCCACACTGAACTTCGTCAAGAATTAATAATATTTTTTTCTTATTACATAATGCTCTTAATTCTTTTAAGCACCAATCTGGAATCACTTTTATACCTCCCTCACCCATAATTGTTTCAACCATAATCGCAGCTGTGTTTTTATTAATTTTTTTTTTTAGAGAATTATGATCACCAAAGATGAAATGATCAAAACCTCTTACTTTTGGACCAAATCCCTCAGTCATTTTTTTTGATCCACTAGCAAAAATTGCTGCTAAAGTTCTTCCATGAAAGGAGTTTTTAATGCATAAAATTCTATTTTTATTTGGTTTACCTATTGAGTAAAAATATCTTCTTGCAACTTTAATTGCAGCCTCCGTAGCTTCAGCCCCGCTATTTTGAAACATTACATAATCAGCAAAAGTTTTTTTACATAACTTTTTGGCCAATTTTTCTCCCTCTGGAATTTGAAATGCATTAGATACATGCCATAATTTTTTTGATTGATCTTTTATAGTTTTTACTAATTTAGGATGTGCATGGCCTAAAGAATTAACTGCTATTCCTTGTACAAAATCTAAATATTTTTTTTTATCAGTAGAATATAGGTAGCTACCTTTGCCGTTTTTAAAGGAAATTTTTTTTCTGTTATAGTTTTTTGCTAAATAACTCATAAATTTAAATTGTTTTTATAAAGTTTAATTATTAATACAAGTTAGGATTGAAAACATATATATACTTAATTTTTATATTAATGTTGATAACTCTTATTTTTTGATTGTTTAATTTAATCACATATCAGTATATTGTTGTTTTAAATGCAAGACATACAAGATATTGACAATGAGTTGGACTGAAGAAAAAGTTGCAAAATTGAAGGAGCTTTGGGGAAAAGGAAATACAGCAAGCCAAATTGCAGAAATTATTGGTGGAATTAGCCGTAATGCTGTCATTGGAAAGGCTCATCGGTTAAATTTATCAGCAAAAATTAAAACTCGAACAGCTGCTTCAAGTCAAAATTTCAATAGCTCCATAAATGAAAAAAATGTTCAAACAAAAAGGGGTCGTAGAAATAAATTTAAATCTTTAATAATTGAAAAAGATTTTGAACCAGAAAATCCTAAACAATTAGAAGAACTAGATGAAAATTCTTGTAAATGGCCAATTGGACATCCAGATGAAAAATCATTTTATTTTTGTGGAAGAACTTCATTAAAAGATTTTTCATATTGTAAACTCCACCTTTTATATGCGTATCAACCTAAAGGTAAGAAGGAAGAGGTTGCTGATAAAGATGAAGTTCCAGAATTTATAGAAAAGAAAATAAAATCAGCTTAAATTAGCTAGTCTTACTTTACTGAATTATTTTTTGAATTATATTTTTCTGTTGAGAATTGTCCACCTTCCTTCCACATATAACAATACTTTTGAACTTCTTCATTAAAATATCTTTTACTTGGCATGCCAATATCAAAATTTGTTTTATATTTTCCAGAAGGAATATTATCATATTTTAACAGTCTTAATTGATCTCTTGTAATTATAGGTTTGGGAAATATCTCAAAAAATTTTGCAGATAATTCAGCTAAAGGTAGAGGAAAAGGAAATAGAATTCTTTTTTTATCAATTAGTTTTAGTAATCTTTGCAACAATTCCTTAAACGTAATTGTTTCCGGTCCTACGCACTCTATAATTTTTGAATAAATATTATTTGAAATAACATAATGAATTGTGTCAGTTAAATCTGAGCAATGAATTGGGGCAAACTTTGTTCTACCATTATAATAAAGAGGAAATAACGGAAGTCTGTTTAATAAAGTCAAAAAATTAGTTGTAAGCTGATCGTCTTGAGAAAATACAAGTGATGGTCTTAAAATTGTTGCTAATGGAAAATTTTTTAAAATTTCTTTTTCTCCTTCAAGTTTGCTTTTTGCATATTCAGAGTCTATTGCATCGTTAATACCTAAAGCTGATAAATGAATAAAATTTTTAAGATTATATTCTTTAGAAAGTTTAGCTAAGATTGAGGGAAATACTGAATGAATATTTTTAAATGTATTTCCTTTTTTTTGTTCATACAATATTCCAATTAAATTTATACAAATATCAGTTTTTTTAAATAATTGTCTTATCTTATCTTCATCAAAAATATTTGCTTCCACTATCTCAATATAACCAGCATTGGCTTGAGTTTTAATTATATAACTTTTTTGATGAATATTTCTTGTAACAACCGTAACACTGTAATCATTCTTAGTTAATTTTCTTATTAAGTTTCTACCAATTTGACCACTACCACCAAAAATTAGACAATTTTTTGCTTTCATATATATATGTTTAAAAATGAGTAATAAAATTCAATTATACAAAAATGATCTACCAGATGATTTGAATTTAGGCAATATAATAGCTGTTGATGGTGAGTTTATGGGTCTGAACGTCAGAAGAGATCCTTTGTGTTTAATACAACTTTCTACTGGCAACTCAGATGCACATATTGTTCAGTTTGACAGAAAAAATTATCAGGCACCAAACTTGGTAAATTTATTAAATAATAAAGATGTAACTAAAATTTTTCATTACGGAAGGGCTGATATTGCACATATTAAATATTATTTAAAAACTGAAACAAATAATATATTAGATACTAAAATTGCATCAAAGCTTGCAAGATCGTATTCAGATAATCACTCTCTAAAAACACTAATTAAAGAATTTATAAATATCGATATAAGTAAACAATTTCAAAATTCAGATTTTGGAGGTGAACTTTCACCTTCTCAATTAAAATATTGTGCTAATGATGTAATTTATCTTCACAAAATTCACTCTGAACTTAATAAAATCTTAGAAAGAGAAAATAGAATTCAACTTTATAATGATTGCTTAAAATTTTTAAAAACTAGAGTTGATCTTGATTTAGCTCTATTTAAAGATGATATATGGTCTCATTAATGAGTAAAAAAAAATTTATAATAGCTGCTAAAGACGTAATTAATTTAGAGATAAAAGCATTACAAAAATTAAAAAAAAATATTAACAATTCTTTTCATGAGGCTGTAAATGAAATTATAAAATGTAATTCAAAAGTCATACTTTGTGGAGTTGGCAAAAGTGGAATAATTGCATCAAAAATTGCTGCAACTCTTTCATCTGTAGGTACTCCATCATTTAATTTGTCAGCAAGCGACTCTTCACATGGAGATTTGGGACGAATTTCTAAAAAAGATATTTTAATTTTAATTAGTAATTCTGGTGAAACAGATGAGCTTAAGAATATCATACAATACGCAAATAGAAATAAAATAACTTTAATTGGTATTGTTTCAAAAAAAGACTCAACTTTATATAAAGCTGCAGATATAAAACTTTTACTACCTCAAGTAAAAGAGTCTGGGGGTATTGTACCAACTTCAAGTACAACTGCTCAACTAGCTCTTGGTGATGCATTGGCAATTGCTGCAATGCAGTATAAAAGGTTTAGTAAAATTGATTTCAAAAAAATTCACCCTGCAGGTAACCTTGGAGCGCAACTAAAAACTGTAGAAGACATTATGCTTGTGGGTAAAAAAATACCTTTTGTGAACTCTGATCTACAAATGGTTAGTGCTCTTAAAATTCTAAATAGAAAAAAATTAGGAGTTTTAATTGTTTTAAATAAAAAAAAGAAAACAGTAGGAATTATAACTGATGGTCAAATTAGAAGATTTAATGAAAAGCAATCGAGCTTACATTCTTATAAAGTAAATCAAATAATGACAAAAAATCCAATTAGTGTTGATAAGGATACATTAGCTGCAAAAGCTTTAACAATAATGAACAGTAGAAAAATAACGTCTTTGTGTGTTTACGATAAAAAAAATAAAAAAAAAACAATAGGTATTCTTCATATACATAACATATTAAAGTCCAATATTTCCTAAATGAAAAAAAAAACTGTTGTAATTTTTTTTATAATTTTTTTTTTAATTATTACTGCATTAAATTTTTTTTTAAAAAAAACTAAGAAAGAAAATGATAATATCGTCACTGATGTTAAAGAGGAAATATCAACCAATTCAAATATAATTGAAGATGTAAACTATCTTTCAAAAGATGCCAGGGGTAATGAATATATAATAAATGCGCTTCAGGGAGAGATAGATTATGAGAATGAAAACATTATTTATCTTACTGATGTAAAGGCTATCGTTAAATTAACCAATTCAAATGAAGTAATAATTAAATCAGATTATGGAAAATATAACACTCTAAATTTTGATACAATTTTTTCTAGAAACGTAAGGGTTGATTATTTAGAAAATACTATTACAGGTGAATACTTAGATTTTTCTATAAATAGAAATTCAATGATTATTTCAAGAAATGTCATTTATACTAATTTAGAAAATATCTTAAAGGCTGATGTTGTTGAAATAAATATAGAAACTAAAGATACAAAAATATTTATGTATGATAGTAAAGATAAAGTAAATATCAAAAGTAAAGATTCAAATGGCAATAATTAAAAAATTTAGAATAAAATCTTTCAAAAAAGTAAATTCAATTATTGAATTTGAAAATGTATCTCTCGCATATGGAAATAGGCTTATATTAGATAATATTAATTTTAAAATAAATGAGGGTCAAATTTTCGGAATGTTAGGCCCCAATGGTGTTGGAAAATCAACAATATTTAATTTAATTACAGGCTTAATTAATCCAAAAAATGGTAAAATTAAAATTGCAGGAGAAGATGCATCAGAATACCCAATTTATTTAAGAACAAAAAGATTCAAGGTTGGTTATGTTCCACAATATGGAGGTTATTTTAATGATTTAACTCTTCATGACAATTTAAAAGCTATTAGTGAAATAGTCATTGAAAATAAAAATTTGAGAAATGAGAGAATAAATTATTTAATATCTAAATTTGAACTAGATAATCTAAAAGATATTAAAGCAAAATTTTTATCGGGTGGTCAAAAAAAAAAATTAGTAATTGCACTATCACTTCTTAGTGAGCCCAAAGTTCTTCTATTAGATGAGTGTTTTGCGGCACTCGATGTTCTTACAATTAAAATGCTTCAAGAAATAATTGTGAATTTACAACAAGAAAGCAACATCACTATTTGTATTTGTGATCATCAAGCTAGAGACCTGCTTGCTTGCGTTGATGTAGCAATGATATTAAGTAATGGAAAAATAATAGCACAAAATACACCAACTAATTTAGTTAAAGATATTAATGCTAGAAATGCTTACTTTGGTGAGAGTTTTAAATTTAATTAAAATAAATGCCAAACTCAATTATTATTAGTAATAAGATTAAAAAATTTAATAAAAAAATTACGGTATGTGGTGATAAAAGTTTAAGTATTAGATGGATTTTAATTTCATCATTAGCAGAAGGTGTATCGAAAGCTAAAAATCTTTTAATTTCTGAAGATATATTAGCTACTTTAAAAGCTATTAGTAAACTAGGGATTAAATATTCACGAAATAAATCAATATGTAAAATTTATGGCAAAGGAGTCTTGGGATATAAATACAAAAAGAATATTACAATAAATGCAAAAAATTCTGGAACATTAGGAAGGCTTATACTTGGCTTATTAGTTAATTCTAAAAATAAAATTAAATTGATAGGTGATACCAGTTTATCAAAAAGAGATTTTAAAAGAATTTCTGATCCACTAAGTAAATTTGGTTCGAAATTCAAATTAAACAAAAACAAAAACTTGCCACTTACAATAAGTGGGTCTTCAAATCTTAGACCTATAAAATATGTTGAAAACAAAGGTTCGGCACAATGTAAAAGTGCAATAATTTTTGCTGGTATGAGGACACCAGGAACAACTTTTATTAAAGCTAAAAAGTCAAGAAATCATACAGAGATATTGTGTAAACATTTAAAACTTCCAATAAATATAAAAAGAAAAAAAAATTATGATTTTATTAAAGTTAAAAAAGTTAATAAAATTAAATCAATTAATTATGATATTCCATCAGATATAAGTTCAAGTGCTTTTTTTATTGTATTAACTGTTCTTACAGAAAACTCTATGCTCACGATAAGAAATGTAAATATTAATCCTACAAGGATAGGAATTATTACTATTTTAAAAAAAATGGGTGTAAAGATTATTTTTAAAAATTCTAGAATATATAAAGGTGAAAAAAATGCAGATTTATTTATTAAAAGTCCAAAAAAAATAAAACCTATCAATTGTCCAGTAAAACTAAATAGCGGGGCTATTGACGAATTTTTAGTCATTTTCTTAGTAGCTGCTAAAGCAAATGGAATATCTAAATTTAAAAAATTATCTGAACTAAATCAAAAAGAAAGTCCTAGACTTAAATGGGGAGAAAAAATTTTGAACAAAATGGGTATTAAAACTATAACAACCAATGACTCTATAAAAATTTATGGTAACCCCAAGTTAATTATAAATAGAAAGATTACCATTAATAATTTTTTAAAAGATCATAGAGTTTTTATGACAAGTGTAATAGCTGCGTTATCTTTTGGGGGTTTATGGAAAATACACGATAAAGATTCAATAAATACATCTTTTCCAAATTTTTTGAAAATAGTTAAAGATTTACAAAATAAATGATTAAAAGAAAAGATATTATAAAAATTGCAATTGACTCACCAGCCGCTGCAGGTGCAGGTACCTTGGCTAAATCAATTTCAAAACATTATAATCTTTTTTATCTTGATACAGGAAAAATTTATCGATTTATCGCTTTTATGAAATATAAATATCCAAATAAATTTAATCATAAATTTATAAAATCAAAAATAAATAACCTAAAAATTAAAAATTTATCAAATAGATTTCTTTTATCAGATGAAATAGGTACCTTAGCATCAACTATATCAAAAAATAAAAGTATAAGAAAATTAGTTCATTCATTTCAATTAAATGCAGCATACAATCCACCTAAAAAATATAAAGGATCATGCCTGGACGGAAGAGATATAACATATAAAATTATTCCAGACGCTGATTTTAAATTTTATGTAACTGCAAATTTAAAAATCCGTGCATTTAGGAGATATAAAGAATTAAAAAAAAATAAAAGCCATATTTCATACACAGAAGTATTAAAAAGCATTAAAAAACGCGACAAAAGTGACTTTAATAGAAAGATATCTCCTTTAAAGAAAACTAAAGATTCACTATTGATTAATACAACAAACCTTACTAAAAGGGCATGTTTTTTAAAAATAAAAAAAATAATAGATAAAAAAATACTAATTAATGGAAATATATAATAAGCTAGTTACCCCAGCATCTCAAGAATTCGAAAAACTACTTAATAGCCAACTTTCAAAGACACAAATAGAAGAAGGCAAAATAATTGAAGGTAAGATAAATAAAATCACAGAAAAATTTGTATTTCTATTTGTTGAAGGATTAAAATCTGAACCTGTTTTAGACATAAATGAATTGAAAAGCATGGGATTGTCTGAAAAACTTAAAATCGGAGAAACTATTCCAGTTTTGTTAGAAAAAATTGAGGATAAACATGGAGAAGTTTTGGTTTCAGCTAGCAAGGCTCAAAAAATAAAAGGTTGGGATAAGTTGGTTGAAGCTTATGAAAAAAATGAACCTATAATGGGTAAGATTACTTCTAAATGCAAAGGCGGTTGTATTGTCGAACACATTGATACGGGATCACTAATGTTTTTACCAGGGTCCCAAATTAGTGATAAACCTTTAAAAGATATTAGTCATTTGATGAATGAGCCTCAGAAATTTGCATTAATCAAACTTGATAAAGTTAGAGGTAATGCATGCGTATCAAGAAGAGAAATAATTTCGTCATTTAAAAAAGAGGATAAAGCTAAAATAATTGAAAAATACAAAGTTGGTGACATTATAAAAGGTGCAGAAGTAAAAGGATACAGTACTTTTGGATGTTTTTTAAATGTTAACGGTGAATTAGATGTTTTATGCCACCTTCAAGAAATAAGTTACAGCAGAGTTAACCATCCAGACGAATTTTTTAACATAGGTGACAAACATGATGTCAAAGTGATTAGTGTGGATACTGAAAAACTTCAGGTTGGTGTGAGTTTAAAACAAATGGGACCTGATCCTTTTGAGCATATTGATAATTATGAATTAAATAAAACTTATAAAGTAAAAGTTGTGAAAATAATGGACTTTGGTGCATTTTGTGAGTTAGAACCTGGATTAACAACTCTACTGCACTCTAGTGAATTAAGTTGGACTAAAAAAAATTTATCAGCAAAAAAACTTTTTAAAGTATCTGATGTAATAAGTTGCGTTATAACTGAAATCGATAAGGAGAAAAGACGTGTAGCTATATCGCATCGTCTGACAAAAGAAAACCCTTTCCTTACATTTGAAAAAAAATATCCTGTAGGTACGATTATTGAAGGTGAAGTTGTGAATAAAAATGAATATTCTCTTTTCGTTAAGGTAGGGGATTTAGATATAGATGCTTTTTTACATTGCAATGATCTAACATATTTAAATAATGGAGAAGAAGAACTTAATAAATACAAAAAAGGTGACAAAATTAAAGTAAAAGTTTTAGAGATAAAAACTTCAGAACAAAAAATTAGAGTTGGAATGAGACAAACTCAAGTCGATCCTTTTGATTGGTTTAAAGAGAAATCTAAAAATCAAACTATAACTGTAAAAGTAATATCTACTGACAACAAAGGATTAATTGTAAGACCAGAGGGATGTGAGATGGATTTTCAAATTAAAAAATCTGCTATAGCAATTAATGCAGCTGATGCTAGACCCAGTAGATGGACAGGCGGGGAAAAACTTGACTGTGCAATAGCAGATATCGAATTTGAAAAACGAAAAGTAACACTTAGTATTAAGCTCTTAGAAGAAATTGAAAAAAAAGAGGCTCTTGAAAAATATGGTTCAGAAGGTTCAGGTAAAAATTTACCTTTTTCATCATTATCTGAAGATCTAAAGAAAAAAGAAGATAAAAAAGAATAATTTAAGAAGATTTAAATTGGCTATTGTAAAATCAAAGCTTTTAAAACAACTTTCAAACAATTATCCAAATTTTTTAAAAAAAGACCTAGAAAAATTTACGAATATAATTTTACAAGAAATTAAGAGGGCTCTTAAAAGGGGTGATAGAGTAGAGCTTAGAGGTTTTGGTGTTTTTTCAACAAAAATTCAAAGAGCGAGAATCAGTAGAAACCCCAAAACCGGCGAAAAGGTAAATACTCCAGAAAAGAAAACAATTCACTTTAAAATGTCAAAAGACTTATTTAAAAAATTAAACAATGAAGATGAATAAAATATTCATAGCTTGTGACAGTACAAATATTCAAAGAATTAAAGAAATAATAAAAAAAACAAAAACTTCTAAATTAAAAATTGGTTATAAGTTTGGATTAGAGTTTTTAAATTCCAAAAATGGAAGAAAGTTTGTTTCACAATTAAAAAATCAAATAACTTTTGGAGATTATAAATTTTCAGATATCCCAAATACTTGTTCTTCAGCTATAAAAGCAATTAAAGATCTTAAATTTAATTATTGCACTATGCACATAAGTTCAGGCTTAGAAGCGTTAAAAGCAGCTAAAAAGGTTTCTGGAAAAACCAAACTAATCGGTGTTTCAATTCTAACTTCTCTAGATAACAAGGCATTAAAAGAAATAGGTTACAATAAAGATTTAAAAAAATTAGTAGCTCATCAGGCGAAACTTGCACAAAAAGCAAAGTTGGATGCTATTGTTTGTAGTGCTCAAGAAGTAAAAATTGTAAGAAAATTATTTAAAAAAGAAATTATTACGCCTGGGATAAGGTTTAATTCAAACAAAGGAGATCAAAAAAGAGTTCTCTCACCAAAAGCAGCATTTAGAAATGGCAGTGATTGGCTTGTAATTGGAAGACCTATTACTAAAGGAAATATTAAAAATAATATTAAAAAATTAATTGATCATTTAAACTGATGATCAAGAATTGCAAAATTTGTGGGATATCAGATCCTAAAACTTTAACTTATATTGTTGATCACCCTCACCCACCTCAATTTGTAGGTTTTATTGTAAATTGGAAAGCAAGTTCACGTTATGTTGAGCCTGATCGATTAAAAGAGCTTTTAAATATAGATAAAAAAAAAAGTAAATACGTAGCTGTTGTTGTAAAAAATGATGAGACTATTTTTGAAAAAATAAAGGATTTACCTTTTGATTACTATCAAATGTATGATTGTTCTCCAGAAGAAATAGTTAAAATAAAAGAAAAATATAATAAAAAAATAATTACTGCTCTTACTATTGAAAGTAAAGAAGATGTAAAAAAATATAAAGATTATAAAGATATATCTGAGATAATTTTATTTGATAGTAAAGGTTATGAGAAATCAATGAGTTTTGATCATAATTTACTTGATGAGGTAGAAGATCCCATAGAAAAAATGATTGCAGGAAATATTCAAATAGATGATATTCCTAGTTTTAAAAATAAAGATTACATAATCGATCTTAGTAAAGCAGTTGAGGATGAAAATGGAAAAAAAGATATTAATAAAATTAATAAACTGTTAAATTTGGCTGCTAAATCATGAAATTAAAGAAGAGAGTACAACTAATCGATCAACACGACAAATATGGCTTCTATTGCAATGGAAAATTTGGTGGAAACTTTGTGGCTGAAACTGCTAGAAAACCAATTGAGGACTTAGCAAAACTTTTTGAAAAATTAAGAAAGAATAAAAAATTTTTAAAAAAAAGAGATCATTACTTTAAGCATTATTTAGGAGGTGAAACTCCCTTTTTCAAATTGAAAAATTTGACAAAGTATTTAGGTGGTGCTCAAATTTGGTGTAAAGATGTTTCTGCAATTAATGGTGATGCCCATAAAGCTTATCACGCAACAGTGAACGCTCTAATTTGTAAAGAATCAGGTAAAAAATTTATAGCAGGAGACACTGGAGCTGGAATGTTTGGTAAAAATCTTGCTCTTGCTGCGAGAGAGATGGGTCTTTCTGCAAAAATTTTTATGGGAACTAAAGATATTTCAAGACAAGCACCAAATGTAAAATTTATGCGTGAAGCAGGAGCTGAAGTTGTGCCTGTTGACTCTGGATCTAAAACGCTTGTTGATGCTGTTTCTGAGTGTATGAGATATTATGTTTCAAATTGTGATACTACTCATTTGGCAGTAGGCAGTGCGATTGGAGCCAACATATTTTTAAAGATCTGTGCTTGGAGCACATCTCAAATTTCTAGAGAGCTAAAAAAACAATTAATAAAAGAATTTGGAGAAATTCCTAAACTCAAACTAATTAATGTTATAGGTGGCGGAAGCTCAGCACTTGGGTTTTGGAATGAATTTATAGATTATGATAAAAAACATGTTGAACTTATAGGGGTTGAAGCAAAATACGCAGCACCACTTGCAACTAATGCGAAGGTGGCCGTACTTCATGGTGCAGCACAATACTGTTTAACAAATAAGGACGGACAAATCGCAGACACCCATTCATTATCTGCGGGTTTGGATTACCCAGGTTCATCACCTCTTCATGGCCTTCTTAAAGATACTAAAAGAGCTCGTTATACATTGGCTTCAGATAAAGAAGCTTTAAATGCATTTAAACTAGTTACTAAACTAGAAAAATTAAGACCAAGTCTTGAACCAGCGCACGCATGGAGTGAGTGTATTCGTATCGCACCTAAACTTAAAAAGAGCGATGTCATTGTGGTAAATAATTGTGGAAAGGGCTACAAAGATAAAAAAATTTATATTGATAACATAGGATATTACCCAAAATGATAAATCCTATTGATATTGCATTTAAAAATGCAAAAAAAGAAAATAGACCTGCATTAGTTTCTTATACTGTATGCGGCGACAACAACAAAAAGACATCTTTAAATATTTTAAAAACAATTTCAAAAGATCTAGATATTGTGGAATGGGGTGTGGCACACAACTGTCCGACAGCTGATGGAAAAGAAATACAAAATAGCTCATACAGGGCTTTAACCAATGGAATAAAGCTTAAAGATGTATTCACAATGGTTAAAAAGTACAAAAAAGATAAATTTTCTAAACCATTAATTTTAATGGGCTATTATCAAATGATCTTTAATTTTGGTGAAAAAAAATTCATAAAAAAATGTAAAGAAGCAGGAGTAAATGGATTGATTGTTGTTGATTTATCTTATCCTGATAACAAAAAATTTGCTCAGTTATGTAAAAAAAATTCTATTTGTTTTGTTCAATTAATTGCACCTACAACAAGCATTAAAAGAATGCGAGAAATATTGAAAATTTCAGATTCCATGGTGTACATGATTTCAATGATTTCTACGACAGGATCTGCTTTAAAAGTAACTACCAAAAAGATAATGAAAAATTATGAAATAATTAAAAAAATAAGTCCAAATAAAAATGTTGCTATTGGCTTTGGAATAACCGAAAAAACTATTAAATCACTTAGAAAAGCAGATGCTTTAGTGGTTGGTAGCAGACTTTGTAAAGAAATCTCTAAATCAATTAAAAATAAACACAATCCTGTCATAATGGTCTCTAAAGTGGTAAAAAAACTAAAAAGTAAAATCATATGAATTGGCTTACAAAATTAATTAAAGCAGGTGAAAAAATAAAAACTGCTATACGTGACAGAGCTACCAAAGAAGATATAGCAAAAAGTGATTGGGCTAGCTGCTGTCGTGGCCCCACATTGAAGCGAGATTTAGAAGCTAACCTATGGGTTTGTCCTCATTGTAACAAGCATATGAGAATAAAGCCTAAGGAAAGATTTGATATTTTATTTGGAAAAGATAATTACGAAATTTTTAAAACACCTATACCTAAAGATGACCCTTTGAACTGGACGGATTCAAAACCTTATAAAGAAAGATTAAAAAGTGCTAGGAAGAAAACTGGATTAGATTGCAGTATGGTTGTAGCCTCAGGTTCAATTAATAATATTAAAATTACAGCTATTGCTTCTGATTTTGATTTTATGGGAGCAAGTATAGGCGCAGCTGAAGGTGAAGCCTTTTTATATGCCGCTCAACATGCTATTGAAAATAAGCAACCTCTTCTAATTGTTACTCAAGGCGGCGGGATGAAAATGCAAGAATCATTAATTTCATTATCACAAATGACCCGTACAACACTCGCGATCAATGAAGTGAAAGCTGCAGGACTTCCTTATATAGTTTTATTATCGGACCCCACGGCGGGGGGAATCACGGCAAGTTATGCAATGCTTGGTTCACTAATCTTGGCGGAGCCTGGCGCCTTGGTGGCCTTTGCAGGGGCTCGTGTGATTCAGGGTACTGTGAAGCAAGAATTACCAGAGGGGTTCCAACGATCGGAGTACGTCCAGAAAACTGGCTTTGTTGATTTAATTGTTAATCGTAAAGATACAGCTTCAACAATTGGAACGTTATTATCGATATTGTTAAAGAAAAATTCTGCTATAAGTGCTGAAGAAAATGAAACTTCAGAAGATACTCAGCAACTTTCAAAAGTTGCATCCTAAAGAAATCGATCTATCACTAGATCGTATAAAAAATCTCTGCAAAAATTTAGGCAACCCACAAGATAAAATTAAAGCAATAACAGTAGTTGGTACAAATGGTAAAAATTCTACAATCCAAGCTGCTTATGCAATTCTTAAAGAAGCTAATATCAAATGTAACGTTTATACAAGTCCACATATTCAAAAGATCAATGAAAGATTTGTTTTTAATAACCAAGAACTAAATGACGATGAATTAGCTGATTTATTTAAAAAGGTTGAAAATATTAATGACAATCAAAATATTACTGTGTTTGAGATACTTACAGCTTGCTTCTTTTACAAAGCAGCTCAATATCCTGATAATATCAACTTAGTGGAAACAGGCTTGTTTCATCGTTTTGATGCTTGCAATATTTTAAAAACTAATTTGGCTAGCTGCGTATGTTCAATATCCAAGGACCATCTCGACTGGTTGCCAAAAGATAAACAAACCCTTGAACAAATTGTATTTGAAAAAACATCAGCGCTACTAAATTCAAATATAATTGTTGCAAAGCAAAACAATATCGAAACCTTGGAATGCATTAAAAAAACTATCAAAAATAACGCTTCTAATAAGTTATTTTTTAATGAGGATTTTAGCTATTCAATTAAAGAAAATGGTTTCTTTTATTATGAAGATCAATTTGGTGGTTTAAAACTTCCATTGCCAAATGTCCTTGGTCAATTTCAATTAGAAAATATATCAACTGCTATAGCCACTTTAAGAAGTCTAGATCTTGGAATTGAAGCAGAACATATTGAACGAGGTATTCAGAAAATCAACAATCTAGCAAGGTTGCAGGAAATTAAATCTGGAAAACTAAAAAAACTTATTAAGAGTAACAAATTATTAGTTTCTGGAGATCATAACCCTGATGGTGCTAGAGTATTGAATGAATACCTTCAAAGTTTAGATTGTAATAAGCATGTAATTATTGGAATGATGTCTAATAAGCATCATGAGGAATATATTAGCTACTTTAAAGATATCTCCTCAATAACAACAATAGATATACCTAATCAAATTAACGCCATCAGTGGTTTAGAGCTTAAGGATAAATTTAAAAACCAACCTAATGTTCAATATCAAGCAAGTATAGAAGAAGCTATTAAATCGATACCATTAAAAGAGAATGATCTTTTATTGATAACTGGTTCTTTATACCTTGCAGGTGAAGTATTAAATTTAAACTAAAGATTCTCGTCTAAAAACTGCTTCATATGGCTCTCTGGTACACCACCCACCTTTCGCGCAACTTCAATTCCCTTCTTGTATAAAATTACGGTCGGAACGCCACGAATCCCAGCAGCAGAACCTGTGTTGATTCCATCATTTTCTATGTCTGCATAATACATATTGCACTTTTCTTTATACTCTTCTGACAACTTATCCATAATGGGCTTCAAACTTTTACATGGCCCGCACCACGCTGCGGAAAATTGTATTACTGATGCATCTTCTTGTTTAATCTTATTTTCAAAATCTTCGTCTTTAAAATCTATAAGCATAATTTATCCTTTTAATCTAAATTTAAAATTTGTATCTTAAGTATTTATTGATTGAGGATCAATTTTTCAACTATTAACTTTATCTTTTTTTAAAAATTTATAATAATTTACTTAACTTAGAAGACCTTTTTTCTTTCAAAACTCTTCTAACTAATTTTCTATTACAAGGAACTCCAAGCGCTTTAGCTACTTTATCGGCTATAGAAGATTTTGATTCTTTCTTATTTTCAGCTTTATCAAATATTTCTAATATTTTTTTCTCTTTATTTTTAAGGTTCTCTTTTCCCAAAGCATTATTATTATTTAAAGACATACTTTTTTTTATTTCATCCAATTTTGCCTTAATGGGTATTTTATAAATCGTAGGAACTGACCCTCCTGAACCCTCTCTTTTTTTTCTAGCCATTTTGATACCATGTGTATCAGCAAATCTAGGAAGGTTATCTTCTCTTACTGATATATTTTTTTTTTTAAGAAATTTAGAAAAATCATCTGTATCTAAATAATCTTTAGGTTCATTCTCTAAAACTTTCAAATCATATGGATTGGTGTCTTTTATATTTTTTGTCATTTTAATTAATTGTAAATTTTAATAATTTTTGAAAATTATTCATTAATTTAAATTCCTCATAAGTTTTTGGCGGAGACTCTAATAATTTAGGATTAATAAGAATAATACTTATGCACTGTGCTCTTGAAATAGCTACATTTAATCTATTACTATTAAAAAAAAAGGATTTATTCCTTGGTAAACTTTCAAGATCAGAACTTGTCATAGAAATAATTGTAATAGGCGCTTGTTGGCCTTGAAATCGGTCGATCGTTCCACAACGTGTACCTTCTGGCAATCTAGCTAATAAAAAATTAACTTGAGCATTATAAGGAGCAACAATTAAAAAATCTTGTATTGTTAATGGTCGTTCTTTTTTATCAACATCTGTAAATATTTTACCAATTAATTTTTTAATTATTTCATCTATTTTTTTAAATTCTTGTTCACTAGTTTGTTTACAGTCTTCATGATCCATTAAAATAGTATGTATGCCTTCCTTATTTATGAAAAAATTTTTTGGAAAATCTATTTTCCTATTTTGATTTTGAGGATTAGTTAGTAGTTTATTTTCATAAAAGTTTTCTGAAATGAATGAATTTATATTTGAATGCATTCGATGAGTTCTTGTTAAAAATATTCCCCTATCAGCAGGCACTGTGTCTTTTCCTTTTAGTAAATATTCTAAAACTGAATTTCCAGATAAATTAGGATGACTTCCCTGGGTTGGTTGTCCAAGTTGTTGTTGATCGCCAACTAAAACAATATTTGTGGCAATCCCACCCAGTGAAATACAATCAGCTAACGAAAATTGGCTTGCCTCTTCAATAAAAAGATAATCTATTTTGCTTCTGTAATACCACGAGGCTAAATGATATTTGGTTCCTGCATAAAGTAAAATTTTATTTTCTTTTAATCCGTCAATATAATGTTTCTCATTACTATCTGTTTTGATTAGTTTTCCATCATAAAAACTATCAATATCATTGGGGTTTCCTTTTTTGAGACCTTTGAAAACAAAATCTTGATTGATTGCTATATTTTCTATTCTTTCTAGTAAGTTATGAATTACTTTATGAGAATTTGCTGAAACAGCTATTTTTTTATTTTTTTTTAATAACTCAACGATTGCATTAGCAGTATAAAATGTTTTTCCAGAACCAGGTCCTCCTTGCACAAAAATATATGAGGAATTTAACTTTGAAATTATATCAGGTATCTCTTTATCAAAATTTTCAGACTTAATAATTTTATCACCTGGCTTAATACCTTTTATATTTGGTATATCTCTATTAAGAAAACTTTTTAAAGCCTCGTATCCTTTTTTATTTTCCAAAATATTTTCACAAAAATTATAAATATTTTTATTAAGGTTATCAAAACGTGAATGCTCCATAACTTTCTCTCCAATAGATAATGTTCTTGGAAGTTGTTTTTTTTCTTTGGAAAAACCCTTTCTTAAAACCAAAGATCTATTTATTTGGTCGAGCTCTTTAATAGTGCCAGCATGATCTGCCCTATCTGGATCATTATTATTTGCAATGATAACACTTCTTCCCTTTTTGAGCTTATATTCCTGCTCAGGGAAGAGGAACTTGTACTCAATCGACCGCTTGTCTTCAAATTGAGCTACTAATTTCATGTTTCCAATACATTCTCTGTCATCAATTAATTCTTCATCAGACAAATCTTTCCTGTCAAAAAATAATCTCCAGGATGGTTTTTGCTCTCGGTTATAATAACCTATTACATCTGAGAGTAATTTTACTGTTGGTTTATCTTTATATTTTGATTCATTAAATTTTTTTTGGTAATCCAGAAGTATTTCCTCAAAGGGTCTAAGTTCAAAATGTTCCTTTTCAGGGACATACCATTTGGTATCTTCTGGTTTAATTTTTAATAACCAGTTTCTCAACTTAAAAGTACTAATACAGTCTTGTTTGTTATATTCTTCAATTTCCTCTAAAAGTTTTTTATCTTTTGTCTCCATCCATTGAATGTAATACTCCTCAGAAACATCACCTTTTTTGATATCTCCTATTCTTTTAAAATCATAATATTTTTCGATTTCTTTAATTGAATAACTGTTTTGAGAAACTCTAATTGCTTGTTTTACAACTCTAAATAAATCAACAAATCTTCCAAGGTTTAGATAATGATCATAATCAACTCCATGCACTTTATGTAAAGATGTCAAACGCTCAAGTGCCGTAATTTCGTATGAGGCATAATGAAAAATTTTAGCTTTTGGATACTTCTTAAAGTGTGCTTTGGTGAAAGCAAAAAAATCAATTAAACTTTGTTTTTCCTCTTTTTTATTGTGAGCCCAAAAAGGTTTGAATATTTTTTCTCCATTTTCTTCATAGTAGACACCAAATAAATACTCTAATTTTCCAGGAAAAACATAATCTTGCACTCCTTCAATGTCGAAAAACAAATCACATTCTGAGGGTTTGGGTATTAGGTTAAATCCTTTGTTTAATATTAAATTTTCCTCTTTAATTTCAAATATAGGATATCCTTTCTTTTCACCTTCAATTTGCAATTTAGCTTGCTTAATTAATTTTATTTTTGTCTCATCTCTTAACCCATCAATCTTTTTTTTTAAGTCTAATTTTGCCAATTCTTTAAAATTATTTACTCCAGCACTATTCAATTTTTTTATATTATTTTTATTGCCTCCTAATACCTGATTTAAATGCTTTTTTTCTTTCCATTCATTTTCACAAAATTCTTGTATATCCCTTAAAGAACAATAACTGATTTTTTCCAGTATTTTTCTGTTTAATTCATTTTCCATAAACTTTTCAAAATATTTTTTTTGTTTTAAAAAAGATGCGTATACATCATTAAGCAGGATGGGAACTTTACTTTTATCTTTTAATAAAACATAAAAATTTTTAGGAAACACTCCTTGAGCTTCTTGAAGTAAAAATGAATATAAACTTAGTTGGTAAATATGATCTCCTTTTACTTTTGCACTATTTTTAGTGTCAATAATTTCATAACTCCAATTACCTAAATTTGATTTGACATTATAATTGATTTCTAAAAAATCTAACTCACCTCTAAAATTACCAGATTTTAACCAACCACCATAAATTAATTCATAACCTTTTTTCAAAGCATCATTGGTCTCTTTAATTTTTTCTTCTTTTGATAATTTATTTAAAATTTTGATATTTTTTACTTTTTTATATTTTTTGCTTAGTTCTTTAAAATAATTTTCCTCATGAATTAAACCTTTCTTTATTCTTAAATTATCAACAACAGTTTTTTCTGATTTTTTAATATTTAATAATTTTTCTTTAAATTCATCTATTATTAAATGCTTGTGATTAATAAAATTCACTAGCATTGATGCTGTTAAAAATAAATTTTTATTCATACAACTGAAAAAAATTAAGCACTTTCTAACTTAGACTCTATATCCATTACGTATTGATTGTATTGCTCAATTAATTCAAGCATTTCCTCGTCATCTTGGTATTTTAGTTCTCTTAATGTATCAACTTCAGAATAAAAACTTGGAATCGTTTCCCACTTTTCTTTATTTTTTGATAATAGTCTTTGTGCAAAACTTCTATTAATTTCATTAAAAATAGATTTAGGTAAACTTTCAGGGCTTTCTTCGTAGATTAAGCATTTAGCAAAATACTGAAATCTTTCTTCAGAAAATTTATCAATTAAATTTACTTTTTCTTTCCATTCAACTTGATGGAACTTTTTCATTAAAGATTTGTCTTTTTCTTTAGCAAAACCTCCAAAGTAAATAGTTTCTTCAAACAAAAGTTCAGTTTGGTCCATGCTCATTTTTTGCTGAGCTTTATCCGACAATATAGAACCAATTAATTCAATAAACTGAGGATTATTATCTAGAATTTTTACTCTTCTATGAATTTCTTCTAAACCAATCTCAGAGTACTTCTGAGTTTTCATTGCATAATCAGGGTTCAGTAATACTAATGATTTATTACATTTTACTGTTCTTATAATTTTTGGCGAACTTTCTAGCGCTTTTGAAAGAGTTTGTCGGTCCATTTTTAAATAAATTTCTGGATCCACTTTCATGTCCCAATTTATTGACCACTGGTATTGAGGATGAAATAAAATATGATGGCAAAGAAAAGGGTGAGTATTACCATAAAAGTACTCTAAAGAAGTATAAATTTTATTTTTTAAAATAAAATTCTCTGTATCTTTTTTTGTTGTTAACAATAAAGCATCATTCCAAATATGATTTGTTTTTTTAAAAATAATTCTAGCAAGATCTATTGAATTCAAACAGTCAGTTATTGCATCATGAGATGTACCATTATTAATTTTATTTGCTGTACTAAGATCCGCCAACTTAAATGAGTCTCTATTTTTTTCATTGAGAATTGTTTGAATTGAATCGTTATCTGCAAATTTAGCAGCTCTAGATACGTTTAAAATATCTAAGTGTCGGTTCCCATTAGTATTAGTTTGATAAACGTCAGGTATCAAAGATTTGTAAAGCATCCTTCGATAAAATTCTATATCGAATGCCACTTGGTTAAATCCCATCACAACTGATGGAGTATTATCCTTAATTAAGTTATAGTGTTCTAGTACCATTTCATAATGAGATTTGTTTGAATTTTTTAATATGTTCACTGGAATTTTGTGAACTAAACATGCGCCAATTGATGGTATTACCGTAGGTTTAAGTCTACATCTTAACTCATGTCTAGATTGAATATTAAGTTTATCATCAGATATAACTATTCCTGCTTGCAAGACTTGCCCAAAATTTACCCTAGAGTCTGAAGTTTCATAGTCGATCGTAAGTATTTTAGACATAATTTAATTATTTAATTATTTGTGATCTATTATCTTTTGAAGATTGAATTGGTTTATTTCATTTTTCAAAACTGTCAATTCAAAATCGTATTGAGCTTTAAGAAGGGCAAAGTCTAATTCTTTTTGTGATAACAACATTTTCAACATCACTATTTCTAATTTTAAATTTTTATCATTTTTTTTAAATAATTTATTCATCAACGTTTTTAGTTTAAATAATATAGAACTAAAAAAATGTTTAAAATGATTGTGTGGTGGTAAAGTTATCAAATCTGGAAAATTAGTTTTTTTTTTATTTTTTTTCTTCATCATCGTCCTCATCTTCATCGCTTATTTCATTTTTTAAATTGTTTGGAATCTCTTTTTTGGGAGAAAGTCCTCCTATAGAAATCATCTTTAAAATCCTTGATAATAAACTTCCCTTCCCATCTTTAATTTTACCCATAACATTGTCTAATTTATTCATAGACTTTTCCATGCTTTCCTGAGCAGTTTTAGCACTATCATAAATTTCAGCCGCCTGAGAACTAACCTTATTTGCAAGTTCAATAATGTTTTGGACGTTTTTTGATTGTTTTTCTGTTTTCCAGAAATACTCTACTGTCTTCAATGCAAAATATAACATTGAAGGTCCTACTAAAGTTATTTTCTTAGATATAGCGTAATCCATTATATTTCTACTTATGTCACCTAACGAAGAAATTGATGGCTCATTGGGACAAAACATAATTACTGTATCTAAAGAATTTATATCTTTTATATTTTGATAATTTTTCGACGCGAGCGAGTCAATGTGTGCTTTAATTGACTTTCTATGATCATTTAATGCCTCTGTTTTCTCTGACTCATCGGTTGCGTTTACATATCGGTCCCATGCAGTTAAAGAAACTTTACTATCAATAACAACATCTCTTCCATCTGGGAAATGAACAATTACATCAGGTATTAATCTACCATCATTAGTATTAAAACTTTTTTGAACCTCAAATTCCTCACCTTTAGTAAATTGGAGTTTATTTTCTAATATATGTTCTAAAATCAATTGACCCCAGGCACCTTGTTTTTGACCTCCGCCAGTCACAAGAGTTCTTTTTATTTCCATTGCTGCTTGTCCCACTTGTTGTTCTGCGGTTCTCATATCAGTTAATATTTGATTAATAGATCCACGATCAGTGTTTGCACTATCGTTATATTCTTTTACTTCTTGCTTTAATGCTTTTATTTCAGAGATAACATCATCCTGATCATTATCCTCTTTTTGCTCTGCTTTTATTTTTTGAAACAATTGATTGCCAATAAATCCAAGTATTGCTCCTATCAATAATCCAATTAATAAAGTTAAATAATCCATAATTATGCTACCTTACTTTTAAATAGAGGAACGTTCATATCATCTTTTAAAAATCCTGAAAAATGAAGCAATTTCCCTTTATAATTTAAGCATGAGCCAACTACTCTATCGCTGTTAAAACGAATTTCTTCACCTAAACAGTCATTATATGGTTTATGCAATTTTTTTTCAGAAAATTCAATTAATCTAAAGAGTTTATACACATCTTTTAATCCTAAAAGATAATTCTGAGAGGTTTTTTTGTAACTTTCAAAAACCAAACTTTTAATTATTTTGGGAAAATAAATTTTCAAAAGTTTATTGCTAGAAAATATTTCAACATTTACCAATCTATTTCCTATCGCTGCAACTACTCCAACATCATTTTCATTTATTTTAAAATAATTAGTAATTTCATCAAAATAAAGTTTGTTTTTGTTATATGTGTCTTCCAGAGTACCAGTAAAAGACTTAGTGTTAAATTCATCTAATTTTTCAGCTATATCATCCCAAATTTTAAACTGATCGGTTTTATTATTATCAAAAATATCCACTGAGTTATTAATTCTTCCTTTTGTAAAATATAGAGATTCTGAGGTACAGATATTATTAGCTACTGCTGGGCTCCATCTATTTTTTTCACAACAACTAACACTCAACAGTATAGTTGTCTGTTCTGGTACTAACGTTGTATTATTAACCACTCGATTTTGTTTCAAAGCATTTCCTATAATTTGTTCTGATCCTAATATTAATAATTTCTGATTAGATTTATTTGAAACTTTAAGATATCTAATAGTACCTTTAGAATTTACTTCTTTAATATCCACTAAACTTTTGGATATTGACTCCTCTAAAGTCAAAAAATTATTCTCAAGTTTTGTCTTTGATTGCAAAAAGAAAATAGTAATATTATTTTTTTTTACAGTATCAGATATATTGTAATTAAAATTAAAATTTAACATTACGCTCTATACCTTGCCCAGCTTTTAGAATACTTTGATATTACAGAATTTTTCTCTACTGCTTGAGCTATGATATGAGTTAATACATCGGAGAATTCTCTTTCACCGTCTTTACCAAAAACATGACCCATTTCATGAGTTAAGATTGCAAAGAATTTTCCAAAATTTGATTTAAATAAATCTTTATTCAAATAAATTGTTTTGCCATCATAATCTCTAGAGTCTTTCAATTCTCCAAGCAAATCCTTTGACTCGATAGTTTTAAAATCTAGTTCATAGATGCCTTGGTCCTCTACAAAACTGTTGTAAAGAGAACTAAAACTAGGAGCAACTTTAGAAATACATTCTATTGCATAATTAACAGCTTTTTTTTGCTTAGTGTTAAGTGGTGCTGTTTTTTTTGTTCTTATTCTTTTTTCTAACGCCTCTTTATTTTTTATAAACATTTCAAGCGAAGAAGTAACTCCAAACCTTACAAAGTAACTCGGTAATTTAATTTTTCCTTTTTTCTCAAGTTCTCTGTCTTTTTTAATTATGTAAGTTTGTGTTTTTTTGTCATACCATTCACTCCATGTGATTGCTCTCGAATGATAATGTGCTGACTCTGCAAAATATTTATTGCCAAACAATTTTATTAAAGATTTGTCATCTTTAATATTCCAAGCATTATTGGCTAAGGCAGCTAACAACGGATGTCCCTTATCCCAAATCTTTCGCGATTTTTCTAATATATACTGTATCGCTGGATTATTCTGCATTGAGTGATAATGAAAACCAGATCTCGCCCAAATATTTAAAAAATTATTTACTAATTTGTTATCGAACGAGTTTCGATCACGGTCACTCTTAATCTTATTTTCAATTTGAGCATATTTTTTTGGAATATTAATTACGATAGGAATATGATCAATTGTACCTCTCATAACACCTCTATAAAATAAATAACCAGTGTTAGGATTTGTACTTTTGTAACAAGCTATATCGTTATAATAATTTAGCTCTTCACCAACTAATGGATTTTTTTCAAACCAAAAGTGTGACATTCCAAAATCAAAAGCTGCTTTTAATTCTTTATCGTAAGTATGAACCATAAAGCTAGTTTTGTTTTGCTTGTTAACTTTAAAAAAATGATAAACTAGTGGTCTTAAGTCTTCGACAACTTCTTCACCAACATCTATTACTACAGCTGTATCAGCTGAAACAGATACGGGAGCTTGTATACCTCTTTTCAGCATTGAAACTACAGCAGCCTTAAATCCCTCACCATACTCACCTACAGTTGTTTCGTCTCCAGCTTTATTAGAGCCAACGAAGAATAATTTTCTTAAATCAAAACAATTATTACCTTCGACTAATATTCTGTCATTTTTAGTATTAACAACTACTTTCTCAATCTCAGATAGATTTGAGTCTCTAAAATTTTGAAGGATATCTCTTGCAATAAAATCGGCATCCCAATTAACACCCCATGAAGTTGTCACTGAACTTTCGATTGATTTTTCAAATTTAGCCGTTTTAACTCCAGGAACATCTAGAATTAAATTTTTATATATTTCCATTTTCTTATTTTTTTCCATTTTTTTTATCCTTTTTGTTAGAGTTGTTGATTACCCTGTTAATTATGTTTTTAGGTGGGGTAAAACCTGTTTCTTCTGTTTGATAACCCTGTAAGTATAGAAGATCATTAGATTCCTTGATTTTACAATCAACTAAATGAGTTACCGTTTTTGAAATTGAAAGATTAGTATCTCCAGGAAGAATTTCTTTACTTAGTCTTTGAAGGTCTGAATAAGTTTTCTTAGAAACGCTTATATTTGAATATTTGCTTGTATCAGTCATATAGCTCCTCCAATTTTTTAAAAGATCGGTTTAAATATTGGTCTGGGGCTAACAATAAGAAAGGAGAAGAAAGGACTTGCCCCAGGCCAATATTTAAATTTGTTTTAATATTTTTCATATTGAACAAATACGTGAAGTTCTTTTTGAAAAGTAGGGAAATAGATTTAATTATTTTGGACAACATTTTCCTTAATTTTGAACTGAAAAAGATAGTGAAAAAAGCTTGATTTTTAGACATTTTTAGTGCTCCCGATAGCTTTTATAATTATTTAGAGCTTCAAATTTATGTTTTAAAACAGTAAATCCTCGCCCATTGCAATAACGACAAATCTTTTTGTTGATAAATTCATATCCCCAATTCCATATTTGGAAGATGGTCTGTTTTTTATTAAAAAAACCTGTGCAGTTACAGAAATAACAATGATATCTCTTAACTTTAACTCTATCTTTATTTTTGATCATAAACTCCATTCAGTTGGCTAACCTTTTTGTTTATGATTTTAAGAAAGTTATTAATATAGAACTGACTTAATAATCCGCATACATAAAAAGGTTAACTTTTTATTAAGTTAAAATCAGTATATTTTGTTTGATTTTAAAAGTCAATTAATAATTTATCCAATTTTTTATAGGATAAAATTATTTACTTTTATCAATAGATAATTTTATTTTTAAAATTTTATCCTCTAATTTTTTTATTGATTCGAAAATTTTCTTTTTTTCTAATTCAGTTACACTTTCTCCCCCAGGACCTCCTGGGTCTGTTGCATCTATAATAAATTTATTTAATTCACCCTCTAAAATACTAAATTTAACTAGCATTCTAGAAACATCGCTCATATCTTCGTTGTCTAATTTATTTTTTTCTTGATCAATAATGTATTGATGTGAAGTAAGAAGGGGTGGAGATATTCCCTTTCTCACACATGCTAAATCTAATTGCACAGAGTCTTTATGATCTATATTTCTTTTTATTCCATCTGAGTCTGGGTCAGGGTCACTACACTTTCTTATATAAGAAGCCCCTTTATTAATAGCTTGTTTAATCTCATTTTCAGATAATACTTTGGTAATTTCTTCTAATCCTTTTTCAATTGAGGCTAATTTTCTTATTTTAACCATATACCAATAGCTTAAATCATTTATTATCCTATAACAATCCTGATTCAGTGGCTTTAAAACACCTATTTTTAAATGATTTTCTTTTACTTAAATATTTTTTAAATTGTTCTGGGGATACAGTACCTGAAGATGGATTTTCATAATAAAAATTCTGATTAGGATAAATAACAAAATAATTTTGTGGAAATTCCGTATTCACAGGCCAAGTAACCATTATTTTTCTTTTTTCAGTATCCTCAATAATAAATAGCTCTTGAGATGAAACATTTTTTGTATTTTTCTTGAATTTTAAATTTTTTGTTAAAAATGCTCTTTTTGGTTCTTGCTCCATCAATAGAGATAAATAAAACACTTGATCAATATTTTTACATACCAACATTGTTTTATCTTCAAACTTGGGCTTATTAAAATAATTAGATTTTATATAAATTCTCCCTATCCAATTTAATAAAACATAACTTTTGAATGAAATTTGAATATTAGAGGTTTCAGGAGTATTTGAGGTAACACTTTCATAGATATCGAAAAGATCATTATCTACCGCTTGGTCTGCATTTTTTCTTAAATGATAAATATAATCATTTCTTGAAGATTTTTTTAAGGTTTTAAACTCAACTATATGATTGTCAGCACCAATTCTCTCTAAAACTAAAGCTTCATCTGCTTGTGCTGAAGTATTACCTATTTGTTTATTTTTGATATCTCTAATTAAATCATCGCTAGTATTTATGACATTTTCACCTTGATTTTTTGTTCCCCTTAAAACATCGTCTGCAGATTTAATGACATCATCTCCTCCGCTTTTAAATAAGTTAAATATACTCTTAAAAATTCCTCCAGGCACTGCATAGGAAGGTGAAACCAACAAGATATTGAGAGTTATTAACCATGAAATAAGGTGAAAAAATTTTCTCATTATACGATCTAAAATCTTTAAGATTTTTGGACAAATCCAAATAACCCGCAAATCTAAAAGCAAATATGTATTTGTCCTTTATCCTAGATTTTATTGGACTCTAAATCAAAGAAAAAGCGTGTTTTACTTCCCTCATGAACAAACAACAAAAGGATAAAAAAATGAAAAATAAACAACCAACAGCAACATTCTGCATTACTGGAGCGTTAGAAAAGTACAAAAGAGTAGATGCAATAGTAGAAATACACAATAAGACAAATGCTAGATTTGTGAGTGGAGTTAGTAGCAGAACTGATTACTTAATCAGCTCTAGAAAAGACACTTCTAAAGCTAAAAAAGCTAAAGCATTTGGTACAACAGTTATTGATGAAAACGAAATGATTGCTTTTATCAAAGCTGGCAATTTCCCTGTTAAAAGAGTTTAGCAGGGAAATTTATTTCTTTGAAATGAGTTCATAGTATTGATCAACTCTTTCAAGAAATTTGTTTTGATACTCTATAAGTTTTTCATCTTTAATTCTAAAAATTTGAAAAACTAGATCAGTGGTAGCTAACAAAATAACTCCCTGAGAAATATTTGAACCATATACTTTGTTATGGGCTAAACTATAACCACCCAATTGAGTATAATAATTTTGTAACGAATCGTAACTTTCTTTCATAATTGAATTTTTTTGTTTGAAGTCAATTACACTGTGTACACCTGAGTACATTCCAATTAAATCACTTGATCCTGCAAATCCTTTTGGTCCAGGATAATAAAGAACACACTCAACACCATGAATTTCTTCAAGTTTATCTCTAAGCCCTTCTTCTATTATAAGATCGGACATCATTCTTGATTTTGATTTTTCCTTTTCATCTTCAAATAAATTTAAATTATCTTTACCCAATAAAAAATGTTCTATGTTGGAATGCATCTCACTTCCTCTTTTAGCAGCTTCCCTTGAAATAGCTGACGACTCCGCTTCACCAACTCGTGATTTCCATGCAGCAAGAGATTCTTTTTCTTGGTCTGTTTTTGTCATCTCAATAATGGATGTCACAGATGGAAGCATCTGATTATTTAAAGCATAATGTCTGAATCCTTGATGAACACTTCTAGTTGAAGACGGATAATTATATTTTTTGTTCCATTTCATAAAACTCGGTAATTTATTATTTAAATCGATTTAATCAATACAAGCTTTTCACCGACTAATGAATAATGATCTAAAATAATTTATTTCTTATGAAAATCGTAAAAATCTGTAATTTCTCTATTTTTGTGTAATTCTTTTCGCCATAAGTAGAAAAATATTAAAATCAATAAAGGTTGCAAAATAACAAAAATAAGTATGTTAATTAATTCATAAGACATGCCGGTATATTCAGCCATAATTTCTAGAACCAATACACACCAATTAAAAAAATCATTTATCATAATTTTTTATCAAAAATCTCTTTGCAAAGCTTATTAGCTTCTAATACTGAAGGGACAAGTTTATCAAGTTTCCAGCTATTATTTCTAATATCAAAATATTTACTGGCTTTAAAGTCAATGCCGTCAATTATTTCAATCTCAAATCTTTTTTCCTCAATATAAAAATTGTTTAATTTATAAATATATTCTTTAATTGGGAAAGACCCTAAAGATAGCAATACTCTATAACCCATCAAAAATGGCTGAATATAATCAACATAAGCCGTTACCTCTTCATTATTAATCTTTATTGGTATATTTTTGTGTAATAATTGTTTTATATCTCCAGGCTGTTCGTATGTGTAAAATGTAAAATTATGCCAAACTTTTTCACAGTTTTCTTTGGAATTAATAAAAAAATTTAAACTGTCTCCATGTATTACCTCACCATAAACTCTTGCAAATACAAGGCTTTCATACCTGTCTATTTTCCATTCTTCCTCAGAAGCTTGGGCTTGATAAGCAAATACAAGAAAAAAAAGAGATAAATGTAATAAAATAATAAGTAAAACTCTTTTCATGATTTGAGCTCCACTTTAATTCCCTCTTTTTTTAATAGAGAGACTATTTTATCTAATAATAAACTGTGATGGGTACTGTTATTGATTTTAAATCTAAAGGTTTGTTTATAAACTGGATCGGAATTGTCATAAGATACAAATGTAGAGACGTGGCAATATTTATAGACCTGGTCTATTTCCATAAATTGTGGCTCCTTCTGTTGGTTGATTTTTTATGAGTTAGTAATTTGTAATTTGAAATGGTTCCACCCCTTCGCTTATCGAGAGGTTTACGCAACAAGGGAGATAATGAAAATATTCGTAAACGGGCAAAAAGGAGTGGAATCCAATGCATGATTCTATTTAAATCATTAATCTTTGGCTCTACTAAGTCTGAAATATGTTTTTAAAAAGATCTTGATTTTTTTTTAAATGACAAAATATTGCCATCATCAACTATTAAATTTATAATTGTTAAGGTTCTTTATTCTTAAGAATACTTTTTCAACTCTAAATATGAAACAACTAGAATTTGAATTTAATTCAATTGATCTTTCAGATTATTATGTTGCACATCAAGTTATTGATGAAGGAAATAATCAAATATTTAGTTGGTCAGATACATTAAGTGATGATGGTAAAAAAATAAGATATCATGAATATATTTATAACACTCCAGATTGTATGGAATTTGAAAATTGGATTGAAGTAGAAAATAAATGGTTAAATAAATCAACTTTTAAGAAACTCTACGTATACTTAAAATCTCTTGAAAGACATCAAAATAGGCTTGAAAAAATGAAGAAATGTTTAGAAGAAAAAGATATTCCTTTTGAAGAGGGTGATTGGCAGACAATTGATAGAGATAGAGAAAGAGAAGTAATGAAACAGAATTACCATTAAGCTCACCTAAAAGGCTTTATTTCAGGCCGCATGGCTACATGCCATGAAATATTCTTAAATAGAATAATCTATTATAACACAAAGATCATCTACATTTCAACTATGCAAAAATTATCTAATAATACTCTTTAATATATTCGTAGGCTCTCTCAAACAACACCTGATCTTTATGTAATTTATATTTTAGAAGAGTTTGTCTTAATGATTTTTGTACCTCCCTTTGTCCTGCATTACTACTTTGCCAATTAGGAAATCTTACTATTTTAACTATTGCATCAATATCAGTAACAATTCTCTCTACAACTGCTGGTGTTTGATCATTTTTAATTTCTAAAAAAAGATCTGTTAATGCTGCTTTAGGGGTTTTTTCTTGTAATTCTTTTTCAAGCTTCAGTGTTTCTTTTGCTAATTTGCACAATTCTTTTACAAATTCAATTGATGTAATTAATCCTTCTTCTAACTTATTTTTTATTTCAATTAATCTTTCGCTCAAATTTTTAAATTTTGGATCATTTGTATGTTTTTTAAATCTTGAAATTAATATTTTTTCAACTTCTTTGATTTTTTTTGGATCAGGGTTTTGAATAATTTCTTCAATTACATTTCCATCTAATACAAATTCCTCTAATTTGTGAATATTTCCTGCATGAACATTTTCATGAATTAAGGAGGTTGTTTGAGCCCCAAAAGTAAACCAAAGAAGCTTGCCTGTATTATCAGATGATGGTCTTACAGAATCATATACGTTAGTTAGCCATTTATAATCATCATTATATAAATTTAAAATTTTATCGGGTGAAAGCGACTCCCAAATATTCGCTAAATATTTGTAATCTTGTGCAAAAGCATCTTTTTTTTCATCTGTATTTATTTTTTGCTGAGCTTGCTCAAGGCCTTCAAAACCTATCATAGCTCTATCAATTCCTTCAAAGTGTTTGAGTGCTTCATCAATCGCTGGTTTAAGTTTATCTCTTAATTCAGAAAGATTGGATATTATTGAATTGACTTCTTTTTCATCAAAGTTAAGTGATTTTGCAATATCATCAAAAACGCCAAAATAATCAACAATACATCCAAAATTTTTTCCAGGATAAGGCCTGTTAGTTCTACAAATTGCCTGGATAAGTGTATGCTCCTTTAATGATTTATCTAAATACATTGTTTGAAGAATTGGAGCATCAAATCCAGTTAGAAGTTTAGCAGTTACAATAATAAATTTTAAATCAGAATCTTTATCATTAAACTCATCAACAATTTTTTCTTGCTCTGATTTATCGATTCCCCATTTTTTTTTAAATTCTAAATCATCATTAGCTGAAGTGGTAATCACAACTCTGCTTGCTTCTGTTTTAAAGTATTTATCTAATTCCTCTTTATATTGAACACATGCTTCCCTATCAGGAGTAACTATCATCGCTTTTAGTTCGTGTGGCTGAACTTTTTCTTTAAAATGTTTTGCAATATCTTCAACAATTTTTGCTACTCTCTCTGGGGATTTTAAAAATGCTGACATTTTTGCTGATTTTTTATTTAAAGCATCTGCCTCATCATCGGTAAGTGCAGCACTTTCTTTAAACTCTTCCATTGCTTTATCTAGTGCTTTTTGATCAACATGAAGGTCGATCAACCTTGGTTCAAAATGTAATTTTAAAGTTGCGTTATCTCTTATAGATTGATCAAAAGAATATCTTGATAAATAACCACTTTTGTCTTCTTTTGATCCAAATGCCCAAAAAGTGTTTTTGTCTACTTTATTAACCGGTGTTCCAGTAAGACCAAATAAAAATGCATTCGGTAAAGCAGCTCTCATCTGTCTTCCAAGATCACCTTCTTGGGTACGATGAGCTTCATCTACTAAAACAATTATATTATCTCTTAAATTTAAATCTGGCTTAGCATCTTTAAATTTATGAATCATTGAAATTATTATTTTTCTAGTATCTAGTTCTAACATTTTTTGTAATTCTTTTATATTTTCAGTGGTTTCAATATTTGGGATATCGGCTGAATTAAATGTTCCACTTATTTGAGTATCTAAATCTGTTCTATCTACTAAAACTAAAACTGTTGGACTTTTTAGTTTAGCAAGCTTTCTGAGTTTTTGTGCAGCAAAAACCATTAGTAATGATTTACCTGATCCTTGAAAGTGCCATATCAATCCTTTTTTTTCTTTACCTTCAATCACTCTTTCAACAATTTTATTTGCACCATCGTATTGCTGAAACCTGCAAATAACTTTTGATCTTTGTTTTTTTTTATTAGTAGTAAATAAAGAAAAATTCTTAAGAATATCCAAAAGTCTCTCAGGACTTAATAAATCTATTAATTCCTCTTTAATTTCACCAAGACCTAGTTTCTTTTCTAAATCATTTTCATTATCATTTATTCTCCAAGGTGACCAATATTGTAATGAATTTCTTACAGCTCCATAAAAAAGTTCTTTTCCTTCAGTAGCAAATGATAATATATTTGGTACAAATAACTGAGGAATAGAACTTTCATATATATCGTGAATCTCATATGCACCATCTATCCAACTTATTGCTGGTCTTATAGGTGTTTTTGCTTCACCAACTACAATGGGAATTCCATTAATGAATAAAACTAAATCAGGTTTTTTTAATTCAATATTTTGAACTTGAAATTGATTGGTTATTACGAAAGTATTATTTGAAATTTCATTAAAATCAATTATTCGTATCGGAATATATTCATTATTTTCCCCAAACGGCATTGTTTTTTCGCCTGTAATCCATTCCAAAAATTCTTCATTAGCTCTGACAAGACCAACAACATTAACTGAAATCAATATATCTCTTAGTTTTTGTATTATTTCATCCGCTAATTGGGGTTTTTCTTTTATTTTAGTGTTAAGACGTAATAAAGCTCTCCTTAGTTCTTTCTCATCAAATATTTCTTTTGTACCTCTATGAATTGTTTTGGAGCTTCTATAATTCCATTTATATGAGCTTCTATCTTGATCATATCTTTTATTATTTAAATTAAATCCACTTAAATTTTTTATTATAAAATTTTCAACACTGTTAATTTCATCAAAAATCATTTAAAAAAATTATAAATTATTTTTTTATTTAACAAAACAATTTCATTCAAACTTTTTTTACAAATTTTCAGTTGGTTATAAACTTCGTTAAGTTTTTTGCATTCAATATTTTGATCAGAAATTTTTAATAATGGAATTTTAAATTTTTTTATGTCTTCATCAGTGATTGTTGGGTAAGTTGTGCCAGTAGCAAACCTACTCGTAAAATTTAAAAACGAGTTATTCCATGCCAAACAATGAAATAAAAAATCACTAGTTACTACCTTTAAATGAGCTTGAAGAATTGCAAATGCTGAAGATACAATTCTATCCTCAGAAAGTTTAATAATAGCACCTCTACTAGGTCTTACTGTAGATACTAAAATTGAGTTTTTCTTTACTAATAATGAGCCTTTTACTGATTTTTTATTTTTTATCTTAAGAGATTTATCAAAGAGGTCTACATCTCCTATTTCTATATAAGGAGATAATCCCTCAGCAACTTTGCTGCTATCTTCTGTTTTTATTATACAATCGCTTATTTTTATTCTTTCTTTATTTGTGTGAAATAATTCATTTATATAAGAATGTAAAAAATTACGTAAATTATTTTGAATTAAATTATAATTTTCTTTCAATTCATTAAATTTATTTAATAAATTATAAATTTTTTTTTGAGTTGGTTTATCTGGTAATAAAAATTGATATTCTTTTAAATCTCTCCATTTTACTCTTTTAGACATAGTTCCAGCTGCATTAGCAGTAGCAAAATCCCATAATTGGTCCGAATTAAGAATAAACACTAAAAATCCATTTATAATTAATTTCTCATTTTCTCTAAGTACAAACGCATCACCTGAGCAACACCCATCAAAATTTACTAGAGATGCTCTTTTTAGGTAAACATTTCTTCTAGCAAATAAAACATCTCCTTTTTGGAATACTTTTGCACTTGAAACCAGATCTTTTGTTGATTGCCAAGAATTAATTTTAATATCTCCCGATATAAAATTTTCTAATCCAACAAATTTGTCATAAATAGATTTATTTGGATTATCTAATCTATCAGAAATTTCAAAAGCGATATCTTTTAATTTTATCAATTTCCAATTTGATTTATTTATATCGAAAGTTGAAATTTCTATCATTTTTTTGTTGGAGATAAAATTTTAAAAAGATTATTCATAGACTTTTGAAATATTTTACGGTTTAAAAAAAAATTGTTAATTGATATATCTATATCTTCTTCTACAAAACTTTTCTTTTTCACAAATAATGGTACACTTAATCTTGCATCTTTGTCTTTTAATATTTCTTTAGTGTCAATAACTGCACAAAAGTTATCTTTATCTTTGAATTGTAAATATGCCTCGTGAATTTTTTTTATATGTTCAGGGTCTAAATAACTCATATTTGTCTCTTTTCTTATTTGATCACTGGCATCAATAAATATAATCTTATTTTTTCTTTTTTTTGATTTGTTGTTATTAGTAATTAATAAACAAGAGTCCATAGATGAATTATAAAATAAATTTGGACCTAAATTTATTACACACTCTACAACATCACTTTTAATCATATTTTTACGAATTTTTATTTCTGAATCCCTAAACTGAATTCCCTGAGGCCACAAACATATTGAACGACCATTTTTGTTACTCAAACTTTTTTGTATGTGTTGCTGAAAAGCATAATCCGCACATTTTTTTGGAGGTGTTCCCCATATATTTCTTCCGTATGGATCTCTTTCGAAATTTTTTTGATTCCAGGATTTTATTGAATACGGAGGATTTGCCAAAATTACATCGAACTTTTTTAACTTATCTTTATTAATAAATGCTGGGTTTGCTAATGTATCACCTCTTATAATTTTAAACTCCTCTATTCCATGAACAAACATGTTGATTCGTGCAATAGATGAAGTGATCAAGTTTATTTCTTGTCCATATAATTTTATTGTTCTGTGCTCTTTTTTTTGTTTTTTTAAATGCAAGGTGCAATTTAGTAATAATCCACCAGAGCCACACGTTGGATCGTAAATAGTTTCATTAGATTTAGGATCCATAATTTCAGTCATTAAAGCGACCACGGTTCTATTAGTATAAAATTCTGCTGCTGTATGACCACTATCATCTGCAAATTTTTTAATCAAATATTCATATGCATTTCCAAGTGCATCATCAGTCACATTTGATAAATTAAGTTTATATTTAGAATAATGTTCAATAAGATTAATTAATAATTCATCTGAAAGTCTGCTTTTATTAGACCAAGATGCATCACCAAAAATTCCAGTCAATGTCGAGTAATTTGCTTTTTCTATTAAATTCATAGCTTTTTTTAATGCTATTCCAACATTCACGGTTACTTCTCGTAGTTTGTTCCAATGAGCACTTTTGGGTATTTGAAACGTATGATTTTCATCAAAACTTGCATAATCAAGATCTCCATCACTTTTATTTAAAGCATTTTGAAATTCTTCATCGTACACATCACAAATACGTTTGTAAAACATCAGAGGAAATATATACTGTTTATAATCACCTGCATCAATTTTTCCCCTTAATTGCACCGCTGCTCCCCAAAGATATCGCTCTAATTCAAGTTGGTTCATAAAATAAAATCTTTGAGCAAAATATTTAATTCATTTTCAATTTCTAAATTTTTATCCCAAGAATTTTTTAGATTAGATAATACTTTTTGTGTTGAAGATAAGTTTTCTTTATAATCTTTGTCAACATAAAGAGGAATATTTAAGTTATATTCTTTTTCTTTTATTTCTTCAATAGATACTATTTTGCAAAAATTAGCTTTATTCTCAAAGTTACAGTAGTGATTAAATATTTTATTAATATTATCTAATTCTAAATAATTTTGTGATCGGCCTACTCTTATTTCATCGAATGCATCAATAAATACTACTTTGCCAATTTTTTTTTTACTTTTTTTTTTTTTTAAAATCAAGATACATGGAGACAGACCAGTCCCATAAAAAATGTTAGGTCCAAGGCCAATGATTGTTTCTAATAAATCTTTTTCTAATAAATATCTTCTTATATTTTTTTCACTACCTTTTCTAAATAAAACTCCAGTAGGAAGTACGATGGCCATAGTACCATTTTTATCCATTGAACTTAACATGTGTTGAACCCAAGCCATATCACCGTTACTTTTTGGAGGGATGCCACCAATATTTCTACCAAATGGATCTTTAGACCAATTTTCAGCACCCCAATTGTCTAACGAAAATGGAGGGTTAGCAATAACACAATCAAATTTCATTAAATTATCTTCTTTAAAAAAACATGGATTACGAAGAGTATCATCCTTGCAAATATTAAAATCTTCAGCACCATGTAAAAATAAATTCATTCTTGCTATACCGCTTGTTGTTAAATTACTTTCCTGACCATATAGTTTTAATGTTTTAGGATTTAAATTAGATTTTTTTAAATAATCTAAACTTTCAATGAGCATTCCTCCCGTACCACATGCAGGATCATAAATACTTTCATTTTCTTTTGGATCTAAAATTTTAACCATCAAATTTACAACTGATCTTGGAGTATAAAACTCCCCTGCTTTTTTATTAGTAAGGTCTGCAAAATGTTTTATTAAATACTCATAAGCGTCTCCTAAAATGTCAGGAGATACTGAAGAATTGGATAAATTGTATTGAGAAAAATGATCTATTAAATTGTTCAATAATTCATCAGATAGTTTTTCTTTATTACTCCATTGTACGTCTCCAAATATACCACTTAAATACTCTTGATTAGCTGACTCAATTTCTCTAATTGCTGTTTGAATTTTAGACCCAACATTTGTCGAAGTTTCTCTAATATCTTTCCAATGACAATCTTTGGGAATTATAAATCTATGAAATTCTTTTAGTGAGGCATATTCTTTATCATTTCCAGACTCTTTTAAGGCCAGTTCATATTCTTCATCATAAACATCTGAAATTCTCTTAAAAAAAAGCAAAGGAAATATGTATGATTTAAAGTCTGATGCATCTACTGGACCTTTTAATATCCAGGCTGCTTTTGATAAATATTGCTCTAATTGTGATTGGGTGACCTTCATTCAAATATTTTTATATACCAAGTAAACATCTATTTGTCTTGTGCTAGAATCTATAAATATTGAATAACTATCATTTAGTTCCGACTTTAAATATTCAATAACATCCTCAAATTTGTCAGGATCATAATTTTCAATTAATTTCTCTTTATGTTGTAATACTTTTGTTGTCTTTCTCTTTTATTTTCTAACTGTTTCTCAGTTAAATTATCATATATTTTTTTATCATACAATTTACGTTCTTTTTCGGTCATATTGCTTCGCCATTTAATGGTTGAAGATCTATTCTTTAAAGTTTCAAGATCTATTTCTCCTTTTTTAAATTCCTCAATACTTTCCTCTGTTGAATAATTGAGTATATTTTTCATGTTTATTCTTTTGCCTGTCTGATAAAAAATAAGACCAGTTCTCTCTGTTTCTTTCCTGGTTAAAATTTTTTCTTTATTTAATTTACCTTCACCTCTAAAATCTTTTTTAGTCCAGTTTTTAGGTTTGCTATCAATTATTTTTTGTATCTCTTCATCAGATCTTAAAACATGTTGATTTATTCCCTCAGGATTTCTATTAAAATCTAAATTCTTTTTCATATCTTAAAATTTAATTCAAAACTCTATCAAATATTACTATTCTAACGAATTGAGCCTCTGACTGATCCTCTTAAGTAACCTCAATATCATCATCGGGATCAAAGGTTTTAAGAACTAGTCTTACATACTTATCTATTTGATCTACAGAAGTTCCTATATGAAAATATCTTTCAAAAATTCTCATTAATAAAAGTATACATAAAATTGATTGATAACTCCATAAGATGGGTTAAAAATATTTTATGGAATTATTTTTGGTACTAAAAATTTTGTTTATTATTTGTATTATTATAGCTCTGTATGCTGTTATAAGAAATTTAGATATAATAAAAATTATTCTTATTTATTGGAAAGACTTAATATTTGGTCGAAAGTAATTTAGCTAATCGTTGCAATTTTTTATTCTGAAGAGATGATTTTGTAACCATCATGCAAAGTTCAGATTTTAAAATATATCCATCATTAATAATTCTCAAATTATTAGCGGAAAGGGTTGAACCTGTACTAGTAATATCTGTTATAACCTCAGAGCTGCCCGTATAAGGTGCTATCTCCGTACTGCCGATTGATTTAACAATCGAAAACTGAGTTACTCCTTTACTGTAAAAAAATTCACGTGTTAAATTTGGATATTTAGTTGCAACTCTTAATCGCTTTTTCTTTTTATCTTTAAACTCAAAGGCTACTTCTTCAAGGTCCGCCATGCTGAATATATCTATAAAATCCGTCGGGATAGCCACAACAAGTGTTGCTTGTCCGTAAGGATATTTTTTAAAAACTTTAATGTTATTTTGAATATTGATTTCACTTTCTTTTAACAAATCTAATCCGGAAAAACCTAAGTCGAGTGATTTGCCTGCAAGTTGCTCTATTATTTCACGTGCGTGTAAATAAATAATTTCAATATTTTGCTTTCCTTTAATAGAACCAATTAAATCACGATCTCCTCTACTTGAAATTAATTTTAATTTATTTTTTTTAAAAATATTTAGAACATCTTTTCGAAGTCTACCTTTGCTGGGAATTCCTATTTTAATTTGTTTATTCATATTTATATTTTTTTATTTGATCTTTATAAAATTCAGTCATTTCATTTATCATTTTTTTATCTAATAAAATTCTAAAATCATTTTGTTTTCCTAAATTAAAAAAATTAATTTTTTCATTAGTTTTTTTGGAAACTAATGCTTCTTTAAAACCACCATCTTTTTCAAGTTTTTGTAATTTTTCAAATTCACATGATTTAATTACCTGATTAATTTTATCAGAATTAATATTAATATTAGAATTGGTTGTATCTCTTAAAAAATTTAAAATTGATTTAAAAGTTTTAAAAGTATCTGCTTGTAAGTCCTCATATCTTATAGTCAGAACAGGAAACTTTTTACATTCAGACCAACTTTCCTGATGAAATTTCCATGAAAATAAAGGTACAAAGCCTAAAAATTTATTATTTTTTTTTTCAACCAAAGCCTTTTTTTCATTTTTCATAAAATCAAAAGCCTCATTTTTATTTATTTGATAATGATTGGACAAAGATGTTACTACATTTCTTGGATCTCTCACTATATGAATTGCTGCTAGTGTATTTTTATTATCTGTAAAACTGAAATTATTGATTTTACATAATGCGTTGTGTGTTTTAAAAAACCTTAATTTTTTATCTCTATTAATATTCTCTTGTTCTTTTATCCAATATTCTGCAGTACTTTCTGGTTGTAGAAACGAGTCCTCATATTTTTTAAAATAATTAACACTTGGAAATTGGTCTATGAAATTTAGAAGATCAAAATTAAAGCCATTATCTTTTTGATAAAAATAAGATGCTATTAAAGCTCTTAACCAAGTATTTCCACTTTTAGGATATGATGCAAGCCAAATTATCATTATTTATATATTAAATGCAGCCCCAACTGCTGGAACTTGTTTTTTAGAACCGAGATCAGAAATTAGTCCATCATAACGACCACCAGCACAACAATTAACAATTTTAGAATTAGATTTGATATCAATTTTAAATACCATCCCTGAATAGTATTCAAGCTGACGTCCAAATGATGTTGAAAACATAACATTTAATTTTGAAACTTTATTTGAAGAAATTGGAAAATATTTTTGATCAACTACAAGATTAATTTTATTTTTTTTAAAGAATTTATTTAATTCTTTTGCAGCATTATTAATTGGACATTTAATTTTTAAAAATGATCTTATAATTGCAGAAACCTTTTTACCTTTGCTTGCCCTTCTAGGGTCTTTCATTTTGGTATCAAATCTTTTTAAAATTTCTCCAATAGATCTTCCAGCAATCATTGTGGATGGATCTTTTTTTAATAAATTTAAATACCTTTTCTTATCCACTGCTACTTCCGTTGGGTCAATATCTGCATTGGTTTCTAATCGACTTAATAAGTCATTGAAATATTCATCTCGCCAAAAATGCCTTAATAATCTTAACTTCCATCGAGCAGGGATTTCTAATTTTGAGATCAATAATTTAAAAATCTCAACATTACCGATTGTTAATGTACCTGAAGTATATTTTAAATTTTTTAAAGCTTTTAAAGACGTATTAATTATTTCTTTATCATCATTTTTTTCATCTTTTGAACCTAAGATTTCAAATCCAACTTGGTTTCTAATAATAGAATTTTTTTTGTTTTGTGATTTTCTATAAGCTTGACCACTATAAAAAATCTTCTCTTTTCCTCTCAGGTTATTTTCTAAGTATCTAAGACAAGAAACGATGGTTAAATCAGGCCTTAAACAAAGCTCGCTACCGTTTTGATCAATAAATGAGAATATAAATTTTCTAAAGTTTTCACCTGATCTTTGCACAATATGATCAGCTTCAATTACTGAAGGTAAATCAATATACTTAAATCCTTTAGACTTTACTGATCTAAGGATATTTTCAGATAAGTTTTTTAACTTCATTAATTAAATCTGCTTTTGGAACTGTTTGATTATTTTGCCCTTTTACACCTTTAAGATTTTTGATGGTAATAGTGTTATCTTTAAACTCGTTTTCTCCACAAATAATTGCAACATTTAAATCACGTTTATTTGCTAGATCAAGCTGCTTGCCTAAATTTTTCTTAGTATCTAAAAATATTTCTGCATTAATATTATTTTCTCTTAATAAATTTACTATTTCATAATAATTTTTAAGGAATTGTTTATCCATAACACAAACTAAAACAGGTTTTTGATCATCTACTTTAATTTGATCAAGTTGCATTAAAGCAAACAATAATCGATCAACACCAAAACTTACACCCGTCCCAGGAATATCCACACCTTTAAACCTTGATATTAATTTTGCATATGCACCTCCACTACAGATGCTGCCAATATCAACTTGCTTACCTTTATTATTTGTAACTTTAAAATTTAAATTTGTTTCGACAATAAAATCCGAGTAGTACTCGAGGCCCCGGACTATCGCAAAGTTAGTTTTAACTTGGTTTAAATCTGAACTAAATCCAATAATTTCAAAAACATCTTCTAGTTCTTTGATTCCTTCTTGAGATAAAGGATTATTTAAATTTTCCTTTAATGTTTTTAAGTCTTTTATTTTTAAAAAATTTAATATTTGTGAAGCTTGTTCATAATTTAAATTTGCTCCTTTAGTGATTGCTCCACTTGCATCTTTTCTTTCTTTTTTGAGAAGATCTTCAACTCCTTTTAATCCAAACTTATCTAACTTATCTATCGCTCTAATTACACCAAGCTGTTTATCCTCAGGTATTTTTAAATCATTAATTAAACCTTGAACTATTTTTCTATTACTTACATTAATTGTAAACTGATCTTTGTTAAGACCAATATCTAGAAGGGTGCTAGATATTAAGTTACAAAGTTCTGCATTTGCTTGTGCAGAATTTACATTCCCAATTATATCAAAATCTGCTTGAAGGAACTCCCTATACCGCCCGTTAGATGCTTTCTCATTTCTAAATACATTTTGAATAGCGTACCTTTTATAAATTGAAGGAAGTTCTTGATTGTTCTGTGCATAAAATCTGGCTAGAGGACTTGAAAGATCATACTTTAAACTAATTGTTTTATCTCGATCCTCAAAACTGAAAATATCAGACATAGGATTATCCTCGTCTGCTGCTAAAAACGATCCAATATTTTCTGTGTATTCAAAGGATGGAGTTTCTAATGGTTCGGCTCCAAACTTTATAAAATTTTTCTCAATCACCTGTAAAAGCTGCTTTTTAAGAACTAACTTTTTACCCCAACGATCTTCAAATCCAGATGGTAGAGAAGGATTGAGTTTATTTTCTTTATTCATTTTGGCCTTCTAGGCGTTCTGGTACCTTGGATAGGTTACGCTCCTATGACTTCGGATCCACAAACCGACGTGATACTATTTCACCACCAAGGCATACCTTTTTGTTTTATCTTATTTTGTGTGGAATTAAAATTATAATATAAATAAATAGCCAACCTACTGGCTATGGAAACAGTTTCTGTGAGTACTTCTTAAAGTTTTTATGTATGTAATATTTATATTCATGGGCAGTCTTTTAGACAAAAATTATTAATTTGCAAGGCTTAAATTAGAAAAGGACGTCTACCGATATTTGATAAAACGTCCTTTTAAAATTTCTTAAAAACTAATCTGTTTTTTTAATATTAATTGCTGAAGGTCCTTTACCAGAGTCTTCGCTAAGCTCGAACTCTAATGAATCTCCCTCATTGAGGTATCTTAAACCCGCGGCCTTCACAGCGCTGGCATGAATAAACGCATCTTTTTCTTTATCATCACGTTCAATAAATCCATATCCTTTTTTTCCGTTGTACCACTTGACCTTACCTTTTAATATTGTACTCATCTTCTTCCTTTGTCTTATTGTTATTTATAAATTTAAGAATATTTTTTTTTAGTATTTCATGCAAGTAAAAATTCTTTAATAAATAATAGTTTAATTAAATGACCTTCAAGACGTGGTGCTTCGGGAAGGATTCGCACCTCCGACACAAGCCTTTTCAGGGCTCTGCTCTACTCCTGAGCTACCGAAGCATTTTATATTCTATAAGTCACCCGACCCCGAGTTAAATCGTATGGGCTTATAGAAACCTTTACACGATCACCAGTTAAGATTCTGATTCTGTTTTTACGAAGTTTGCCTGAAATTACTGCTTTAATTTCGTGACCATTATCTAGAAGTATTTTGAAATTTGCTTGGGGTAGCAATTCAATAACTTTTCCCTCGTACTCTAAAACCTCTTCCTTTGGCAATCTTATTTTCTCCTTATTCGTTTTACGATTGATTCAGCATGCGCTTTTAAACCCTCGTAGTTTGCGAGAGTTATAGCTGATGGCCCAAGACTTTCAATACCCTTTTTTGATAGCGTTATATAAGAAATTTTTTTCATAAACTCGGAAACATTTAATCCACTGGAATATTTACTCGACATTGATGTGGGTAAAACGTGATTACTTCCTGGAACGCCCATGTCAGTCATACTCATAACAGAGTATTTACCTAAACAAATTGAGCCTGAAGATTTAATCTTTGGAATATATGATTTATAGTTTTTTATATTTAATTCTAAGTGTTCAGGTCCAATCTTATTAATTATTTCTATAATTTTTTTATCTGAATTAACTTGTAATAACATTCCATAGTTCATTAAACTTTTCTTCGCTATAGAAGATCTTGGTATCTCATTTACTTGTTTGAAAATTTCTTTTCTTGTTTTTTCAATAATATTTTTATTTTTTGAGATTAAAATACACTGAACAAGATCAGAGTGTTCTGCTTGTCCTACTAAATCACTTGCTATCCACTCAGGATTTGAATCTTTATCGCATACGGCTGTTACCTCTGATGGACCACAAAACATTGATTCTACCCCTACGTCTCCAAAAACTTCACGCTTAGCCGCTGCAACATACTCATTTCCTGGACCTACTATTTTATTAACTGGTTTAATTTTTTTAGTTCCATAAGTAACTGCTGAAATCGCACTTGGTCCACCAATGGAATAAATTTCCTTAATACCGCAAATTTTTGCAGCATATAAGACAGCTGGATTTTGATTTCCTTTATAACCAGGATTGATCATCACTATTCTTTTTACTTGAGCTACTCTAGCTGGAATAGCATTCATCAAGACTGTTGAAGGATAGGATGCAGTAGACCCTGGTACATAAATTGCAACAGACTCTAATGGTAAATATTTATAATCAATTTTGTTTTTATATTTATCCTTATAAGAAATATTTTTAAATTTTTGTAGAGAGTGAAATTTATAAATTCTGTTATAGGCATCATCGATTGCCTTTTTTACTTTTTTATCTAGAGATTTAATTGATTTATTTATCTGCTTTACAGATGGCACAATAATATTATTTTTATTAAATTTTCTTTCATACTTTAATAAAGCTTTGTCGCCATTTTTTTTAACATCATTGATTATTTTTGTTACTGATACAGAACTTGCTTTGAGTTTCTTTTTTCTTTTTGAAAGCAAATTATCCAATGATTTATCAAAATTTTTGCTATTGCTATTTAATATCTTCATAACTATTTAATTTCACTTTGATCCTCTAATCTTGCTTCAATAGTTTCTGTGCTTAAAGCAATATGAGAATTATTATTAAAAATAAGATTTATTTCATAAACATCATTATTTTTCAAATAATCTATACCTACTAATTCTAAAACTGTTTCTTGATTTGATTGATCTATGTTCTTTGATCTTACATTGTCAACAAAATCAAATCTCAATATACTATTAACCTTTTTATCCTCATTTTCATTTTCAACTTTAATTCTCTCAATTGACAATAAAAAAACTTTATTAGACGCAAGGTACTTAATATCTGAAATTTTGACTTTAGCTGCTGAACTGCAAGCTGAAATCATCTGCAAACCCTCTTGATCACTTGCAATAATTTTAGCCAAATATTTCACTATTTTAATCTCTTTATTTTAACACCAATTTTTTTTAATTTATTTTCAAAGTTTTCATAACCTCGATCACAATGATAAACTCTAGTTACTACTGTTTTGCCTTTTGAAACGATACCAGCAAGCACTAAAGCAGCCGAGGCCCTTAGATCGCTTGACATTACTTCTGCTGCTATAAAGTTTGAATTACCCTCTATTTTTGCGGTTCTATTTTTTATAGTTATTTTAGCTCCCAGTCGCTGAAGCTCCATTGCATGTAAAAATCTACCTTGAAATATATTTTCTGTAATTGAACTTGTGCCACTAGCCTTACAAAGAAGGACCATAAATTGAGGGGCAAGATCTGTAGGAAATCCAGGGTACTCCTTGGTAGTTATATTTTTTATACTTTTTATTCTTTCTGGTCCTTTAATATTAATGCTATTTTTAAATAATTTAATTTTTGCCCCAACTTTTTTTAATAAATTTAATTCAGTTTTAATTAACTTTGGATCAAAATTCTTAATTAATAAATCTCCTTTTGCTAATGTTGCAGCAACACAAAAAGTTCCAGTTTCAATTCTATCGCCCATTACTGAATATTTTGTTTCTTTAAGAGAACTTACACCAATGATTTGACAGGTTCTTTTACCAATCCATTTAATTTTAGCGCCTGCAGAAATTAAAAAATTAGTTAAATCTAAAATTTCTGGTTCACATGCTAAGTTATGTAACAAAGTTTTGCCTTTTGCCAAAATTGAGCTCATTATTAATTGCTGACTAGCACCTACACTTATTGCAGGAAACTTAATTTTATTACCCTTTAATTTGCCGTTAGATTTAGCATGGATATATCCTTTTTTTATTTCATACTTCATTCCAAGTTTTTTTAAAGCTTCCAAATGTAAATTAATTGGTCTACCAGAATTACCATTCAAAACACATCCGCCAGGAAAACTACAAATTGACTTTCCATACTTAGAGACTAAGGGTCCCAGGATCAGTATCCCGGCTCTCATTGTCTTAAGAATTGAATATGAACCAAACTGCTTTTGCTTTTTAGTCTTTGTAATTTTTACTGTTTTTTTATTATTTAAAAATTGAATATTTGATCCAAGAGATTTTAATAAGTTCAGCATCGTATCGATATCTCTTACCCTGGGTAGATTTTCGATAATTACAGGTTTGTCAAATAACAGTGTTGCGGCAAGTATTGGCAAAGCCGCATTTTTAGAACCTGAAATCGAAACTTCACCTCTCATCACTCGACAAGGACCGGTGATAGAAAATTTATCCATAAATTATTTTTTTATCTTGGCAACCTGAATGTTTTCTTGAAATTGATATTTTCCTTTTTTAGATGCGTAAGTTGTCTCTGGCTTTGTATCTGATTTAAAGAATAAAAATTGAGCAATTCCCTCATTTGAATATATTTTAGCAGGATTTGGTGTTGTATTTGAAAGCTCGATTACAATATTTCCGTGGAAACCATTTTCAATAGGTGTAACATTTACGATAATACCACATCTTGCATAAGTACTTTTTCCAACACATATACAAAGAACATCATCAGGAATTCGAAAGTACTCAACTGTTTTCGCAAGTGCAAAACTATTGGGTGGTATTATGCAGTAGGGACCTTTGCGCTCTACAAAATTATCCTCAGAAAAATTTTTTGGATCAACTAAAGAATTATTTACATTAGTGAAAATTCTATATTCATCTGATAGAGAAACATCATAGCCCATCGACGAGAGCCCCTTTGATATTGTTCCTTTAGATATCTGTTCTTCTAAAAATGGCTCTATCATATTGTGCTCCTTGCACATTTTTTTAATCCAAGAATCAGGTTGAATTGACATTATTTATTTTTCTTTTTATTTTTTTTTTGGAAAATTTTTCTTTTCTTCAAATTTTTTCTAAGCGCCAAGCTTAAACGCTCATTTTTTTCTTTTGAACTCATTCTTTGTTTGGGTTAGTCAGGAAATCTAAAGAAATTGGTTTATTGGGATCTAGTGCAGTTGCTTTTTCCTCTTCTTTTTTTGGGCCTTCTTTAGCTAAACGTTTAGCTTTTTTTTCAGCAAGCTTTCTCTCTCTTTTAGCTTGCTTTTGCATAAGCTTATTACCTTTAGTTGATTTATAGTCGTAATGAATTCCCATAACATTTTCCTAAAATAGATATAAATCATATTCATCAAAAAATTAAGGCAATAATTTGAAAAAAATGCTTTATTATCAATAAAATACAATTTGTCTCTAAGCTCCTGTAGTTAAATGGTATAACAAGTCATTGGTAATGACTAGTTCCCTGGTCAGTACAGGGTGGGAGCACCACTAATTTCTGTAAAAAAACTTTCTCAAAAATATCGTAATCAAAATTAAAATAAAGAAAGCTGTTATAGGAATATATATATCGGGTGAAAATATTATATCGGTTATTCCTGGTACTTCAGCATTTTGGTCTATAATTTTTTCTAACCCGCTACCAATAGAAACTGCTAAAAAAATTTGAGGAATTATTCCAATCAATGTGGCAAAGAAAAAGTTTATAACCTTAACATTAAATAAAGTTGGCAAGAGACAACTCAGCTGCCAAGGTATACCCCCTATAAAACGATATATTAATAGATAATTAAATTCAGATTGTTTAAATTTTATTTCTAAGTTTTGAAACTTATTTAAAAACTTTTCTCTAATGAACTGTTTTAAAAAATAATTTCCAAATATATACAAAAAAGTGGCACCAATACTCAAGCCTAAAACAACAACAAGTGTCCCTATCCATTTTCCAAATATGAAACCACCCATTAAAGCAATTGGAGATCCAAATCCTAAAAAAGGGAAAACCCAAAGAATGGTTAATGCTAAAAAAATAATAAAAATTAAAAATAAATTAGAGTTTTTAAGTTCAGCAAAATAAACACTGTTATTTTTTATAAAATCATAGGATGTAATTTCTTCAAGACTAAACTTTGAAAAAAAGAAATACAAAAATAAGCAAATAATTATCAAATAAGATAAGCCAATAAATAATTTAATTTTTTTTGTATTTTCCATGATTCTTCTTATTTTAATGCTTAATCTTCTATTTGCTATTTTAATTATTACTAATATAAAGGTGCAAAATTATTAAAAAATAATACCAAATTTAATTATGAAAAGAACTTATCAACCCTCGAATAAAAAAAGAGCTAGAAAACATGGTTTCCGTTCTAAGATGAAAACTAAAGGTGGAAAGAAACTTTTAGCTAGAAGAAGAGCAAGAGGAAGAAAATCACTAACTGTTTCTGTATAAAATAATGAAAAGCAAAATACTTGCTCTTTCAAAAAACGAAGAATTTAAAAATTTACTTAAACAAAAAAAGATTACCAATAAATACGTAAGTATTTTTTTTGGAAAATTACTAAATAAAGATAAAAAAAGACTAAATATAAGTTTTGTGACTAAAAAAAAAATTGGTAATGCAGTAAAGAGAAATAAAATTAAAAGAAGATTAAGAAACATAATGAATGAAGCTGTTAAAAAAGTAGAGATAAACTTTGATTATTCATTTCTTGTTATAGCTAAGTCTTCTATGCTAAATAATGAATACAAAATTATAAAAGAAACTCTTTTTCAGGATTTTGCAAAAATAAAATAATGAATATATTTACTTTAATTTTAATTAAATTTATCAAAGCCTATAAATATATGATTAGTCCTTTATTGGGTCATTCTTGTAGATATTTACCAACATGTTCTGAATACAGTATAGATGCTTTAAAGGAATACGGTTTTTTTAAAGGTTTATTTGTTAGTATAAAAAGAATTTTGTCCTGCCATCCAATTAAATTTTTAGGAGGTGGCGAAGGATTTGATCCAGTTAAAAAAGAAATGAAAGATAATAAATAATGGAGACTAGAAATATAATTGCTGCCATAAGTTTATCAGCTGCTGTAATTATATTATACTCGCTATTTTTTGCACCACCTCCTGTAACGAAAGAAAATTTAGCTGAAAAAACTAAGACTGAACAGAATTCTGACGCACCTAGTCTTGATCAAAAAGAAAATATAACTGAAATTTCACGAGAAGAAGCGTTACAACAAAGTGAAAGAATTCAATTTGAAAACAAAAGTATTGTTGGGTCTATTTCTTTGAAAGGAGCTGCAATAGATGATCTAACTTTCAAAGAATATAATGTTAGTTTGGAAAGTGATGAAAAAGTAAAATTTCTTGCACCACGAAGCTCTAAAGAAGGGTATATAATTGAAAGTGGTTTTATCACTACAGATAAAAATATCGATATTCCAAATGCAGATTCAATTTGGTCAGTTTCTGGAAATAATAAATTAACTGATCAATCTCCTATAAAACTAAGTTGGACTAATGATCAAGGCATCACTTTTGAAAAAGAAATTGCATTAGACGATAAGTTTTTATTCACAATAAAACAAAGAGTTATAAATTCTACTGATAAAAACTATGACTTCTATTCTTATGGACAAATTATAAGAAATCAAATCCCGGAAGGTTTAACTGATTTTTACATTCTTCATGAAGGTCCAATCGCTACATTAGACGAAGAATTAATTGAGGAAGATTATGACGATATTGAAGAGAAAAAATTTTCAAGAACAGCTCAAAAGGGATGGTTAGGAATTGGAGATAAGTACTACATATCAACACTTATTCCACCAAGAGAAAAAGAATTTAAAACTACGATGGATTACAAAAACAAGTACAGAATTAACTTTGTTACAACAGAACCATTAGAGTTAACTGGAAACTCCTCTATAGAAGAAAATTTACAAGTAATAGTAGCTGCAAAAAGAGTTGATGTAATTGATGGGTACGCAGAATCATTAAAAATTGATAAATTTGATTTAACAATTGACTGGGGCTTTCTGTACTTTTTGACTCGCCCTTTGTTCACTGCTTTAGAATATTTCTTTAAAATATTTGGTAATTATGGTTTAGCAATTATTGCGGTTACCGTTTGTATTCGTGTAGCATTTTTTCCGCTTGCTAATTTTTCATTCCGAAGCATGGCTAAAATGAAAGCTCTTCAGCCTGAGATGGCAAGACTTAAAGAAGTACACAAAGATGACAAGATGAAATTGCAACAAGCAATGATGGCTCTTTATAAAAAAGAGAAGGTAAATCCCATGAGCGGGTGCCTTCCCATTTTGATTCAGATTCCGGTGTTCTTTGCTCTTTATAAGGTTTTATTCGTCACAATAGAAATGCGTCATATGCCTTTTTATGGTTGGATCCAAGATTTAAGTGCTAAGGATCCTACTTCTATATTTAATTTATTTGGATTGTTTCCTTATGACGTACCTTCTTTCCTTGTAATTGGAGCTTGGCCCGTCGCCATGGGGGTCAGCATGTGGGTACAGCAGAAATTAAATCCGGCTCCAACAGATCCAATGCAAGCAAAAATATTTATGTTCTTCCCTTTGTTTTTAACTGTAATTCTTGCACCATTCCCAAGTGGGCTAGTAATTTATTGGACAGTTAATAACATTTTAACAATGGCTCAGCAGGTTGTAATAATGAAACGTACAACAGTTAAAACTGTAACCTAATTAAAAAATAATAAATGGACCTTGAAAAGATATTACCTAAAGATGGGCCACCAATTAATGAAGTAACTAAATATATTGAAAAATATAAAAATGATTTAATAGTAATTAAATACGGTGGAAACGTTTTAATTGATAGAAACGTATTTAATAATTTTATAACTGATCTTAGTGTTTTAAATAAATTAGGCCTTGCAACTGTGGTAATTCATGGTGGTGGACCTAGAATTAAAAGAGAGCTAGAAAAATCAAATATTCAATCAAAATTTATAAGAGGACTAAGAGTAACTGATAAAAATATAATTGATATTGTTGAATCTGTTTTGATTGATTTTAATAATGACATTGTTAATTCTTTAAAAGACAAAGGTACAGAGGCAATCTCTATTCACACAAAAAATAATAATGTTATAAAAACTATACCAGAAGCAGAAGAGCTAGGATTTGTAGGAATACCAAATGAGATTAATAATGAACAAATATTAAATATAATTAATCAAAATAAAATTCCTATAATTTCTCCATTGGGATTAGGTAAAGAAAACCAAACATATAATATTAATGGAGATACAGCTGCGATGGCTATAGCAAAATCTTTAAAATCTAGAAGACTATTGTTAATGACGAATGTTGATGGTGTTTTAGATAAAAATAAGAAATTAATAGAGGAAATTTCTTCATCTGAGGTTCTTGAAATGATTAAAGATGAAACCATTACAGAGGGCATGATACCTAAAATAAACGCATGCTTAGACGCTGTAAATAATGGTGTAACAGCAGTTGGTATAATCAATGGCACAAAGCCACATTCTGTATTATGGGAAATTTTTACCGATAAAGGCTCGGGGACTTTGATCAGACAATGAAAGAATTAAAGAATATCAAAAACATATTATTTGATTGTGATGGGGTGCTCTACAGTGATCTTGAAGGAGTATTTGGTCAAGTAAGTAAAAAAATGACTAAATATATTTCAAATAAATTAAATGTAGATTTAAAAAAAGCAAAAGAATTACAAACAAATTATTTTCATAAATATAATACTAGCCTTAATGGTTTAATGATACATCACGATATACCTCCAAGAGAATTTTTAGAATACGTACATGACATTAATTTAGATTTTTTAGAAAAAGATACTGCTTTAAGGAATGAACTAGAAAATATTAATCTAAACAAATTCGTGTTTACAAATGGTAGCAAAGAACATGTTAAAAATATAACTACTCACTTAGGAATTGATGATCAATTTGACGGTGTATTTGATATTGTTGATGCTGAATACAGTCCAAAACCTGAAGCAAAAGCATTTGATCTTATGGTCAAAAAATTTCAAATCGATCCAACTGAGACGCTTTACATTGAAGATATTGCAAAAAACTTATCAATTGGAAAAGAAAGAGGAGCAAAAACAGTTTGGTTAATCAATGATGAATACTGGGGGAAAAAAGAGTCTGATGAAGATTATATTGATTACAAAATAGAAAATCTTTCTTTATTTTTAAAAGAAATAAGGTTATTAAAAAACTCATAAAATTATGAGTATAGAAAAAATTATAAATGAAGCTTGGGAAAATAAAGACCAAGTAAGCCAAAATTCAGATAAATCTTTAAAGGATGCTGTTAATCAAATTATTGATGATTTAGACAGTGGAAAAGCAAGAGTAGCTGAAAAAATAAATGGTGAATGGGTTACACATCAACATCTAAAAAAAGCTATCATGTTAAGCTTTAGAATGTATCCAATGGAAAATTTAAATGGTCCATACAGTAGCTGGTATGACAAAGCTCATTTGCTTAAAGGAAAAACAGCTGGATGGACAAAAGAAGATCATGAAAAGGCTGGTTTTAGAATGGTGCCTAATTCACCAGTAAGAAAAGGATCATTTGTGGGAAAGAATGCGGTTTTAATGCCATGTTATGTAAATATTGGTGCATACATTGATGAAGGAACAATGATGGATACATTTAGTCGTGCAGGAAGTTGTTGTCAGATTGGAAAAAATTGTCATATCTCAGCTGGTACGGGAGTTGGAGGTGTATTAGAACCTGCTCAAGCATTACCAACAATTATTGAAGATAATGTTTTCTTAGGAGCAATGTCCGAGGTAGTAGAAGGTGTAATAGTTGGAGAAGGTTCTGTTCTAAGTATGGGAATGTATATTGGACAATCAACAAAAATTGTGAATAGAAAAACTGGTGAAATAACTTATGGAAAAATTCCACCTTATTCAGTAGTAGTTCCAGGATCCTTGCCTGATAAAAACAATCCACAAGCACCATCTTTATATTGTGCGGTAATAATTAAACAAGTTGATGAAAAGACAAGATCAAAAACATCAGTTAATGATCTTTTAAGAGAATAGATTAATGAAAACTTATAATGAAATAAAATTAGCTCAAGAGCTAATAAGATTTCCTACGATCAAAACAGAGGATAGGGGTATAATGAAATTCTTATCTAAAAAATTAAGTGCTATTGGTTTTAAATGCACAATAATTAAATCAAAAGGAACAGGGCCTAAACCAGCGCTCAATCTATATGCAAGATATGGTAAATCGAAACCCCACATTATGTATCTAGGTCATACAGATGTTGTTGCCAATCTTAATAACTGGAAACTTCCACCATTTAAAGCTGTTGTAAGTAAAGGATATTTAAATGGTAGAGGTGCTCAAGATATGAAAGGTGGTATAGCTTGTTGGATAAGTGCAGTAAGTAATTTTATAAAAAATAATAAATTTGATGGATCCATTTCAATTATTATTTCAGCAGATGAAGAAACAACAGGTTATGGATGTCCAGCAGTCATGAAATACTTAAGAAAAAAGGCTGAAAAAATTGATTTTTCTATAGTTGGAGAACCATCTTCAAATAAATCAGTTGGCGACGAGATAAGAATTGGAAGACGTGGTTCTATGAATGGAGTTATAACTGTATATGGCAAGAGCGGTCATAGTGCATTTTTTGGAACATACAATAATCCTTGTACAGCTTTAGCTAAAATAATAGCAAAATTAAAAAGTTCTCCTTTAGATAATGGGACTAATTATATGCCACCATCTAATTTAGAATTTACAAAAATGAATGTTGATAATTTATCAGAAAATGTAGTTCCTCAAACTGCAAGCGCAAAATTTAATGTGAGATTTAATACTAAATACAAATCAACTTCTTTAAAGAAAAAGCTAAATAAAATAATAAATTCAGTTATAAAAAAACAAAAATGTAGAGCTAAAATAGAATACAGAGTAAGTGGTGAGGCTTTTTATACAGAGCCAAACAAAGATATTCTTATGGTAAAAAATGTTGTCAAAAAAGTAACTAAATTTACACCAAAATTAAATTGTAGAGGTGGAACTAGTGACAGTCGTTTTTTAGGTTCGATCCCAAGACTTGAACTTGGTTTAAGAAATAACAGTATTCACCAAGTAAACGAAAGAACTTCAATTTCAGATTTAAAAAAATTAACTTTAATTTATACTAAAATCTTAGATAACTACTTTAAGTGAAAACTGGTTTAATTACATCAGATACATCTGAAAATCATGATACAGGTCCTGGGCATCCAGAACAAATAGCAAGGGTATCAGTCATAGTAGAAAATTTTAAAAAACTTAATAATAAAAATCTTATATGGAAGAAACCATCTAAAGTTTCAGATGATATTCTATTAACCACACATGAAAATAATTATTTAAATTTAGTAAAAAGTTCTTTCCCAAAAAAAGGTTTTTCTTCACTTGATGGTGACACAATCATTTCACCTGGAAGCAAAGAAGCAACCTTCGATGCAGTTGGATCAATAATTGCTGCAATTGATGGTGTTGAAAAAAAAGAATTTAGAAATGCATTCTGTAGTGTTCGACCTCCTGGACATCATAGTTCACAAAATAAGGCTGCTGGTTTTTGCATTTTAAATTCAGTAAGTATTGGTGCAAATTATTTGTTGAAAAAATATAAATATAAGAAAGTTGCAATAATAGATTTTGATGTACATCACGGTAATGGAACACAGGATATTTTTTATGAAAATGAAAATGTTCTTTTCATATCAACTCACCAATATCCCTACTACCCAGGAACTGGTTCAGAACAAGAAAGAGGTAAATTTAATAATATCTTTAATATACCTTTACCAGCTGGCATAAGTTCAGAAGAATATTTAAACGTATTTGACCGTGTATTAAAAAAATTAGAGGAGTTTAGACCAGAGTTTATATTGATTAGCGCTGGTTTTGACGCCCATGAAGATGACCCTCTAGCTCAATTTAATTTAAAAACAGAGGATTATTTTACTATTACTAAAAGAGTATTAGAGACTTCTAAAAAGTTTTGTAATGGAAAAGTTGTTTCAATTTTAGAGGGCGGTTATGACCTAAATGCACTTCGAGACAGCACTAAAAGACACGTTGATGCTCTTTTAGAATTTAATTGATAATTCTTAAGAAAACTCTAAATAAAAAATCTTCATGAAATTATATAAAATAAAAAAATCTGGAATTGATAATAAAGGTAGAGGGCTTTATGCAACTCGTGACATTAAAGAGGGAACCAAAATAATTGATTATGTTGGAAAACTTATAACAAAAAAACAAACACAAGATTCTGATAAGTACGATAATAGTAAACCAATATATTTATTCACAATAAATAAAAGATACGATCTAGATGGGGATTTTCCATGGAATACTGCAGGTTTAATTAATCATTCTTGTGATAATAATTGTGATTACGATGGAAAGGGATTGAAAATTTGGGTCAAAGCAATCAAAGATATTAAAAAAGGTGAGGAGTTTACCTGTGATTATGGATTTGGTTATGATGAAAACTACAAACAATTTCCTTGTAAATGTAAATCAAAAAACTGTTGTGGTTATATTGTAAGAGCTGAGTCTAGATGGCGAATAAATAAAAAGTTTGCTATGAGCAATAAAAATAAATTAATAAAGAACTCTAAATAAAAATAAACCACTTGGTGGTGCTGGAGGAGCGCATAGTGTTCTTTTTTTTGACTTAAATCTCTTTTCAAAAGTTTTCAAATCCCATTTAGTTTCTCCCAAGTATTTTAAACAACCAACCATAGATCTAACCTGATGTTGTAAAAATGATTGCGAACTAAATTCAAATTCAATTTTATTTTTTGATGATTTAATTTTAATTGATTTAATAGTTTTAATTGGACTTTTAGCGTGACAGCTTGAAGATCTAAAAGTTGAATAATCATTAGTTCCTAATAACTTTTTTGCACCCTTTTTCATTAATTCTAAATTTAAAGGCCTACGAACATGCCATGCTTTATTTTTTTCAATTATTGGTTGGCTTATTTGATTAAAAATAAAGTATTTATAAATTCTTTGTTTTGCTGAAAATCTAGCATGAAATTTATTGTTTCTTTTTTTAATATTTTTAATTGCAATGTCTTTTAAGTTCAAAAAATGATTTATAGATTTTAAAAATTTAATTGTATCAGTTATTTTATTTTTGCAATCAAAGTGTGCAGATTGCTCAAATGCATGAACCCCTGCATCAGTTCTTCCTTGACCATGTAAAACAATTTTTTCTTTTAATAATTTTGATAATTTTTCTTGAATTAATCCTTGAATTGTTGGGCCCTTTTTTTGAATTTGCCATCCTCTAAAATTTGTCCCTACATACTCAATAAGTATTTGGTATCTATTCATTATAAAAATGAACCCTTTTTAATTTGTGTTCCTAAAACAAATTCTCCAATACTTTGAGGCTTTTTTCCTTGTCTTTGTATTTCTTTAATTTTTATTGATTTTTTATCTCCACATGAAATTTCTAAATGGTCAGATAAAACCTCACCTGGTTTTCCTTGTGCTTGTCCAATTTCTGCTTTTAATATCTTATATCTCTCACCGTTGAACATAAAATAAGCACCTGGAACTGGATAAAGTCCATTTATTTTACCAATTATAATTTTAGCATCTTCTTTCCAATTAATCTGACCCTCTAATTTTTGAATTTTTGATGCGTATGTCGCTGATGAATGATCTTGTTCTATAAAATTTGCTTTATCCTCACATATATCATCTATATTATCTAGAATTTTCTCTGCAGCCAAACTTGATAGCTTTTCATTAATATCTTCAGCATTTAAATTATTTTCTATATTAATTTTATAAACATTACATACCGGTCCTGTATCTAGTTCCTCCCCTATTTTCATAATACTAATGCCTGTCTCTTTATCTAAATTCATAATTGATCTTTGAATAGGAGCAGCACCTCTCCATTTTGGAAGAATAGATGCATGTATATTAATAAATCCTTTTTTAGTTAAATTTAAATATGACTTTGGTATAATTTGACCATAAGCAACAACTATTGCCAAATCTGCCTCTAAAGATTTAAGATATTCTAATTCATCTAAATTTTCTTTTAATGAATTTGGTGTTCTAAATTCTATATTTAAAGTCTCTGAAATTAATTGAATTGGTGACTTGTTAATTTTTTGACCTCTTTTAGATTTTTGAGGTGGTTTTGTATAAACACAAGAAATAGGATATCCATTTTGATAAAGTGATTTTAAAATTGGAACAGCGAACATGGGAGTACCCATAAAAACGATTTTTTTTAGCATTGATTAAGCTTCTACAGAAGTAGATTTTAATTTTGATAATTTTTTAATTATCATTGACCTTTTTAATTTTGAAAGATAATCAATAAATAGGATTCCCTCTAAATGATCCATCTCATGCTGAATACATGTTGCAAGAAGACCATCGGCCTTTAGCAATTTCTTTTCTCCATCATAATCAAGATATTCTACTTCACACTTACTTGGTCTATCAACTTCTGCAAACTGATTTGGTACTGAAAGACATCCTTCTTCATAAGTTGCTTTTAGTGGATCTTTGTTTTTTATAACCGGATTTACGAAATATCTTGGCTCTTTTTTACTCTCATCTTTACTTATATCCATTACAATAATTCTCTTTGGTATACCAATTTGTATCGCAGCGAGACCAATTCCGTTTGCGGCATACATTGTCTCTAGCATATCATCCATCAATTTTTGCTCTTCTTTACCAACACTATTGACTGGTTTAGATATTTGCCTAAGTAATTTATTAGGTTCTGTTATTATAGTTCTGATAGCCATAACTTGATTTTATTATAATTTTTATACTTTTAAAGGAAGAACTTTTAGTAATAGTTTATTTCTAATTAAATCAACATTTAATTGATTTAAAGTATTGATAATAAAATAAACTGTATCTTCATCAATATTTTCAATTTTGTCAGGTCCAATTACCTCTATTATTCTCAACAATGCGGCACCAATCTCGTTATTATCTATCATTGTTTGAATATCGGCAGGCATTTCTGATTGCTTCACCTCATAAAGACCGTCATATTTTTTTGAAATTTCAACTCCATCAGATTTAAGCGCCTCTAGAAAAATTATATCTTTTTTCGATAAAAAATATTTTTTATCTTTTTTAATTTTCTTTAAAAATTTATCTAGATCCTCTTCAATTTTAGATTTTGCATAGTCCCCATTGAAATAATTTATAAGTTTTGATTGATGTAAAATTTTACTATTATATTTAATCTTTTTATCTGTTGTCTTTTTCTTATTTAGATTACTGTTATAAAATGTTGTAAAGTTTGACGGAACATCCTCAACATTAATTTCACCTAAAAATTTTTTTAATTCTAAATCAAAGGCATCGCCTATATTATCAGATATAAATAAATCCTTTAAAATCTTTATAAATTCTAATTTGACTTTTGGTTCTTCTGTTAAAAGAGTTCTTTGATATAAAAGAGCACGTCCCTCGATTGAAGATAAAGATTTATATGCCTCTTTGGCGTTTAAAAATTGGTTAATATTAAATTGAAATTTTTTATAAAATTCGAATAACTCTCGCTCAGAATAATTTTTATCATTTACAGCTTTTTCTATTGTTGAAATTTTTTCTACATCAGTAATTTCTATATCTTGAATTTTGAAGAGCAAATTAGCAGCTGAAAGATATTTCCAAATTATTTTAGGTGTGTCCTCTGTCGGTTCATAAGAAAACTCAGGATTAGTTCTATGAGCTAAATGAAAATCTAAAATTGAATTTATTGATATTTCTTTATCTACTTCATCTAAATATCCAAATAAATAATTTATTTTGTTTTCATAATAATTATCTTCAAAACCTAACTCTTTTTTTAAATCTAAAATTAGTTGTGCCTCTTCATTTTTTCCATAATTGATTAAACAATATAAATTAAATTTTGATAGATATTCATCTTGGAGGGGTTCGGTATTATTAGAAAAAATTTCACAAGATTTTTTTACATTTGACTCTGATAAATAACTATCGACCAAATATCTTGCTAAATTTGGATGCAAATTTATTATTTGATTTTTAATTAAATATTCTTCTATTATTTCTAAGTTTGAGTCTTTTATTAACCAATCAGATTTAAAGCTCATAAATTCTTGCTCAGTAATATTTTGAGTTGGGGAATAGGCGTTGGTTAATAAAGATATGTGCATTATATCAGATGCATCCTCAGAAAGATTAAACTTATTAATATTCTCAAATAAATTTTTTAATTTAGTTCCATCAGAATTTGACCACATATCCATACTCAAACCGTATTCACTAGGATCGTATAATCCAACAATTTTAATTTCTTTTGATGAAAATTCTTTATCAAGTTTAATTGTATCAGTTTGTTTATTTGTTTGTAGTTCGTAAACACTATTCTGGGTAGTGCCGCTAGAATTTTCACTTGAAATATTTGTTTCTGAAATAACCTGATTATCTTTTTTTTCTATATTCCAAATATCAATTGGTTTCTCCTCTGCAAATACAGGTGCTAAAAAAATAAGACAAACTAATTTAATTGAAAAAATTTTCTTATTTAACAATTTTAAAATTTTCATTTGGAATAATTTTTTCAATTTCTTTTTTAGGTGCAGGAAAATCAATTGTACTTAGAAAAAAAATAATACCTAAAATAACCCCTAATCCAATTATGGATTTAATCACAAGTCCTACGATACTTGCTTTGCCTGAACTTGTGTTTTTAATGAATTGCATATACTTTTAGATAATTTCAAATTAAGACATATTTATGTTTTTTCAATAAAGAAACTTATGAAATCAAAAGAAAATATAGTTTTTTTGGGTATGATGGGTTCTGGTAAGAGCTCTATTGGATCCTTAGTGGCTAAGAAATTAAAATTAAATTTTGTAGATATCGATAAAGAAATTGAAAAAAATTTAAATATTACAATAAAAGAAATCTTTGAAGTTAAGGGAGAGAATTATTTTAGAAAAATTGAAGAACAAACAACTTTAAAAAAACTTAAATTAAGTTCTACCGTGATTTCACTTGGAGGGGGAGCTTTTATAAATAATAATATAAGGAAAGAAATTTTAAAAAATCATTTTTCTTTTTGGCTGAATTGGGATGATAAAACATTACTAAATAGAATTAAAGACAGTAAAAAAAGACCACTAGCAATTAACACAACAGATACTGAGTTAATTGATTTAATTAAGAAACGTTCTAACATTTATTCTAAAGCTTTATATGAAATAAAATGTGATAATCTCAATAAAAGTGAAATAGTAAATAAAATTGTAGAAATTTATGAAACAAACTAGATTAAATATAGTAACTAAAACCGAAAATTATCCAATAATTATTGGATCAAATTTAACCTCGAGTGTATCAAAAATTTTTAAATCAAATTCAATTATTTTTAATAAATGTTTAATTGTTATTGATAAAAATGTTCCAAAAAAATTTATCTCAGATATTAAAAGGTCTTTTAAAAATAAAAATATTTATGTGTTATTTTTTAATGCTAGCGAAAAAAATAAAAATATTAATAGCGTTAATAAAATTCTAGAAGTTTTATTAAATAAAAACTTTTCAAGAAATGATGTTTTGATTTCTTTAGGAGGAGGAATTACAGGGGATGTAAGTGGTTTTGCGGCTAGTCTTTTCAAAAGAGGCCTAAAGTTTGTAAATATTCCAACAACTCTTTTAGCTCAAGTTGATTCATCAATAGGTGGAAAAACCGGAGTGAATTCTAAGTATGGTAAAAATTTAATAGGAAGTTTTTATCAACCATCAGTGGTTCTCTCAGATATCCAATTTCTTAAATCTTTATCAAAAAGAGAGATAATTTGTGGATATGGAGAAATATTAAAGCATTCTTTAATTGATAATAAAAAATTTTTTAATTTCTTAAATAAAAATCTTAAAAAAATTTTAAGTCTTTCATCTCCATTTATTGAAAAAGCAATTTATGAAAGTTGTAAAATTAAAAAAAAAATAATTGAAAGAGATGAAAAAGAAATAGCATTAAGAAAAGTGTTAAATTTTGGTCATACATTTGCCCATGCTTATGAGGCGGGCTTGGGGTACAGCCACAAACTGAATCATGGTGAAGCCGTGATACTTGGAATGAAAACAGCACTAAGTTTTAGCTTTAAGAAAAACATGCTTAGTAAAAGTGAATATAATTTAATTATAAATCATATTGATAATTCTGGTCTACCTTCTTCGATAAAAAAATATTTTTCTATAAAAGATTTAAATAAGATTTTATCTTTTATGATTAAAGATAAAAAAAATAATTCTGATAAAATTAATTTAATTTTATTAAAAAAACTTGGTAAGCCAATTTTCAATAAACAATACTCAAAAAAAAACATACGTTTATTTCTAAAAAATTTTTTAAGTAATTAAAATTTGAATTGAGTGAATAAATTCTTTTAATTCTTGATCTAAAATCTTATAAATTTTCTTATTACTTTCAATTTTATTCATTTTTTTTAGTTCTTCAGAAACAATAATTAATTTTAAATGATATTTTCCTTCTTGATTTCCTTTATGCTTTTTATGAAGAAACGATTTATCTTCAATTTTTATACTTTTAATATTTATTTGATTTAACAATTTATTTTTTACAATTGTAATTAGCTCATTTATATCCATATATGTTATTATATATCATGAAAAATATTTGTGACTGGAATAATTGTAATGAAATAGGTGAATATAAGGCACCAGTTGAAAAAGATAATAGTAGAAAATTTAGAATGCTTTGCCTTGAACACGTTAAAGAATTTAATAAAAATTGGAACTATTTTTCAGGAATGAATGATGAGCAAGTAATGGATTTTTTAAAGTCTGATATGACTTGGCACAAACCCACTCAAAGTTTTAGCTCCTCGGATAATTTTTTTAAAGTATTATGGAATACAACTTTGAGAGATGAGCTTGATAAGGAAAAAATAAATGGAGATTATAATCATATGCGTCAATTTAAATTTGATCATAAAGATATAAAAGCTTTTGGAATATTGGGGGTTTCTGTGGGTTTAAAGTGGAAAAAAATACAAGATAAATTCAAATTACTTGTGAAAAAATTTCACCCTGATATGAATTCTGGAAATAAAAAATACGAGGAAAAACTTAAACTTATAACGTTAGCTTATACCCAATTAAAAAATACCTATAGAGAAAAAATTGACACCAAATCTTAACACAGAACCAGATATTAAAGTTTCATTAAAACAAACTTTTGGAATTGATTCAGAAATGGAAGTAGACGCATTTTCAAAAAAGAACGAATATGTTCCTGAAATTGATAAAAACTACAAGTTCGATAGAGATACTACTTTAGCTATTATTTCAGGATTTGCGTTTAACAAGAGAGTTTTGGTTCAAGGATATCATGGCACTGGAAAATCTACTCACATTGAGCAAATTGCTGCAAGATTAAATTGGCCTTGTATCCGAGTAAATTTAGATAGTCATGTAAGTAGAATTGATTTAATCGGAAAAGATGCAATAGTTCTTAAAGATGGTAAACAAGTAACTCAATTTAATGAGGGAATTTTACCATGGTCTATTCAAAATCCAGTTGCACTTGTTTTTGATGAATATGATGCCGGTAGACCTGATGTAATGTTTGTAATTCAAAGAGTTTTAGAAGCTGAGGGCAATTTTACATTACTAGATAAAAATAAAGTAATTAAACAAAATAAATTTTTTAGATTATTTGCTACTTCAAATACTGTTGGACTTGGTGATACCACAGGTCTTTATCATGGTACGCAGCAAATTAATCAAGGTCAGATGGATAGATGGAATATTGTTACTACATTAAACTATCTCAGCCTAGATAGGGAAATGGATATTGTTTTGTCTAAAAATAAAAACTTAAATAATGCAAAAGGAAAAGAGAGGGTTGCTAACATGATAAAAGTAGCATCTTTAACGCGTAAAGGATTTATTGCAGGAGATATTTCAACAGTGATGAGCCCAAGAACTGTGTTACATTGGGCAGAAAATGCTGAGATATTTAAAGATACTGGTTACGCCTTTAGAGTAACTTTTCTAAATAAATGCGATGATATTGAAAAAAATACTATCGCAGAATATTATCAAAGATGTTTTGGTGAAGAGTTGCCAGAATCTTTGATTAATATTCAAATCTAATGAGCACTAAAGAAAATAATTTAAAAGAAAAATTCAAAATTGCTTTAACTTCTACGGCAAAAGTAATTGCTGATGATTTTGATGTGAAAAAAATAAATTCCGAAGAAAAAAAAATAAAAGAATTTAATTTTCTAGAGATTGATAATTTAACTAGTCCAGCTGATTTTATAAGATTACG
>CACPPK010000003.1 GCA_902635845.1 uncultured Pelagibacteraceae bacterium | reverse complement strand
TTTGATTTTCAAATAAAACAGTTTGAATTTTTTCTAATCTTTCAAAAGAAATTTTTTTATCAATTAAGTCTAAATTTTCAGCTACTGTTCCAGGTCTTGGGCTAAAGATGAAAGAGTAAGAGTTAATAAATTTAACACTTTCAATTAAATTAAAAGTATCTTTAAAATCCTGATCTTCTTCACCAGGATAACCTATTATAAAATCGCTTGAAAATTCAATCTTTGGGTTAATTTCTTTCAATTTATCAAAAGTATTTAAATATTCCTCAATAGTATGTTTTCTGTTCATTAATTTTAAAATTTTATTAGATCCACTTTGGACAGGTAAATGCACAAGTGGCATTAATTTTTTAGAAGTTTTATAAACTTCAATCAAATCCTCTGTCATATCTTTTGGGTGAGATGTTGTGTATCTAACTCTTTTAATTTCAGATATTTTTTCAATATTAAATATTAAATCTGATAATCTATACCCTTCATTATCATAAGCATTTACATTTTGACCAAGTAAAATTATTTCTTTTGTACCATTATCAGCTAAATATTTTGCTTCATCCAAAATTTGTTTAAATGGTCTAGAATATTCTGGCCCTCTTGTATATGGAACTACGCAAAAATGACAAAACTTATCGCATCCTTCCTGAATAGTTAAGAAAGATGATACTTTTCCAGCTTCATTTTTTATTTTGCTCAAATATTTGAATTTAGAAACTGCATCAAATTCAGTTTCTTCAATCTTTTTATTTTTTTTAATATAATTTAAAATTGTATCATTGATTTTATGATAAGCTTGAGGGCCAATTACTAAATCAATGTAAGGTTCTCTTTTAAGCATTTCCTGATTTTCTGCTTGAGCAACACACCCTGCAATAATCACCAATGGTTTTTTTTTAGATCTAAAATTTTTTTTTACTCTACCTATTTCATGATAAACTTTTTCTTTTGCTTTATCCCTAATGTGACATGTGTTTAAAAGATAACAGTTTGCTTCTTCATATTTTTCTGTTTTTTCATAACCGATTTTTTTAACTGAGTCATAAATTCTATTAGAGTCATACTCATTCATTTGACATCCAAAAGTTTTAATAAATATTTTTTGATTCATAATTATTGGGATTTTTTCTTAACCCCATATAATTCTAATTTATGGTCTACTAATTTATATCCATATTTTTCTGCAACTTTTTTTTGCAACTTTTCAATTTCTTCGTCTACAAATTCTATGATTTCTCCAGTTTTCACATCAATTAAATGATCGTGATGGCTTTCATTAAGCTCCTCATATCTTGCTTTCCCACCTTTAAACTCATGCTTTGTTAAAATTCCGGTCTCTTCAAATAATTTTACTGTTCTATAAACAGTTGCAATACTTATTTTTGGATCAATTTTAGATACTCTATTATAAAGTTCATCTACATCCGGATGGTCAGAAGACTCGGACATTACTTGTGCAATCACTCTTCTTTGATCGGTTAATTTAACCCCTTTTGCTATGCATTTTTGCTCTATTGTTTCTGACATAAAATAATTTTAACTTAAATAAATAGGATTAATCAAATTTTTTTTAATATTAAATTTTTCGCACAAATCAGGGATATTTTCGTATTTTATGTCTTTTTCACCTTTAAAATCTTGAATGCTGTAACAATAATAATCAATATTATTAGTTAAATTAAATGCTTTAACTATAGAAAAAGAATTTCTTATTCCTGCAAAACTTCCAGGTCCTCTATTTAAATAAATTGTATTAATATTTTTCAGGTTTAATTGATGAGAATTTAAAAAATCATTAATAATTAAAGTTAATTTTTCATAATTAATTTTAGTATTCTCTTTAGTAATATTATAAATATCATTACTAGTTATGATCATTAAAAAAATTTTTTCACTTGTTACATCAATTATCAGTTTATTCATAATTATTTTATTTTCTAATATCAGTTCTAAATCAGATGAAAATAATATCAAATACTATTCCAATGATGAAGGAATTCTATCAATAATGTACCATCGTTTTAATGAGAATAAGTACCCTTCAACCAATATTAAAATGGATATATTTGAGGAACATATAAATATTATTAAGAACTCAGATTTTAATTTTCATAATCCAAATAATTTTGATGAACAATTTAATAAACCAAAACAAAAAAAAGAAATTCTCATAACTATCGATGATGCTTTTGAATCTTTTTATACTGAAGCATGGCCTTACCTAAAAAAAAATAAGATTCCATTTATTTTATTTGTTTCAACTGAACCTGTAGGAAATAGGGGTTACATGACTTGGGAACAAATTAAAGAAGTTGAAAATAATGATTTTGTATACATTGGACACCATTCTCATAGTCATGAATATCTGATCGATGTAAGCAATGAAGAATTTATTATAGATATTGAAACAGCTAATAAAATTTTTATAAAAGAACTTGGTTATATTCCAAGTCTATTCTCATATCCATTTGGTGAGTACTCCAAATTTATGAGGGACTATATATCAAAAAATTTTAAATATGCATTTGGACAACATTCGGGTGTAATTGATTTAAATAAAGATAAGTTTGAACTTCCAAGATTTCCTATTAATGAAAAATATGGCGAGTTAAAAAGATTTAAATCTATAATTAATTACTTTCCTCTAGAATATAAAAAAATACTTCCAGAAGAAAAACAACTATTTGAAAATACAAACCCTCCAAATTTCAAAGTTGAATTTTTCAAAAATCAAAAAAATTTATCTAATATTAATTGTTATTCTAATGAGGGAGATGTTTGGGAAAAATCAAAAACAAGTTTTTCCAATAACTATTTAACGATTGAATTTAGAGAACCATTTAAACCTAGAAGAGGTAGAATTAATTGCTCTCTGAATGATAATGGGAAATGGAGATGGTTTGGTGTTCAGTTCCCTGTAAAAGAAAATTAAATTAAACTTTCTAACTCCTTGCTTGATGGTAACAATCTTGCTTCATCAAAATCTTTCAAATTATTCTGTTCAATAATTTTCTGTAGAACTTCAATATATTGGTTTCCAGTTTCTGCATATTTGTCTAAATGTTTAGACAAAATTAAACTATCTAAAGGTTTATTTTGATTTCTAAGTTCTGTTCTCGCTTTTCTTAAATTTTTATACGTTGAGTGTGTATTTAAATTTCTTAAATATGCTCTTACAGATAATTGTAAGCTATGAAATTTCATAACCTTATGATCTTTACCTTCATCAGCATTTTTAGGTTTTAATCCGTCACCAGACCAAGTCCATTGACCAAATAAAGCATTTCCCTTTAAAGCAAATCTTGAAGTACCCCAGCCTGTTTCTTTAGCAGCTTGAGCTATTGCTAATGAAACTGGTATTTCATCCATTCTTACTTTTAAACTAGATAAATCATTTTTTCTTACACCATATTGTTTATACTTTTTTTCTAACCATTTTTTTTCAATATCAGTGTTGCTATTTTTATTTAAAATTGTGAATAATCTTTTTCTGTCAACTCTAATTTTATTGTTTTCCTTAACTATTAGTGGGAGAACAATTTTTATAAACATATCTTTTCTTTTTTTTGTGTTTCCAATTTTTTTAATTTCATTCGGTAGAAGGCCAATATCTATAGGTTTTACTAATTTTGTATCCCTTACATCTTTTAAATTATAATTTACTTCTTTAAATAATGAGTCAATCTCAGATGTTGTATATCTGACTAGATTAATTTCAGAATTATTTTCTTCCAAAATGTCATATAATAAATCTCTTTCATCAGTATCTGCTACTGAATCTTCTTCTATTATTTCACCTTTGTTTAGAGTTTTATTTAAAATATTTTTTGAATTATTTGTAAATTCATTACTAATAAAATTTTTATCAGTAAAATTAATAATTATCGGCGCTACATAAAAGAATGAGATTACAATAAAAGAACTTAGAAAAAACCGTGAAACTATATTAAAACTTTTATTTTTTAAAAAACCTGATTTTTTAAATTTTTTCATAATTAATTATTGTATAGCAACAACCTCTTTTACCTCTGGTAAATAATGACATAATAAATTTTGAACACCTTGTTTTAAAGTCATAGTTGAACTAGGACAGCCTGAACAACTCCCTTGCAATTGTACCTTAACAACTCCGTCCTTAAACTCTTTAAATTTTATATCTCCACCGTCTCTAGCAACAGCGGGTCTTATTTTTTCTTCTAAAATTTTTACAATTTTCGACTCAATTTCGCTTAAATCCAAATTCTCTTCTTTTATATTTTCGTCAATTACAAACTCTTTACCATCTGCGTAAAAATCATTTATTAGAGAAATTACGATATGTTTTATTTCGTCCCACTTAATATTTTCATTCTTATTTACTGAAATAAAATCTTGACCTAAAAAAATGCCCTCAACACCATTTATTGACAGAATATTTCTCACCAATTCATTTTTCATATCTTCTTTATTTGTAATTTCATAAGGACCACTATTTGAAACTTTCTTCCCAGGAAGAAATTTTAAAGAATTTGGATTCGGTGTTACTTCAGTTTGAACGAACATAAATTATATATAATGAATATTTTGAAAATTAAAACTTGATAATAAATTTTTATTAAAAACCTACTATTTCTTTAATTCTTTCAATCTTTTTGGATGCAATTGAATTAGCTTTTTCAACTCCATCTAGAAGAATTTCATCTAAATAACTTTTATCTCCTAAAAGTTTTTTTATCTCATTCGAAATAGGTTCAATTTTATTAACAAGTTCATCAGCTAATTTATCTTTAAAATCTGAAAAATTTTTACCTGCAAAATTTTTTACTGAATTTTCTAATGAAGAATTTGTTAAACTTGAATAAATTCCTAAAAGATTTTTTGCTTCTAATCTTTCGTCAAGCTCCTTTATGTTTTGTGGCATAGGCAAAGGATCTGTTTTTGCTTTTTTGATTTTGTTTATTATTTGATCTTTATCATCTGTTAAATTTATTCGACTTAAATCTGATAACTCTGATTTACTCATTTTTTTTGAACCATCTTTTAAACTCATTATTCTTGAAAATTCTTTTTGAATTAAGGGTTCAGGAACTTGAAGAAAATTTTCTACTTTAAAATCGTTGTTAAATTTTTGAGCTATATCTCTGCATAACTCCAAATGTTGCTTTTGATCATCACCTACAGGAACATGAGTGGCATCATATAAAAGAATATCAGCAGCCATTAGAACTGGATAAGAATATAAACCAATGCTAGCTTTTTCTTTATCTTTACCTGCTTTCTCCTTAAATTGAGTCATCCTATTTAACCAACCCATTCTAGCAACACAACTTAATATCCATGCTCCTTCAGAATGAGCGGCTACGCCGGATTGATTAAAAATTATACTTTTTTTTGGGTCTATTCCACTTGCTATAAAAGTTGCAACAGTTTCTCTGATATTATTTTTTAATTCTTTAGGATCTTGCTTTACTGTAATCGCATGTAGATCAACTACACAAAAAATACATTTGTTATCATCATCGTTATTTAAATCTACAAAGTTTTTTATAGCTCCTAAATAATTTCCTAGATGAAGATTACCTGTAGGCTGAACACCAGAGAATATTTTTTTACCCATAAAATTAGTACTTTAATTTAATATCATTCATTTGAAAAGCTTTGATGAAATAACACACTATTAAATAAAAGAGTAATCCCAATATAACAGATAAAACTAAATATAAAGATTTAATTGATTGATTAAATTCTAATTCGTTTTGAAAGAAATTTAATAAAAAATCAAAAAATAAACCCATCAGGATCGATGCAAAAATTATTTTAAGAAGCTTAATAAAAAATATTTGGTTAAAATAAAATAATTGTCGATTTTTAAGAAATAGAAATAACATTATCGAATTAAACCAAGATGAAATAGATGTTGCTATTGGGATAATTATAAAACCAATATCACTAAAATAATAAAGACTAATAAAAATATTTAGAATTACAGAAATCAAAGAAATATAAAATGGAGTTTTGGTATCATGATTTGCAAAGAAAAAACTTGAAAAAACTTTTATCAAAGCAAAAGCAGGAAGACCTAAAGCAAAATAATATAAAGCTAAGCTTGAGTTTTTCACGGAATTTTCATTGAAAGACCCATAACCAAATAAAGCTGAAATAACTTGTTCTGATCCAATTATCAAAGCAATAGTTGCTGGAACACTTAAAAATAAACTTAATTCAAGAGCTTTATTTTGTATAAGTAAAATCTTATTTTTCTTTCTAGAGTGAATGTGTTTTGAAAGCTGTGGAAGTATTACAACACCAATCGCGATACCGGCTATAGCTAGGTTAATTTGATAAATTCTATCAGCATAATATAAGTAAGAAACTGCACTTGCTTGAAATGATGCAATTATTGTACCAATTAAAATATTAATTTGAGTGACACCCGAAGAAAAAATACTTGGTAAAAGTTTTTTAAAAAAAAATTTAACTTTGTTACTTACTTTTAACTCAAAATTAAATTTAAGTGAGTAATATTTTGATACATATTTATATAAAAATATTAATTGTAAAAAACCAGCTAGAGAAACCCCATAAGATAAATAATAAACTAACTGATCGCCTAGATTTTTTGAAAAAATTAATACTAAAATTAAAACAATATTCAATATTATTGGGGCTGCAGCAGCGGCTGCAAATTTATTGTGTGAATTTAAGATTGCAGAAAAAAATGAGGCTAAACAAATAAAAAATAAAAAAGGAAAAGTAATTCTTGTTAAATTAATTGCTACCTCCATTTTTTCTAAATCACCCACAAATCCTGGGGCAATAATTGAAACAAATGCTGGCATGAAAATTTCAATTATTATTGTTAAAAATAACAAACCTAAAAAAAGAAGATTAAAAATATCGTTAGCAAATTTGTTTGATTGTTTTTTTCCCTTATTAATTTCTGATGAATAACTTGGAACGAATGCTGCATTAAATGTGCCTTCAGCAAACAATCTTCTAAAAGTATTTGGAATTCTAAATGCTACAAAAAAAGCATCAGCCAACATCCCTGTTCCTAGAAAAATTGCTATTAAAATATCTCTTAAATAACCCAACAATCTACTAATGATAGTATAAAAACCAAATGTGCCTGTTGACTTAAGTAAATTCATAAATCATATTAGTCTTAATTTTACCCCAATTGTACACTTATTGTTATCAGAAATGAAAAAAACAAAAATCGATCATTATACAGATAAAGAAGCTCTAGATTTTCATAAAGACAAAAAACCAGGCAAGATTGAGATTATTTCTTCAAAAAATATGACAACTAAGCGTGATCTTGCTTTAGCATATTCTCCTGGAGTTGCTGCTCCAGTTAAAAAAATCAGTGAAGACCCAGAATCTGCTTATGATTACACAAGCAAAGGAAACTTGGTTGCTGTAATAAGCAATGGTTCAGCAATATTGGGAATGGGTAATTTAGGTGCTCTTGCATCTAAACCTGTTATGGAAGGAAAAGCTGTACTATTTAAAAGATTTGCAGACATCGACTCCATTGATTTAGAAATAGATTCTAAAGACTCCAACGAAATAATTAATTCTATAAAAAATTTTGCGCCTAGCTTTGGTGGAATAAATTTGGAAGACATAGCGGCTCCAGATTGTTTTATAATAGAACAAAAACTAAAAGAAATTTTAGATATTCCAGTTTTTCATGATGATCAGCATGGAACAGCCATTATAACAACAGCAGCATTAATAAATGCATTAGATATTTGTGGTAAATCTGTAAAGAAAATTAAAGTCGTAGTTAATGGTGCTGGAGCTTCAGCACAAGCTTGTACTGAATTATTTAAAAACTCAGGCGTAAAATCTGAAAATATAATTATGTTAGATAGGAAGGGTGTAATTTTCGAAGGTAGAACTGAGGGTATTGACCAATGGAAATCTAGATATGCAGTTAAAACTAAACATAGAACTTTAGAAGATGCCGTTAAGAATGCAGATGTTTTTTTGGGATTATCTGCAAAAGGTGTTCTAAAAAAAGAAATGGTAAAATCAATGGCAAAAAATCCAATAATATTTGCTTGTGCAAACCCTGACCCAGAAATTACTCCTGAAGAAATTAATGAAGTTAGAGATGATGCAATTGTCGCAACTGGAAGATCAGATTATCCTAATCAAGTAAATAATTTAATAGGTTTTCCTTATATCTTTAGAGGAGCCTTAGATGTTAGGTCCAAAACTATAAATGAAGAAATGAAAGTTGCAGCAGCAAAAGCAATAGCTAAGCTTGCAAGGGAGGATGTTCCTGACGAAGTAGTTGCGGCAATGGGTGGTGAAAGACCTCACTATGGAAAAAATTATATTATTCCATCTACCTTTGACCCAAGATTAATTAGTGTAATACCTGCAGCAGTAGCAAGAGCAGCAATTGAAAGCGGAGTAGCTAGAAAAAAAATAGATGATTTTGAAATTTATAAAGATCAGCTTAAACAAAGACTAGACCCAACAGTAACTATCATGCAAGGTATAAATTCATTTATCAAAAAAAATCAAAAAAGAATTGTATTTGCTGATGGTGAAGATGAAAATACATTAAAAGCTGCAATTGCTTTCAAAAACTCAAAATTAGGTATTCCAATTTTGGTTGGAAAAGAAAGTAAAATTAAAGAACAAATAAAAAATATTGGATACAGCGAAAATTTTGACATTGAAATTATTAATTCAAAAGATGAATTGAAAAGAAAAAGATATGTTAAACATTTGTTTCAGAAGTTACAAAGAGAACAAGGTTTATTAGAAAGAGATTGTGACAGAATGATAAGAAACGATAGAGTTGTCTGGGCAACATGCATGGTTGCATGTGGTGATGCAGATGGTGCTGTAACAGGTAATACAAGACGTTTTGGTGCTTCTCTTGAGAAAATTAAACAAGTTGTAAATGTTAGAAAAGGCGAAATCATGTTTGGATTAAACATGATTGTGCATAAGGGTAGAACTATTTTTGTTGGTGATACTAGCGTGCACGAATACCCTACTTCGGAACAAATGTCAGAGATAGCAATATCTACAGCCAGAGTAGTAAGACTTTTTGGATTCGATCCAAAAGTAGCTTTTGTTTCTCATTCAACGTTTGGACAACCTCTTACTAGTAGAACCAAACATATAAGAAATGCAGTTGAAATTTTAAAAGAGAAAAAAGTTGATTTTGAATTTGATGGAGACATGCAACCAGATGTGGCACTAAATTCTGAGTATAAAGAACTTTATCCTTTTGCAAAAATTGTGGGTAAGGCAAATATTTTAATAATGCCAGGTCAACATAGTGCAGCAATCTCTTATAAATTAATGAAATCTATTGGTGATACAAAAGTTATAGGACCACTTTTAATTGGTTTAGGTTTACCAATTGAGATTGCTCCACTTCGATCATCAACTTCAGAAATTCTTAACCTGGCTTCTATTGCGGCATACTCAGCCGAAGTAATTGATTATAAAAAATAATTATTCTCTTTGAATTCTTAAATCTTCTACAAGTATTATACTTGCAATAACATCTTCAACATCAAGTATTTCTTTAGCTTCACTGATTACAAGATCTTTTTCCTCAGAAGTTAAAGCTATTCCATAAATATAAACTTTCTTTTTATAAGTATCTATTTGGTAATTGGTTGCTTTAATATTTTTATTTACAATTATAGCAGTTCTAAGTTGAGAGGTTATTAACACATCTTTTGCGGATTGCTTGAAGTTAAACTCTTCTTTAATTTTAATATCATTTCTAACCGATCTAGCACCCTTTGTTTCCCATGCTATTTTTGTAATCATCAATTTTTCTTCTGGGTTGTCTACTTTTCCAGTTACAAAAATTCTTCCATCTAAAACTTTAGTCTTTACAGCTAAAAGATACTTTTTATCTTTAGCTAATATTTTAGCACTGATACTTTTTTGCATAATTGAGTCATCTATTTGTGTACCAACTGTTCTTGGATCTAAAGCAACTGAAACACCGGTTCCAAAGAGACCTTTGGTGCCCACACCAACACATCCAACTAAAATAAAACTCATTAAGATAAAAATTAATAATTTATTTTTCATTTCTTAGTTTTAAACAATAATTATATATTTCTTTTTTAGGCACATTTAAAGTTTGACTCAAAATATCTGTAATTTCTTTAGTAGACAATTTATTAATCATTTTTTTAATTATATTCATATCTGATTCCGTTAATTTTTGAGATAAATTTTTATTTATTTTTTTTTCAGAAATAACAACTGTTAGCTCACCTTTTGGTTCTTTTTCAAATAATTCTAATTCATCTATATCTTTTCTGATAAATTCTTCGTATATTTTTGTTATTTCTCTGCAAAAAACTATCTTCCTTCCATTAAAATTTTTTTTTATCTCAGGAATAATTTTATTAATTTTTTTAGGAGAAATAAAAAAAACTAGAGAGTTTTCGAATTCAGAAAATTTTTTTAATTCATTGGACAATTGCTGTTTTTTATCTGGAAAAAAACCGCAAAACAAAAATTTATCAGAAAATCCGCTGATTGAAACAGCAGCAGCAAACGCTGAGGGTCCGGGAATAGGAAATACTCCTATCTCATTATTAATGCACTCATTAACTAATATTGAACCTGGATCAGAAATAGTAGGTGTGCCAGCGTCAGATATCAAAGATATTATTTTTCCAGATTTAAGATATTCAACAATTTTTGATAAATTCTTTTTCTCATTAAATTTATGATTAGAAATTAATTTTGATTTTATTTGATATTTATCTAAAAGTTTTTTTGAGATGCGAGTGTCTTCACATAAAATATAATCAGATTTCTCTAAAACTTCAATTGCTCTTAAAGTTATGTCTTTTAGATTTCCTAAAGGAGTTGACACCAAATAAAGACCATTTTTGTATTCTTTTAATTTAAATTGTGGATTTATGAACATAATTTAGCTTAAAAAATATTATATTAACATCAAAATGAATAAATTAATTAAAATTATTTATATTATTTCTTTAAGTTACTACTTTTTATTTTTTCAGTCTGTTAATGCTCAAGAAAAAATAAAAATAGGATTATTAGTACCAATGACTGGAAATAATAAAGAAATAGGAAAATCGATAATTAATGCAGTAAGATTAGCCGTCAAAGATATCGATAACGATTTAATAGAAATTTTTCCAAAAGACACGGCAAGTAAAGCTAATCAATCTTTAAAATCAGCGTTTGAATTAAGTGAAATGGGAATAAAAATTGTTATTGGCCCTGTATTCTATGAAAGTTTAACCTATCTAGATGAAATGAAAGATTTAACATTTTTATCATTAACTAATAAGACTTTAGATCTTCCTAAAAATGTAATTTCTGCTGGAATAAATTCTACCTCACAATTTAAGACAATAAAAAAATTTTTAGAAACTAATCAAATCAAAAGAACTATTTTTTTAACACCAATTCAAGATTATGAGTTTGAAGTCAAAAAAGGTATGAAAAATTCAAAAATAAAAATATATAAAGATTATGACTATAATACTGAACCTACAAAGCTGACAAAACAAATAGAAGAGATTACAAACTATAGAATTAGAAAACAAAATTTAGAAAACGAGATTAAAAGAATAAAAAATTCAAATGAACCAAATAAAGAAAAAAAGATAAAAAGATTAGAAAAAAGATACACATTGGGTGGTTTAAATTTTGATGCTATTGTAATTGCAGATTTTGATGAAAGTCTAAAAAGTGTATCTACATCTCTTTTGTACACTGACGTACTTCCTAAAAATAAATATTTTATAACTTTAAATCAATGGTTTGATGAAAGTTTATTGAACGAAACTGACATTCAACCTTTATATTATCCATCAATAAATAAAGAAAATTTTGATAACTATAAAATAAAGTATTTTAATGCATTTAATGAAGATCCTACGCATCTATCTTTGTTGAGTTATGATCTAGTTGGATTGGTTTATTATTTATCGCTAAATTCAAATGCAGAGAATTTAAATAAAATTTTTAAAAGAAAAAACTCTTTCAAAGGAAAAATAGGAATCTTTGATATTAAAAATAATAAAATTAATCATAGACTAAATTTTTATAAAATTGAAAATCAAAAACTTATAGAAATTTTTTAATTTTTTTAAAGGCTTGGTACCTATGATCCATCTTATATTTTTGGGATGGCTTCATTTCTCCAAAAGTTTTTCTTTTTTTTAAAGGGATAAAAATCGGATCATAGCCAAATCCATTTTTTCCTTTTGGTTCATGTGAAATATAACCCTCAACTTTTCCCAAAACACAGGCAATTATTTTATTAATATATGTAATTGAAAGTGCACAAATAAATCTTGCTTTTATTTTTTTAAGTTTCCAGTTTCTATCTTTTTTATTTAGCTCTCTATAAACTCTACTTATAGCTTTGCCAAAATCTCCGTGCTTACCACCCCACCTTGCAGAATAAATTCCAGGACTTTTACCTAAAAAATCTATCTCTAAACCCGAGTCATCAGCCAAACATAATAATCCTGTTTTTTTTGAAAAATATTTTGATTTGATTAATGAATTTTCTTTAAATGTCTTTCCATTTTCAACTGGGCTCTTGAGATTAAATTCAGATGTAGAATGAATTTTAATGCTTTTCGGCAACATATTCTTGATTTCACGTAATTTACCCTTGTTATTAGTACCAATGAGCAATTTATTAATTTTTTGTTTTGACATCTAGAAATTACTAAAATCCTTACCATATAAGATGCTATGGAAAAAGAAGAAAACCAAAATAGCACTTCTGCTGATCAAAACCAGGATACAGTAATAGATACTGAGGAACCTGAAGAAAATTTAGCTGAGGAAAATAAAAAAGAAACAGATCAGGAACCTAAAGAAGAAATCAAAGAACCAACTCCAGAAGAAAAAATTGCTGAACTTGAAGATAAACTTGCAAGAACTTTTGCTGAAATGGAAAATCAAAGAAGAAGATTTGAAAAAGAAAAAGAAGATGCTTTTGAATATGGTGGTTATAGTTTTGCTAAAGAGGCATTAAATTTGATTGACAACTTGGATCGATCAAAACATGTTCTTGAAAGTGATGATAAGTTAAAAGAAACTGAGGCATTAAAAAAAACGCTAGAACATTTAGACATTATTAAAAAAGATCTAATCTCAATATTTGAAAAAAACAACATTAAACCAATTGATAGCCTTAACAAAAAACTAGATCCAAACTTTCATCAGGCTATGATGGAAATAGAAGATGACACCAAAGAACCTGGAATAATAATCCAGGAAATTCAAAAAGGCTTTACTATTAAAGACAGATTGCTTAGACCCTCATTAGTAGGAGTGTCAAAAAAAGTTACAATTAAAGAGAAAAAAACTGAAGAAAATAAGGAAAATCTAGGAAATAAATAATTATGAGATCAACTTGTAGTTTCAGATTTAAACCCTATATGACGAGAGAGGCATTAATATTATGAGCAAAATTATTGGAATAGACCTAGGAACAACAAATTCATGTGTTGCCATTATGGAAGGAACACAGGCTAAAGTTTTAGAAAATGCTGAAGGAGCAAGAACTACTCCATCGGTTGTGGCATTTACGGATGAAAACGAAAAATTAATTGGACAACCTGCAAAAAGGCAAGCTGTTACAAATCCAGAGAATACAATATTTGCAGTTAAAAGATTAATTGGAAGAAATTTTGACGATCCGACCGTTAAAAAAGATGTAGAGGCTGCGCCATTTAAAATAATTAATTCTGAAAAAGGAGATGCTTGGATTGAGGCAAAGGGTGAAAAATATTCTCCTTCTCAAATATCTGCGTTCATTTTACAAAAAATGAAAGAAACAGCAGAAAAATATTTAGGACAAGCTGTAACTAAAGCTGTTATTACAGTACCGGCATACTTCAATGATGCACAAAGACAGGCAACAAAAGATGCAGGAAAAATTGCTGGGTTAGAAGTTTTAAGGATTATTAACGAACCAACTGCTGCATCTCTTGCATATGGTCTAGATAAAAAACAAAATAAAAAAATTGCTGTGTATGATTTAGGTGGAGGAACATTCGATGTTTCTATTTTAGAACTTGGTGATGGAGTTTTTGAGGTTAAATCAACTAATGGTGATACTTTTCTAGGTGGTGAGGATTTTGATAATGCTGTTGTTGATTATTTAATTTCTGAATTTAAGAAAGATAACGGAATTGATCTTAAGTCAGATAAACTTGCATTACAAAGGTTGAAGGAGGCTGCTGAAAAAGCAAAAATAGAATTATCTTCTGCTGAACAAACGGATATAAATTTACCTTTCATTACGGCAGATAAAACAGGTCCGAAACACATTAATTTAAAAATGACTAGAGCAAAACTTGAAGCTTTAGTTGAGGACTTGATTGCTAGAACCATGCCTCCATGCAAGACAGCTTTAAAAGATGCAGGAGTCACTGCTAGTGAAATAGATGAAGTAGTTATGGTCGGTGGTATGACTAGAATGCCAAAAGTATTAGAAGAAGTTAAAAACTTCTTCGGAAAAGATCCAAACAAAAGTGTTAACCCAGATGAAGTTGTTGCAATGGGTGCTGCTATTCAAGCAGGAGTATTACAAGGTGATGTTAAAGATGTGCTTCTATTAGATGTAACTCCACTATCACTTGGTATCGAAACACTTGGAGGAGTTTCTACAAAACTAATTGATAAAAATACAACAATTCCAACTAAGAAAAGCCAGGTGTTTTCAACTGCTGAAGATAATCAACCAGCTGTATCTATTAGAGTTCTACAGGGTGAAAGAGAAATGGCAGCTGACAATAAAGCTTTAGGTAACTTTGAATTAGTGGGTATTGCACCGGCACCAAGAGGAGTGCCTCAAATTGAAGTTACATTTGATATTGATGCAAATGGAATAGTAAATGTTTCAGCTAAAGATAAGGGTACCGGCAAAGAACAAAAGATACAAATTCAAGCTTCAGGTGGACTAAGTGATGAAGAAATTGAAAAAATGGTTAAAGATGCAGAAGCTAATAAAGAAGCTGATAAAAAGAAAAGAGAATCTGTTGATGTTAGAAACCAAGCAGATACTTTAATTCACTCTACTGAAAAGAATTTAAAAGAGCATGGCTCTAAGATTTCTGATGCAGAGAAAAAAGCAATTGAAGATGCATCATCTGCAGTAAAAGAAGCTTTAAAAGGTGAGGACACTGAAGATATAAAGAAAAAGACTGAAACTTTAGTTCAAGCTTCAATGAAACTTGGAGAAGCAATCTACAAATCACAACAAAGTGCAAAACCTGAGTCTGGAAAAGATGATGGTGGAGATGATGCGGGTAAAAAAGACGAGAATGTTGTTGATGCTGATTTCGAAGAAGTAAAAGACGAGAATAAAGAAAAAAGCGCTTAAACTGACATTTAATTGTCTGGGGTAATTTGATGGCTAAAAGAGACTATTACGATGTCCTTGGCGTTAACAAAAGCGCGAGCCCTGACGAATTAAAATCTGCATATAGAAAACTAGCTGTTAAATATCATCCTGACAAAAATCCAGGGGACTCGAAAGCAGAGGAAAAATTCAAAGAAGCTAGTGAAGCCTACGGAATTCTCTCCGATAAAGAAAAAAAACAAAACTATGATAATTTTGGTCATGCTGCATTCGAAAACGGTGGTGGAAGACCAGGCGGAGGTTTTGGTGGTTTCAGTGGAGCAGATTTTTCAGATATTTTTGAAGATTTCTTTGGAGATTTTGGAGGAGGCGGACGATCAAGAAGTAGAAAATCAAATAACAGAGGTTCTGACCTAAGGTACGATTTATCTATATCTCTAGAAGAAGCTTATCACGGAAAAAAACAGGACATTAAGTTTTCAACATCAGAACAGTGTGGAACTTGTAAAGGTAATGGATCGAAACCAGGCTATTCTCCAGACAGATGCTCATATTGTGGGGGTAATGGTAGAATAAGATCCAATCAAGGTTTCTTTACTGTCCAACAAACATGTCCTCAATGTAATGGAAATGGAGAAGAAATTACAAACCCTTGCAATGATTGCAATGGTCAGGGTAAAAGACAAGCATCTAAAAGAATATCCGTTACAATTCCAAAAGGTGTAGATGATGGAACTAGAATAAGACTTGCAGGAAAAGGTGAGGCAGGCACAAGAGGTGGGGCAACTGGTGATCTTTATTTATTTATCAACGTTAACTCTCATAACTTGTTTAAAAGATCAGATGAAAATTTATTTTTTGAATTTCCACTTTCTTTTGCAGATGCTGCATTAGGCACAACTATTGAAATTCCAACTATTGATGGCGGAAAAGCAAAAATTAAAATCCCTGATGGAACTCAGAATGGAAAACAATTTAGATTAAAAGGCAAAGGTATGCCTTTTATGAAAAGAGGTGATTTTGGAGACCTTTATGTACAAGTCAAAACAGAGGTACCAGTTTACTTAAATAAAAAACAGAGAGAATTACTGGAAAAATTTAGAGAAATTGAAAACGATAAGTCAAATCCAAGTATTAGGAAATTCTTCCAAAAAGCCAAAGATTTCTGGAAGAATTGATAAATATCAAATGATTATTTGGCTAGCTTCTTATCCTAAAAGTGGAAATACTTGGATAAGATCATTTATCAGTGCATTATTATATACAAATGAAGGTCAAAATGACTTTTCTAATTTAAAAAAAATAAGACAATTTCCTGCAAGATCACAATTTAAAGATTTTGTTGATGATTTACAAAATCCAGAACAAATTTATAGAAACTGGACTATAGTCCAAAATTTTTTAAATCTTGATAAAAAAATCAAATTTTTAAAAACTCACCAAATAAATTGTATAATAGGGAAATATAAGTTTACTGACGATGAAAATACCTTAGGAGCAATTCATGTGGTTAGAGACCCTAGGAATGTTTTATTATCAATAAAAAATCATTTTTCATTTAATAATCAAAATAAAGCCCTAGAATTTATTTCCAAAGAAAAACATTGGATTGGCATAGAGAATAATGAAGATGATAAATTAAGAGATAATATGATACCAACTTTAATAAGCTCGTGGAACATTCACTATCAAACTTGGAAAAATAAAACTAAAAATTATCTTTTAATTAAGTATGAAGATCTACAAGAAAATCCAGAAATAGAGTTTAATAAAATAGTAAATTACATAGAAAAATTAACAAAAAATAAATTTGATGAGAAAAAGATAAATAAAGCTATTGAAACAACTTCTTTTAAATACATGCAAAATTTAGAGAATAAAGGTTATTTTTCAGAAAATGCAAGAGGTCATAATGAAAATAAAGTAAAATTTTTCAACCTAGGTCCAAAAAATGATTGGAAAAAACTTTTAAACAATGAAATTATTGAAGAGATAAATTTAAAATTTAATAAAGAAATGAAAGAGTTAGAATATTTATAATTAAATGAAAAAAATTAACTTAGCTATTTCTGGATGTATGGGAAGAATGGGCCAACAACTAATTAAGTCATCTAAAAAAAGTAAAAATTTTAAATTAGTTACACTTACAGAAAATAGACAAATTAGTAAAAAATTTATTGGAATAATGCCTGAGTTAAACTCAGAAAAAGCCTTTAAAAAAGCTGATGTAATTATTGATTTTACTGTTCCTGATTGCACAATGGATATATTAAAAATTGTGTCAAAACTAAAAAAAAGGGTCGTAATTGGTACAACTGGCTTTAATAGGAACCAAGAAAATCAAATTAAAAAATATTCAAAAAAAATACCAATTTTAAAAGCTGGGAATATGAGCTTAGGTGTAAATTTATTGATGTATTTAACTGAAATAGCATCAAAATCATTAAATGAGCAATACTTAAGCAAAATTTTTGAAATACATCATAAACACAAAAAAGACTATCCATCTGGCACAGCTCTAATGCTTGGAAAGGGAATTGCTGATGGAAAGAATAAAAATTTATATAATATGATTGGAAAAAAATTTTTAAACAAAAGATCCTTTCCTTATGGAAAAAAGATTAATTTTAATTCAATTAGAAAAGGTGAAATTATTGGAGAACATGAGGTAAAATTCTCAAGTGGAAAAGAAATAATTAGTTTAAATCATGAAGCTTTTGATAGAACCCTTTATTCTGATGGAGCATTAACTGCCGCCAAATGGTTGATGAAAAAAAAAGCCGGATTGTACTCCATGAGAGATTTGCTTAACTTTTCATAATGAATGAAAAGCAGAAAGCAAAAATAATTATTAAAACACTAAATAAAATATATCCTAAAGCACCAGTACCTCTTAAAAGTAAAAATACTTTTACCCTATTGATATCTGTACTTCTTTCAGCGCAATGTACTGATGTGAATGTTAACAATGTAACAAAAAATATATACCCAAAATTCTATAAGCCGGAACACTTTGTTAAATTAGGAAGAAAGAAAATCGAAAAATTAATTAAAAAAATTGGTATTTTTAGAGTTAAAGCTAAAAGCATTTATTTGATGTCAAAGCAGCTTTTAGAAAGACATAACGGAAAAGTACCTAGAACTTTTGAGGAACTAGAAAAGCTTCCTGGAGTAGGTCATAAAACAGCTAGTGTTGTAATGTCTCAAGGTTTTGGCTATCCAGCATTTGCAGTGGACACTCACATTCATAGACTTGCACAAAGATGGGGTCTAACAAATGGAATAAATGTAATTCAAACGGAGAAAGATTTAAAACGAATATTTCCAAAAAAAATATGGTCTAAACTACATTTACAAATTATTTTCTATGGTAGAGAGTACTGTAAAGCAAGAGACTGCTATGGTTTAAAATGCAAAATATGTACTACTTGCTACCCAAATAGAAAAAAACCTGTTATTACCAAAAAGGCTTAATATGAAAATTTTAGGTATAGGAAATGCAATAGTTGATGTCATTTGTAAAGTAGATGACAATTTTATTAATAAAAATAATCTCACAAAGAGTACAATGAAATTATTTTTTGATGAAAATGAATTTAAAAACTTATTAACTAATCTTAAAATAGAAAAAACTGTTTCTGGAGGATCTGTAGCTAATTCAATAGTTGGCATATCTCAGCTTGGTAACAAAGTAGGTTTTATAGGTAAAATCTCAAATGATCAATTTGGAAGTAAGTACGAAGAAGGTTTGAGAAAGGAAAACGTAAAATATTTTTACTCAAAAAAAGTAGAGGAATTACCAACAGGTACTTGTTTAATATTAGTTACTCCAGACTCTGAAAGAACAATGTGTACTTTTCTTGGAACTGCTGGAAAAATTAATGAATACGATGTTGATATTAACGCAGTTAAACAAAGTGAGATGATATTTTTAGAAGGTTACTTATGGGATGAGGGGGAACCTAAAAAAGCGTTTGATAAAGCCATCAACAACGCAAATAAAGTTGCCATGTCGCTTTCTGATCAATTTTGTGTGGATAGACACAAACCTCATTTTTTAAATTTAGTAAAAAATAAACTAGATATAACTTTCGCTAATGAACAAGAAATATCATCACTAATTGAAGCAAAAAATTTTGACGAAGTTATAAACTTTTCAAAAAAACTGAATAAATTAGTGGTTGTGACTAGGGGTGAGAAAGGAGCAGTTGCAATTTACGGTAATGATGTTGTTGAAAATAAAATAATGAAAAATCTAGAAATTGTTGACTTAACAGGCGCAGGAGACCTTTTTGCTTCCGGATTTTTACATGGGTACCTAAATAAATGGTCAATAAAAAAATGTTTAGAAAAGGGTACAGAAATGGCATCTAGAGTAATACAGCAAATTGGAGCAAGACTTTAGACTTAACTTTTTTTTCTTTTAAAACTACCCTTTCCTTTTTTGGGCTTAATTATTTTTGGTTTATATTTTTTTGTAAAAAGTTTTTCTAAATATGGATTTTTTTTTTTTATATTTTTCATCACAATAAATATTAATCATTAAACAATTATAATCATGTTAATCTAAAGTTGTATTTTTATTTTTCGTAATATAAGATCTTAAACTTAAAATGATTAATCAAAAAGAAACATTAAATTTTTTTCCACAACCAGTATTTAAATATAAAGTTGATAATTTTAAAGAGTACAACGAAAAATTATCGAATTACATATATAAACTATATAATGAAGATAAAAGTGGTATACAAAGATCAAATAAAGGAGGCTGGCATTCAAAACCTTTTGATTTAAAAGATACAAATTCAATACAACACAAATTTTTATTGGAAACTACTAAACATGTTTTTGATGCAATAAAAGCTTTTGGATGGAAATTAGATCCAAGTAGAGTAATCTGTACCGAAATGTGGTCAATAATAAACAAAAAAAATGACTTCAATACAATTCATACACATCCAAATTCTTATCTCAGCGCAGCATATTATGTTAAAGCGCCTAAAGATTGCGGAAAATTTATTGTCGAAAATCCTCTTTCTATAAGCAGGCACAGTTATCCAGTTTTAGAGCGGCCAACTGAATTTAATTTAAAAGTTGCAAGATTAGAAATCGAAGAAGGAGACTTATTACTTTTTCCAGCTTACTTGCCACACGGTGTAGAGGAAAATAAATCTAATGAAGATAGAGTAGTAATAAGTTTTAATATTAATATTAATAATTTTAAGTAATTATTTTTTAATTTATTAAATAGCCATCCTTTCTACTCATTAAAAAATTTTGATCTTTAAATGTATTTAAAATTTTTTTTCTCAATCTGTATATATGTGTTTCCACAGTATGAGTTTCCATATTAGATTGGTATCCCCATACTGCACTTTGTAGTTCCTTTATGCTAATTGGTTGATTGCTATTTGATAGGTAAATAATTGTATTTATTTCCTTCTCAGTAAGTTTTAAATTATCATTATTGAATGAAATAATTCTAGAATTTAAATCAATCATGTAGTTTTTAATTTTAATTTTTGATTGATGACTAAATTTTATTTTTAAAAATTCAATATTCAATTTTTCAATTAGTTTTTTTATTTTGATCGGAAAATTTTTGAAAATAATTTGATTACTTAAATCTAAATTTTTGTTTTTGGAAATTATTAAGTAATTACTTAATGATTTAATTTTTTTAAATAAAACTTTTTCACTAGTTATTTCAATGACTGTAAAATTTAAATCATTCTCAATTTCTTTTATGATATGATAAAGTGGATTGAATTTATATATAATTAAATTTTGCATATTTATTTACTATTAAGATATGACAATTCTGGTTAAAAATAAACATACACTTCAAATAGATGATTTTAGTTTTCAATGTTGTATAGGAAAGAGAGGTACGACAGCATTTAAAAAAGAGGGAGATAAAAAAACCCCGAAGGGAACATTTAAAATTGAAAATCTTTATTTTAGGAAAGATAGATTAAAAAAACCTCTAACAAAACTAAAATGTATTGAAATTAGAAATTCCATGGGTTGGTCGAACGATTCTAGGTATTCTTATAAATATAATAAATTAATAAACACCAGAGAAAAAATAAGGCACGAGAAGCTTCAGAGAAAAGATTATAAATATGATTTATTAATACCAATTAAATATAACTTTGATAGATCAATAAAAAACAAAGGAAGTTGTATTTTTATACATTTGACAGAAAACTATAAACCTACATTGGGGTGTGTGGCCTTAAAAAAGAAAGATTTTTTAATTATGCTTAAACTAATCAAAAAAAATACTAAAATAAAAATAATTTAATCTCTTTGACCGAAAATACTTGAACCTATTCTTAAATAGGTACCATAATACTCTATTGCTTTTAAATAATCAGATGACATTCCCATACTAAGTTCACTTAAATTAAATGAATTATTTAAATTTAACATTTCGTTAAAATAATAATCAGTGTCAGCCTCAATTGGAGGTATACACATTAAACCAATCACATTTAAATTAATCGTAATACAGAAATCTATTAAATCTTTTAAATCGTTCTTGTTTATTCCAGATTTTTGAGTTTCATCACCGATATTCACTTGAATAAAAACTTTAATATTTTTATTTATTTTTTTTTGTTCATCAGATATTTTCTGAGCTAACTTTTTGCTATCTACAGAGTGTATATAATCAAAAATCTTAACAGCTAACTTTACTTTATTTGTTTGAAGTTTGCCTATCATATGTAATTTTAATTCTGGTTTTTTTTCTTTGAGTTCAGACCATTTTTCTAGCGCTTCCTGAACTTTATTTTCACCATAGTCAAGATGTCCATATTGGATTAAAGGTAATATTTTTTGTAAATTAAAAGTTTTAGAAACTGCAATAATCTTTGGATTTTTATTAATTTTAAAAATCTTTAATTTTGAATTAATATTATCTTTAATAGTAACTAGGTTTTTTACAGAATGATCCATAGCAATTTTTATTCAAAATATTACTTTATAAGTAATTTTGATACAAAAAATTTAAATAAATTAGATAAAAATACATCAATCATTTATAGGAATTATATAAATCCTACGGATGAAAAAAAATTACTGTATTTAAAAAATTTTTGTAAAAAAAATAATTTTAAACTTTTCTTATCTAATAATATTAAATTAGCAATAAAGTTAAATTTAAACGGTGCTTATATTCCATCTTTCAATAGAAATTTTAATCATTTATCATTTAATTTAAAAAAAAATTTTAAATTGATAGGATCTGCACACAACTATAAAGAGATTAAAATTAAAGAAACTCAAAAAATTGAATTAATTTTTTTATCATCATTGTTTAAGAAAAATAAAAATTTTTTAGGAATTAATAAACTTAAAATTTTGTCAACCCACACAGATCTAAATTACATAGCCCTAGGTGGAATTAGCAAGCATAACCAAAAAAAATTAAATTTAACTAACTGTTCAGGCTTCGCTGGTATTTCTTTTTTTGAATAAAAAAAAGGCCCCTAAAAGGGGCCCTTTTTATAATATTTGAATCTAAATTAATTAGAATGCAAATGATACGTTGAACTCGTAACCATCTCTGTCTGCAGATGCATCGAATCCTACGTTATCAACTGAGTTCATTGAACCAGCAACAGTAATTCCACCAGTTGTGTATGAAGCACCGATTGCAGTTGCTTCCTGAACATCAGAATCAGAAGCTAAATCTGACTCAGATGTACTGTAACCAATTGTGAAATCGTCAGTTACTGCGTATGAAATACCTAAAGCTTCGAAGTCAAGGTCGTTTGCTGCTGCAGGACCATCTGCTTCGTTGATTTGGTAACCAACTGTTACTGAACCATAAGTGTATTTAACATACATTGCTGATTCATCAATTGCAGTTCCTGTAGTTTCTTCAGTTTCACCGAAACCATAACCAACTTCTAAACCATCAACCATTTCTGGCTTAGCAACGATTGAAAAGTCCATGTATGATACATCAGACGCTGCGTCAGATGCATTTAGGTAAGCAACAGTTACTGTAGCACCACTTAAATCTGGCGATTTGTAAGTGAACATATTGTCACCACTGTGTCCACCAACTAGAGTACTAGTTTCAGCACCTGTAACAACATCCCAAGATTCTTGGTAACCGTTTGGAGTTACGTCATCTAATGCACTCATCGCTGAACTTCCACCATGACCTGCGAACGTAATTGTTCCCATTCCATTTGTGTCTAAAGTCATGCTATGTGAGTCATAAACGTTACCACCACCTACATCATCGTTATCGATTTCGAATGATACACTGATAGTCATTCCATTGTCCATCTCACCTGAACCAGTCATAGTGATTGAATCACCCATAGTCCACTGGTTACCTTCGTGAGTTAAACTTTCGTCATCACCATTAGAGAACGATAGTGATGCACTTCCTGAAGCTGATAAAGAACCAGCATGAGCAGAAAATGCTACTAAAGATCCAGCTAATGCTGATAGACCGATTTTAGTAAATTTGTTCATATTAATTACTCCTTATTTTTATTGTTAATTATTAATAATAAACATCGCATAAATACCAGATGAGCTAAAATTAGGTGCAATTTACCGTTTTTTTTTTGTTATTTTTAAGAAATGTGATATTTTTACAACACTTAAATAATCCCTAAAATAATGATTTTTTCATCATTTTTGATTTATAATATATAAAAAAGCCCAATTTTTAATTAAAAAAGCATCAATGAAAAATTTTAAAATTATTTGCCTATTATTGAGCTTTTCTATTTTTTTTAGTGGTTGCCAATTAGCGAAAATGGGAGGTGATGCAAAAGAAAATCCCTATGATCCTAAATTAAGAGTTAAGAAAAATTTAGAGGAGGGTAAAGGTTTTAGGCTAATGGACTTTGGTGATGGAAACAACCGAGGTGGAAATTTTGAGTTTGCTAGTTCTAATGAGTTATGGAGAGCTTCTTTAGATATAATAGACTTTATTCCTCTAGCTTCTGTAAATTACAGCGGAGGTATCATAATTACTGATTGGTATTCTAGCAATGACGACTCAACAGATTTAATTAAAATTTCAATTAGATTTCTTACAAATGAAATTAGATCAGATGCTTTGGACATCAAGGTTTTTACAAAACAATGTGATATAAATAATAAATGTAAAATTACTGAAAAAAGCCAAAATTTAGTTACTGAACTAAAAAAAGAAATTTTGAAAAAAGCCACCATCTATGAAAAGAATAACCATCAAAAAAAAATAAAACCATATGTACTATCTGTACCTGGTGATGGTTAAATTTAAATTACAAACAATTTGTGGAAAGATATAATTTTAAATCTATAGAAGATAAATGGCAGAAACTTTGGGATGAAAATAAAACATTTTCAACTAAAGTAGATAAAGATAAAAAAAAATTCTATTGCCTAGAGATGTTTCCATACCCTTCTGGAAAAATTCACATGGGGCATGTCAGAAATTATACAATTGGAGATGTTCTAGCTAGATATAAACTTCTTCAAGGATTTAACGTTTTACATCCTATGGGCTGGGACTCATTTGGAATGCCCGCAGAAAATGCAGCTAAGCAAAATAATCTTGATCCAAAGATATGGACCGAGTCCAATATTTCAAAAATGAAAACTCAACTAAAAAGACTTGGACTTTCTATTGATTGGGACAGAGAAATTTCAACATGCTCAGATGAATATTACAAACACCAACAAAATTTTTTTCTCGAACTTCTTGATAAAAAATTAGTTTATAGAAAAGAAAACTACGTAAATTGGGATCCTGTAGATGAAACAGTCTTAGCAAATGAACAAGTTATTGATGGTAAGGGCTGGAGATCTGGCGCTATAGTAGAAAGAAAAAAATTAAGTCAATGGTTTTTTAATATTTCTAAATTTTCTGAAGATCTTTTGGAAGGACTTGAGCAATTAAATTATTGGCCGAACAAAGTAAAAACAATGCAAAAAAATTGGATTGGAAAATCATTTGGAAGCGAAATTGATTTTAAAATAGAAGGAGATTTGCCAGTAAAAAATATAAAATGTTTTACCACAAGGCCCGATACTCTTTTTGGTTTTTCTTTTTTAGCCTTATCGATTGATCATGAAGTTTCAGAATTTTATAATAAAGATAAAGATTTTATAAAGTTTAAAGAACAGTGCTCCAAAACAGGAACAACTGAGGAGGCAATAGCAGTTGGAGAAAAGATTGGTTTCAAAACTAATCTTGTGGCAATAAACCCTTTAAATTCAAAGCACAAAGTACCTGTATATTTTGCTAACTTTGTATTAATGGATTACGGATTTGGAGCTGTTTTTGGTTGTCCTGCACATGATCAGAGAGATTTTGATTTTGCGAAAAAATATAATTTAGATATTAAAACAGTTGTAAAGCCGTACAACGAAAAAGAGAGCTTCCAAGTAAAAAATGAAGCTTACTCGGGTCCAGGAATTATAATTAATTCAGACTTTCTAAACGGTCTTAAAGCTCCAGACAATTCAGTGATTGAGACAATAAAAATTTTGGAAGAAAAAAAAATAGGTCAAAAACAAATAAATTATCGATTAAAAGACTGGGGCGTATCAAGACAAAGATATTGGGGATGTCCAATACCTGTTGCATATGACGAGGAGGGTAAAGTTCATGCCATACCAAAATCAATGCTACCTGTTAAACTTCCTCAGGATATAAATTTAAATGTTAAAGGAAATCCTTTAGATAGCCAAAAAAATTGGAAAGAAATCATTATTAATGGAAAAAAAATGATCAGAGAAACCGATACATTAGATACATTTGTCTGTTCCTCTTGGTATTTTTTGAGATTTTGCTCTCCAGACGAAAAGGGTTACGGGTTCAAGCAAGATGATATTAATTATTGGATGCCTGTAGACCAATATATAGGTGGTGTAGAACATGCAATTTTACATTTACTTTATTCCAGATTTTTTATGAGGGCCATTGCACACAACAATAAAAATTTTAACATTAAAGAACCTTTTGATGGTTTATTTACTCAAGGTATGGTTTGTCATGAAACATATAAAGATGCTCAAAACAATTGGGTAAGTCCTGAAGAAATTGAAACTATAGATGGAAAAAAATATCTTATAAAAGATAGGTCTAAAGAGATAAAAGTTGGACCATCAGAATCTATGTCTAAATCTAAAAAAAATACGATTGATCCTGAAAATATTATTAATAATTACGGAGCAGATGCTGCGAGATTATTTATTTTATCAGATAGTCCTCCAGAAAAAGATGTACAGTGGTCAGAGGAAGGAATTATTTCATCTTTTAAGTTTATTCAAAAATTATGGAATTTAAATTCTAAGATATTAGATGAAATTAAAAAAGATCATAAAGAAGATAAAAATAATGAAATTGAAAAATTTACAAACAAATTAATTAAAAAAGTAACAGAAAACTTGAATAATTTTAGTTACAATAAAATCATAGCAAACTTACACGAAACATACACTTTTTTATTTAAAAAATTAAATGACAGTTATACAAAAAAAACATTACTTGAAAATTATCAGAATATATTAATCTTAATGTCGCCCGTGATTCCACATTTTTCTAGTGAGTGTTTAGAATTAATCAACAATAAAGATAAAGTAATTTGGCCAGAATATAATGAAAATTTAATTCAAGAAGATGAAATAAATATAGTTGTACAAATTAACGGTAAAAAGAGGGAAATTATTAAAACACAACTAAATACAACCGAAGAAAATTTAATTAAATTAATTATGGACAATGATAAGTTAGAAAAATATTTTGAAAATAAACCGATTAAGAAAAAAATCTATATAAAGGATAAATTAATAAATATAATCATATAATGATTAAAAAATTCTTTTTAATATTTATTGTTTTAATATTGAGTTCTTGTGATTACTCCCCATTATATTCTTCAAAGAATAATAAATTTCTAAATATTGAAATTACAAACTATACAGGGGATAGTAGAGCAAATTCTATAATTAGATCGAGAATAAATAATAATAAAAATTTAAATGTTGATCCAATAAAAATCCAAATAAACACCGAGTATATAAAAAAAGATTTATCTAGAAATACTGCTGGAGACATTGAAACATATGAATTAATTTTAATATCAAAATTTTTAGTAGATTTTGGAGATCAAAGTAAAACGATCTCTATAAGCAAAAATTCAAAAATGGAAAATTTCAGTGACAAATTTGAAGAGAAAGATTACGAGGATAGAATGAAAGAAAATATGTCTAATTCGATATATGAGAGCCTGATATTACAACTCATAAATAAATGATTTTAAAATCTTACCAATTAAAAAATTTAGATTTTAAGAAGAAAAATCTAATACTTCTATACGGCCAAAACCAAGGTGCAAAAGAAGAAGAAATATCCAAAATTTTAGATAAAAACCAAGAATTCATGCTCAAAAGACTTGATGAAAAAGATATTTTAAATAACAGCGAAATTTTTTATAACACAATTAACTCAGGATCATTATTTGAAAAAAGCAAAATAGTTATAATTAATAGAGGTAGTGATAAAATAGTTAAAATAATTGAAGATGTTTTAGATAAAAACTTAGATGAATTAATTATAATTATAAATAGCGAAATTCTAGATAAAAAATCTAAATTGAGAATATTTTTTGAAAAAAATAAAAAAACGATATGCGTACCATTTTATCCCGACAATCAAGATACACTTTCAAAAATAGCAAGTGTATTCTTAAGACAAAACAATATTTCAATTTCTAATGAGAATATTAACTTAATAGTAAATAAATGTAATGGGGATAGAGGAAATCTTAACAATGAATTAACTAAAATTAAATTCTATTGTAAAAATAAAAAAAATATTTCGACAGAAGACCTTTATAAATTAATAAATTTAATTGAAAATCATAGTATTTCAGAATTAATTAATAATTGTCTTATTGAAAATAAAAAAAAAACTATCAGTATTTTAAATGAAAATAATTATAATTATGAAGACAGTATAATAATTATTAGATCTTTTAGTTTAAAACTAAAAAAATTATTAAAGTTATCATTGGATTATGAAAAAAATAAAAATATTGATTTAACTATTTCGTCAGCAAAACCACCTATATTTTGGATGGAAAAAGAGATTACCAAACAACAAATATTTAAATGGAAACCAGGTAGAATTAGAGAATTAATCTACAAATTAAGTGAAATAGAATTTATAGTAAAAAATAATCTGAACAATTCTATAAGTATAATTTACGATTTTATTATTAGTTTATGTTCTACTAAAACTAATAATTAGACTTTATTATATCTATTATCTTATTTAGTTGATCTAAATCCTTATATTCAAAGCTTATTTTCCCTTTATTTCTTTTATTATTTTGAATATCAACATTTAATCCTATTTTATTTGATACAGATAATTCGAGAGCGATAATATTAGTATCTTTTGCATTTTTTGATTTTTGTTTTTTCTTTTTAAAAATCTGTACAAAGCTTTCAGCTTGTCTTACTGAAAGTTTTTTTTCAATAATTTTTGATGCTACAAAACTTGCATTTTCAAGGCCTACTAAAACTTTTGCATGACCTGCAGTTAATTTTTGATTTTCAATTAATTTGATTACATCATCTGGTAAAGTAAGGAGTCGCAAAGAATTAGTTATATGGCTCCTGCTCTTACCAATGAACTTTGACACCTTTTCTTGATCATAAGAAAATTCGTCTATTAATCTTTTATATCCTTGCGCTTCTTCTAGAGGATTTAGGTCATGCCTTTGAACATTTTCTACAATAGCAAATTCTAAAGATTTTAAGTCATCTGCTTCTGTTATGACAACAGGAACATTGTGCAGACCAGCTCTTTGTGCTGCTAGCCATCTTCTCTCGCCAGCAATTATTTCAAACTTAGATCTATTATTATTTGAATTTCTAACAATTATAGGCTGTATCATTCCTCTTTCTTTAATCGAATTGGTTAGATCTTCTAAACTAGCTTCGTCAAATATTTTTCTTGGTTGATACTTATTTGGAACCAAGTCTCCAATTGATACTTGATTTTTTTGAGTCTCAACTTTTGTTTCTCCAATCAATGATGACAGTCCTCTTCCTAGCCCTTTTTTTATTTTATCCATTAAGCAGCACTTCCAACTTTTGTCTCTTGGCTTATAAACTCATCAGTAAAACTAAAATAAGATTTACTTCCAGGACATGTTTTGTCATAGATTAATACTGGCATACCATGTGAGGGTGCTTCTGACAATCTGACATTCCTTGGTATGACTGTTGAATAAACTTTTTCACTAAAATAATCCCTCGCTTCTTTCTCAACTTGTGACGAAAGCTTATTTCTTTTGTCATACATGGTTAGAAGTATACCCCTAATTTTCAAATCAGGATTTAAACGTACTTTTATCCTTTCGATTGTTGTCATTAGCTGCGTTAATCCCTCTAAAGCAAAAAATTCAGTTTGGAGTGGTACCAATAATGAGTTTGAGCTTACAAGTGCCATTATTGTCAACAAGCTCAATGAAGGCGGACAATCAATCAAGATATAATCATATAGCCCTCTAGAATCATTTAAATACGCGGCTAATTTAGTCTTTAGTATAAAAGCTCTGTTACTGTCATCAGCAGTCTCTACTTCTAAACCTGATAAATCTACGTTGGATGTGATAATATCTAAATTTTTGAACTGTGTTTTTTTGATAACTCCACTGATTTCTCTAGTTCCATTCAATACTCCATAGATTGTGTCACTTGAGCTACCCATATTAGTTAATCCCAGACCTGTGGTAGCGTTGCCTTGCGGATCTAGGTCAATTACTAAAATTTTTTTATCTATCTGAGATAAACCAGCAGCAAGATTTATCACCGTGGTAGTTTTTCCGACCCCACCCTTTTGATTTATAACTGAAATTATTTGCATTTAATTTTTTTTATAATCTTTTTAATTTTTTTTTTTAATTTTTTTAATATTTATTAAAAAAGAGTCTTCACTTGTTAAACTTTTCTTTTCTATAAATTCCAGCTCCCAATTTTTTTTGGAACTTTCAAAAACTTTTTTTCCATTTTTTCCCATAAAGAAAATTAAATTTTTATATTTTGAAAAATTTTCATATACTAAATCTAAAACTACCGGCATTGGTTTAAATGCTCTAGACATTATTGTACCTGTTTCTAAATTTTTTATTTCAAAAATATTTTTTTGAAAAACTTTTGTCTTTAATTTTAATTTTTCTGACACTTCCTTTAAAAAATGGCTTTTATGGTAGCTTTTTTCATATAAATGAACATACATGTTATTTTTCATATTTTTTAGTATGATTGCCACAATAATACCTGGAAAACCACCTCCTGAACCTATATCTGTAGTTGTATTACTATTTAAATCAACAAAATCAATAATTTGTGCAGAATCTATAATATGACGCTCAATTATAGTCTTTTTTGACACTGTATTTTGGCTAATTATGTTGATTTTTTTATTTTTTTCGAGAATCAAGGATATATAGTTTTCAAAGTCCAAAAATGTTTCACGTGAAACATTTAAGTGGTTGATTCTAGAGTAAGAATTTAAAATTTCTTGATCCATTAAGCTATATGCTTAATAGACTTTCTTTTGACGTGTGACAACAAAATATATACAGCTGCAGGAGTTATTCCATCGATTCTTAGAGCTTGGCCCATAGTTTTTGGTTTAATTTGCTTAAATTTGGCTTTTACCTCATTGGATAAACCTGATAGTCCATCATAATTAATTTTATCAGGAATAATTAGGTTTTCATCTCTCTTAAATGCCAAAATATCAGCTTTTTGCTTCTTTAAATATCCTCTATAATGCGAATTAATCTCTACTTGCTCGTCAATTTCTTTACTAAAAAAAGGTATATCAGGCCATATCTCTCTAATTTTGCTCATATTTACCCCTTTTTGAGTTAATACTTCGTCAGATGATCTCAATATTCCATCTTTGGCTATTTTAATTCCGAATTTATCTGCTTTAGATGGTGAAATCTTAGATTTCATCATTTTTGTGCTAATTTGAGTAATTTGTTTAAATTTACTCAAATATATCGTTTTTCTTTCATCACCTATTAAACCAATCTCTATTCCCTTGGCTGTTAGTCTCTGATCAGCATTATCGGATCTCAAGCTTAATCGATATTCTGCTCTTGATGTAAACATACGGTATGGTTCTGCTACTCCTTTAGTAACTAAATCATCAATCATTACTCCTATATAGGCATCAGACCTATCAAGAATAAATGGCTCTAATTTTTTAACTGACAAAGCAGCATTTATTCCAGCTATAAGACCTTGTGCAGCAGCTTCTTCGTATCCTGTAGTTCCATTAATCTGACCAGCAAGATAAAGATTGCTTATCTTCTTGGTTTCAAGGGTTAAGAATAGTTCACGTGGATCTACATAGTCATATTCTATTGCATATCCTGGTCTTAATATTGAAACACTCTCTAAACCACTGATATTATTACATATTTCTTGTTGTACAACTGATGGTAGTGATGTAGAGATACCATTTGGATAAATTGTGTAATCATTTAGGCCTTCTGGTTCTAAAAATATCTGGTGACGAACTTTATCTGCAAATTTTACTATCTTATCTTCTATAGATGGACAATATCTTGGACCTACTCCTTTTATACTACCTGAGTACATAGCACTCTTAGATAAATTCTTTTCTATAATTTTATGAACCTTCTCATTTGTATACGTCATTCTACATGACACTTGTTTGTTTAAATTTTTTTTTGTTAAGAAAGAAAAAAAATAAGGATCTTCATCAGCAAACTGTTCTTCTAAGTTATCAAAATTAATTGTCCTAGCATCTAATCTTGGTGGTGTTCCAGTTTTTAATCTTCCAATTTTAAAATCATATTTAGCTAATTGTTCACTCAAACCTGTTGAAGGTTTCTCGTCGTATCTGCCTGCAGGAGTTCTTTCATCACCTATATGTATCAAACCATTTAAAAAAGTGCCTGTTGTGAGTATTATCTTATTCGATAGAACTTTCTTACCTTCTTTAGTTACAAACCCACTTATTGAATTTTTATCAAAAATAAACTTTATTACAGGATCTGAAAAAACGCTTAAATTACAGTAGTTTAACAGTTTTTGTTGCATATATTTACGATATAACGATCTATCTGATTGAGTTCTTGGCCCTCTGACAGCTGGCCCTCTACTTCTATTTAATAATCTAAATTGTATACCTGATTTGTCAGCTACATCTCCCATAACACCATCAAGGGCATCTATTTCTCTAACCAAATGACCTTTGCCCAAACCACCTATTGCAGGATTACATGACATCTCTCCAATAGTCTCTATTTTGTGAGTAAATAGAGCAGTGTTTACTCCTAGACGAGCCGATGCTGCTGCTGCTTCACAACCTGCATGCCCACCACCTATTACTACTACATCAAAAGACAAATCATTTTTCATATCCCGAATTTATAGGTGATTATATATTTTACAAGATGAGCTTATTTTTTTGTAAATAAGCCAATATTATCAACGTATTTAGGTAAAAAAACGCAAAAAAATCAGCAAAATGAAGTATTATTTACCGATACAAAAATCGTTGAAAATACTACCTAATATCTCCTCAACATCGACTTTACCAACGATCATGCCTAAATGTCTAGTGGCTAATCTTAGATCTTCTGCTGCTTTATCGAAATCTTCTATTTGTTTTTTTTCATTAAAATTTTTTAAATGATCTAAACACTGTTGTAAATGTTGTCTGTGTCTTTCTCTGGTAATTAAAATATCATCACTTGAAATAAATTTATTTTTTAAATTATTTTTTATTTTTAAAATTAATTCTTCGATGTTCTTATTTTCTTTAATTGAAATTAAAACGTGATTTGTTTTTTTTATTTCTGGATCAATATCTTTTTTTAAAAGATCAGACTTATTTATAACTAATATAGCATTTTCATCTAATAAACCCTTCAAAACAGCAGTAAAATCAGGGCTTTTTGCATCAACCACAACAAGCTTTAAATCTGCTTCTTCTGCTCTATTTAGGGATAATTTAATACCTTTCTTTTCTATCTCGTCTTTTGAATCTCTTATTCCAGCTGTATCAGATATTATTACTGGATAACCATCTATATTGAGATGTGTTTCTATTACGTCTCTAGTTGTGCCAGCAATTTCGGAAACAATTGCTACATCTCGATTGGATAAATGATTCATTAGGCTAGATTTTCCAGCATTAGTAGGACCTAGAATAGCAATTTTAAAACCTTCTCTTATTCTTTCTCCAACTTTTTGATCATTTAATATTTTTTTAATTTTATTTATTACTTCATCTGAACTTATTTTAATTTCATCTAAAATATTATTAGGCAGATCTTCCTCTGGAAAATCAATTTTCGCCTCAACATGCGATAAAATTTTTAAAAGTTTTTCTCTAAGAAAATTAAATTGTTCAGATGATTTTCCATTCATGATTTTGATTGCTTGTTGTCTTTGAATTTCTGTTTCTGATGAAATCAAATCAGCAATACTTTCAGCTTTAAGTAAATTTATTTTTCCATTTTGAAATGCTAATTTTGTAAATTCACCTGGTTCAGCCAATCTACAATTTTTTATGTCGGAAAGGGAGGAGTGCAGGGCATCCACAACAGCTTTGCTACCATGGACTTGGATTTCGGCCATATCTTCACCTGTGTAGCTCTCGGGCCCAGGAAACCAAAGTATTAACCCCTCATCAATTAGCTCAGAAGTATTGATTTTATTGATTTTTCGAAGAGTTGCTACCCGGGGTTTTGGGATATCTTTTCCTGTTAAAAGTTTGATTACTTTTGAGGTTTCTTGACCCGAAATTCTTATAACTGCTACACCGGAAATACCTGGACCACTTGATAAAGCATAAATTGTCATTCAAAGATTATATCTTCAAATTTATGTCTCTGTAAAACTCTAAATTATAATTAAAAAAATTTTAGGCTGGTTTATTCATTGAATTAAAGAACTCAGCATTATTTTTGGTATCTTTTAATTTAGAATTTATAAATTCGATTGCATCCATTGTTCCCATTGGGGCAATAATCCGTCTAAGCACATTCATTTTTTGTAAATCATTTTTATCAAATAACAATTCTTCTCTTCTTGTTCCTGATTTAGTTATATCGATTGCTGGGAATATTCTTTTATCTGCAATTTTTCTATCTAATATTGTTTCACTATTACCTGTTCCTTTAAATTCTTCAAAAATGACCTCATCCATTCTGCTTCCTGTGTCAATTAATGCTGTAGAAATAATTGTTAATGAACCGCCTTCTTCAATGTTTCTTGCTGCACCAAAAAATCTTTTGGGTCTCTGGAGTGCATTTGCATCGACACCTCCTGTAAGAACTTTACCTGAACTCGGAATAACTGCATTATATGCTCTTCCTAATCTTGTTATAGAGTCTAATAGTATTATAACGTCTTTTTTGTGTTCAGTTAATCTTTTGGCTTTTTCAATAACCATTTCAGCTACTGCTACGTGCCTTTGAGCTGGTTCATCAAAAGTAGAGCTAATTACTTCTCCTTTTACAGTTCTTTGCATGTCTGTTACTTCTTCTGGACGTTCGTCAATCAACAATACTATAAGATAACATTCTGGATAATTTTTTGCTATTGAATTTGCAATACTTTGCAAAATCATTGTCTTACCAGCTTTAGGTGGAGAAATGATTATAGATCTTTGTCCCTTTCCAATTGGACTAACAAGATCAATAAGTCTTGGTGTTAAATCTTGTTTTTTTTCAACTTTTGTAGTTTCAACTTCCATCACCAACTGTTTGTCTGGATATAAAGGAGTTAAGTTATCAAATGCGATTTTATGTCTTGCTTTTTCTGGTTCCTCAAAATTGATCTTACTAACTTGTAATAACGCAAAATATCTTTCTCCTTCTTTGGGGGCTCTAACTGGTCCCTCAACAGTATCTCCGGTTCTTAAGCCAAATTTTCTAATTTGACTTGGGCTCACATATATATCATCTGGACCCGGAAGATAATTTGACTCCATTGCTCTTAAAAAACCAAAACCATCTTGTAATAACTGCAAAACACCTACACCAGTAATTTCTTCTTTTTCGGCAACCTTTTTAAGAATTGCAAAAAGTATTTCCTGTTTCCTTAGTGTGCTGGCATTTTCAATACCAAGCTCTTCGGCTTGAGTAATAAGCTGTTCAGATGATTTTAATTTTAATTCTTGAATATTCATGATTTTTTTTTAGATAAGGACTTATCAGATGCTATTAATATATATACTACCGTTGTTATTTCAACCCTAGATTGGCTTAAAAATAGCTAAAAATACAACAATAATTAAGACAACCGTGGGTATTTCGTTAATAATTCTAAAGAATTTTGAAGATCTTGTGTTTGAAGAATTTTTTAGAGCAACAAGGCATTTTCCCAGATAATCATTGTAAGCTGATAACAAAATTATTAGGACAATTTTTATCTGAAACCATAATTGAGAAAAAATATCTATTCCATTGAGATAAATTAATACTAATCCAAAAACCCAAGTAAAAATCATTGCAGGACGCATAATGTAGTAAAATAACCTTCTTTCCATAACTTCAAAAATATCTGTTGCTTCTTTTTTGTCTTTATTTTCAACGTGGTAAACAAAAATTCTAGGAAGATACAAAAGACCAGCCATCCAAGAAATAACTGCAATCAAATGCAAAGATTTAAATAATAAATATGAATTCATGCATCAAATATTTCTTTCAATTAAAGATTTTAATAAAATGATATGGTCATCATTATCATTTAAACAAGGAACCATATCAAAATTTTCACCTCCGGCACTAATAAAACTCTCTTTACCCTGAATTAAAATTTCCTCCAAAGTCTCGACGCAGTCAGATGAAAACCCCGGACAAATTGTAAGAACATTTTTGACTCCTTCTTTGGGCAAGTTTTCTAGAGTCTTGTCAGTATATGGTTGAAGCCATTCTTGTGGACCAAATCTTGATTGAAATGTAGTTTTAATTTTAATTGAACTAAATTTTTCCGAAACAAGTCTTGTCGTTTTATGACAATAACAATGGTAAGGATCACCTTTATCAAAATATTTTTTTGGTATGCCATGATAAGAGGCTATAATTAAATCTGGCCTCCAATTTATTTCGTTAAGTTTTTTATTAATGGAATTAACGAGTGCATCAATATAAAGAGGATCAGACTCGTAATGTGGTATTATTTTTAAAGAGGGTTGCCATCTCATTTTCATCAAAATTCTATAAACTTCATCACAGACTGTTGCTGTTGTGGCAGCAGCATACTGTGGATAAAGAGGAAGTATGACTAAATTTTCACATCCCATTTCATGTAATTTTTGAATCTTGCTTTTAATACTAGGATTTCCATATCTCATTGCAAAATCTACAATGATATTTTCTTTAGAAATTAAGTTTGAAATTTTTTCACTTTGTTTTTTTGTATAATATAGAAGTGGAGACATATTTTTATCTTTAATCCATATTTCCTTATAAGCTTTCGCTGTTTTGGAAGGCCTAAAATTTAAAATAAAAACATTTAAAATTATTTGCCAAATCACAGGGTTTACTTCGATAACCCTTCTATCGGAAAGAAACTCTCTTAAATATTTTCTTATATCGAGCCAACTAGTAGAGTCGGGTGTTCCTAGATTAATCACCAGAATGCCGGTTTTACCAAATTTTACAGGAGGATGATTTTTTTCAATCATTTAAAATCTTTTACAATTTTGATTAAGTTTTCTACCATTTCTGGATTAGTCTCAGGTAAAATACCATGTCCAAGATTAAATATATACGGATGATCTTTAAAGATTTCCAAATATTTAGAAGCTTCTTTTTTTAAAGTTTCTTTGTCTGTTAATAAAATTTTAGGGTCTAACCCACCTTGAATAGGTATTTTAATATCCCTAAGTATTTTTTTTGGGTCAACATTATAATCAACACTAACAACATCAGGTTTAATAATTTCACAAAATTCTTTATAATTTTTTATTTCTCTAGGGAAACATATTACTGGTACATTTAAAGATTTTACAAAATCAACTAAATTTAGAGTTGGCGAATAAACATAATTTGGTAAATCTTTTTCATCTAATAAGCCTGCCCAACTATCAAATATTTGGATTATGTTCGCACCATTATCAACCTGGTTTTTGATATGTACTTTTAAAAATTTTTCAATGATTAATAAAATTCTATTTATTAAAAATTCATCCTTAAAAAAATCCTTTTTTAAATTTTTTTTAGGCGATTGTAGATTAATCATATAAACTAATAATGTCCATGGAGCACCAACAAAACCTATAGTATTTTTATTATTTAAAATGGGGTCTGAGCTAACTTTTTTTATTGCCTTATATACACGATGTATTTTTTCCACAAAGTCAATTTCATCAATCTTGGCTATTTTATTTAGATTTATTTCTCCTAACTTTGGTCCAAAATTTTTCTCAAACTCTACTTTTTGACCCAATCCATAAGGAAGCATCAAGATATCTGAAAATATTATTGCAGCATCTAGATCAAATCTCTTTAAAGGTTGTAAAGTTATCTTTGATGATAGCTCATCATTTAAACATAAATTAATAAAATTAGGGTTTTCTTTTCTAATTTCTCTAAATTCTGGAAGATATCTTCCTGCTTGCCTCATAATCCATATAGGATTAAATGAGGTATCTTTGTTAATAATTACTTTGTCTAAAGGTTTCATATAAAAACTTTATAAATTATTGTAGTATTAATATATCCTGTGAATAAAGGTGATTAATTTTTATGAACATTATATTCACAATTTACTAACATCTTAAGCAACTAAAATTGTGAAAAATGAAGCTTTTTTAATTATTTCATTTTTTGTGGATTGTTTTGACCTATTTATTATTATTGTTAATAAATACTAGGTTTTACAAGCTTATTTTAAGAAATTTTAAATTGTTAAATTTAATTAAAATAATACATATTTATTAACATTTTATTCATGAATAATACATATCAAATATACTTGATTTCAGATTCAACGGGCGAGACTTTAGATAGAATATTTTTGGCTCTAAAAGCTCAATTTATAAATATAGAATATAAAATTCATTCATATTCTTTTACCAGGACAGAAAATCAAATTTTAAAAATTTTAGAAGACGCAGAAAAAAATACAAACGCAATAATTTTATATACCATTGTTGATAATAACTTAGCTAAGTATTTAGCAAATGTGAGTGAAGACAAAAAAATTCCATGTTTCGGTGTATTGGGAAATTTAATTCTAAATTTCTCAAAAATTCTTAATCAAAAAGCAACCCACGAACCAAGCGGCCAACATATTTTAAATGAGGAGTATTATGACAGGATAGAAGCAATTCAATTCACAATGAACCACGACGATGGAAACTTAATTAACGAAATAGACAAATCAGATATTATTCTAGTTGGAGTAAGCAGAACAAGTAAAACGCCGACATCCATATATCTTGCAAACAAAGGATTTAAAACATCAAATATACCCCTGGTAAATGAAAATTCATTACCAGAGAAATTAAAGCAAAATCCCAAGCTTTCCTGTGTTGTCGGATTAAGCACAGAACCTGAAAGGCTGGCTGATTTAAGAAAAAATAGAATGAATTCATTAAGAGAAACAGAAAACATAAAATATACAGATCTAGAAAACATAAAAAAAGAAGTTTTAGATGCAAAAAAAACTTTTCAAAAATATAAATGGCCCCTAATAGATGTTACAAGAAAATCTGTTGAGGAAACCGCAGCATCGATTATCAAAATTCACGAAATATATTTAAACAATGCCAAGTAAAATAATTCTTGCATCAAAGAGTAAAGTACGAAAAGAAATTTTAGATAAAAATAACATTAAAAATGTTGTTGAACCATCGAATGTAGATGAGGATATTGTTAAATTAAGTTTATTAAAAGAGAAAGCAAGTCCAGAGTTAATTTCAAAAAATCTAGCTGAATTAAAGGCAAACAAAGTAAGCATGAAAAAAACTGATGAAATCGTTTTAGGAGCAGACAGCGTGATAGATTTGAACGGTGAATTAATATCTAAGCCAGAAACTCGAGGAGAGGCGATGAAAATATTAAAGAAACTTAATGGTAAATCTCATTTTTTAATAAGTTCTGTTTGCGTATCAAAAAACGGATCGATGATCTGGAACCATACTGATAAAGCCAAACTTTCAATGAAAAATTTATCTGATGATGAGCTTAAAAATTACTTATCTAAAATACCTGATACAACTCTTTATGCATACAATGTTTATCAAATAGAGGGTGAGGGCAGAAATCTGTTCACAAGCATAGAGGGAGACGAAGATACAATTATGGGCCTACCCGTAAAAAAAATTAAGGAATATATAAACTCACTGTGATGAAAAAATATTTTGTAATTGGAAATCCTATTGATCATTCTTTGTCGCCAAAACTTCATAATTATTGGTTTAACGAGAATAATATTAATGCCAAATATGATAAAAAAAAAATTGATGAGAAAGATTTACAATCTGTAATTTCTAAAGTTAAAGAAAAAAAAATAAATGGTATTAATGTTACTGTTCCATTTAAAAAAGCCGTAATTCCTTATTTAGACAAATTAAGCCCAGAAGCAGAACAAACACAATCTGTTAATACAATAATTTTTAGCAATGACAAGTTGGTTGGACATAACACTGACATAGTTGGTTTTACAGAGGCTATTAAAAAATTAAATTTTAACATTCAAGATAAAAAAGTTATTATTTTAGGTGCGGGCGGCGTGGTTCCTTCAATAATTTTTGCTTTAAAAAAAATGTTTGTTTCACAAATAGTTGTTAGTAATAGAACTAAAAAAAAAGCGGAAGATTTGAAGTTACGATTTAATAATTTAAAGATATTGGATTGGGGTGAAATAATAGATTTTGATGTCATTATCAATGCCACCAGTTTGGGACTAGATAAAGAAACTATTAATTTAGATTTTTCAAAAAGTGGAAGCAATAAACTATTTTATGATGTAATTTATAATCCTGCAGAAACCAATTTTTTAAAAGAGGGAAAAAAATTTGGAAATAAAACAGAGAATGGTAAGCTAATGTTTGTTTATCAGGCTCTAGAAGCATTCAAATTGTGGCATGGAATAACACCACAAATTAATAATGAGATTCTTGAAATTTTAAATAATGATTAGAATAGGAATTTTAGGAGATATAGGTTCAGGAAAAAGTTATGTTGCAAACAACTTTGGGTATCCAGTTTTTAATGCAGATTATGAGGTATCAAAACTTTATAAAAAAGATAAAAAAACTTTTAAAAAATTAAAGAAGAAATTACCTAATTATATTTTTTCTTTTCCAATTGATAAAAAAGAAATTACAAAAGCAATATTAAGTAATAAAGTTAATTTAAAAAAAATAATCTCAATAGTTCATTTTGAAATTAGAAAAGCATTAAAATTGTTTTTAAAAAAAAATAGAAATAAAAAGATATTAATACTAGATATTCCTTTATTGTTAGAAAATAAAATTAACAACAAAAACGATATATTGGTTTTTGTAGATTCAAAAAATCTTGATATAGAAAAAAGGTTGAAAAAAAGACCAAATTTTAATCGAAAACTTATAAATAAGTTTAAGAAAATTCAATTTTCTTCTCCTTATAAAAAAAGAAAATCACATTTTATTATTAAAAATAATTTTAAGAAAAAACCTTTAAAAAGTAGTATAAATAAAATATTAAAAGAAATTTTATAAATGAAAGAAGTTGTATTAGATACTGAAACCACAGGAATTTCAGTTCAAGAAGGCCATAGGATCGTTGAAATAGGCTGTATAGAGTTAGAAAATCTAATACCAACAAAAAACAAATTTCACTGTTATTTAAACCCGGAAAGAAAAGTATCAGAGCAGGCCTTTAAAGTTCATGGATATACAGATGAATTTCTATCTGAACAAAAAAAATTCAATCAAGTAAGCGAAGAATTTTTAAATTTTATTAAAGATAAAAAATTAATTATTCACAATGCTGAATTTGACCTAGCTCATCTAAACAATGAGTTAATGCTATTGGGTATTGATAAATTATCCAATCCAATTGTAGACACTTTGGTCTTAGCTAGAAATAAATTTCCTGGTTCATCTGTAAGTTTGGATGGTCTTTGTAAACGTTTCAGAATTGATAATTCTAAAAGAATTCAGCATACAGCCTTGGTCGATTGTGATTTGTTGGCAAAAGTTTATATTAACTTAATAGATCAAACGGAGCCCACACTTAATTTTCAAGATATAAAGATAGCAAATAAAAATATTGAGAACTCTAAAATTAAATATTTTAAAAAAGTAGTTAAGGCAACTGAGAGTGAAATTGTCAAACACAAACAATATTTAAACCAAAACTTAAAAAAAAATTTTTTTAATTAAATTTTTTTTTATATAAATCCTCGAAGTCAACTTTTTTATCAAAGTTTATTCCCACATAACCCGAGTTATGAAGGAGATTCAGTAAAGATTTTTCTAGATCAGGATAAATCTTTGTTTGTACATCAACCAATATAATTTTTTCCATTTCCTTTTTTTCTTTTACGTCATCATCAATTTTAACAACAGTTGTGTGTACAATTTCAAAATGAGCTTTTTTTTCACTATTATCTTTATCTAAAAATTTAAAAATAGTATTAATTTCTACCATTTTATTTTTTAAAGCTCTTGAATTAATATCGATATCAAGTTGATATTTCCCAATTCTATCTCGTACATATAAGTATGTTTCAACATCAGGTGTCTCACTAGACAAATCTTTTATAAATTTACCTAAAATTTTATATTTTTCTGTCATCGTCATCTTGTATATCTTCAAAATCACCATCTATATAATCATTTTTCTTTTTTTTATGGTCAAATCTTTTAGACAATTTGTTAAATAAAAATTTTCTACTTGGTGGAAAGATCATTAAAAAACCTACTAAATCCGTCAAAAATCCTGGTATTATTAAAAGCAGAGCGGCAAATGCAATTGCAGCTCCAGAAATTATTTCATATGCAGGAGCCTCATTTTTGCTTAATTGAAAAATTCCAGATTTTAAAGTATTAAGACCTTCATATTTAGCGTAGTAAATCCCAACAATAGCAGTTGTAAATATTAACAAAATTGTAGTAATTGCACCAATTTGAGATCCAATTTTAATCAAAAGATATATTTCAACAATCGGTATGAAGATTATAAAAAATAAAATTGAGTTCATTTGACCCTAATCTAAATTGCTGGTTGAAATTAATCAACAGAGTAATTACTATAATGATATGAATTATAGCTTTGAATATATCGATATTATTTTGTTGGCAATGATAGCCGGGTTTATCTTTTTGAGACTAAGAGGTATTCTAGGCAAAAGAACTGGCTTCGAGGGTAAAGCTAATCCACAGATTAAAGAAGTTTTAAAAAATATAAAAAATTTAGATCAGCCAAAAAAAGTTAACGATAACTTTGATGATGATGCTCAAAAAGAATTCCTAAAAGGAGCAAAAATTGCTTATGAAACAATAATTACTGATTTTAGTGATAATGATAATAAAATAGTTGAAAGCAAGCCACTTTTAAATTCAAAAATATATGATCAATTTAATGATGCTCTAAAAGAACGAAGTGGAAGAGGTCATTACGCAGAAATAACTTTTATAGGAATAAATTCTGCAACTATAAAAGAACATAAAAAAATAGGTAAAATATTGAATGTTACAGTTGATTTTATAGCTGAAGTAATAACTTGTATAAAAGATAAAGAAAAAAAAATAATTTCAGGAGACCCAGAGAAAATTAAAAAAATTTATGATACCTGGGTTTTTTCAAGAGATACTACATCTTCAAATCCTAATTGGCAGCTTGTTAATATTTTAACATAATTGAGTAACGATATTTCAGATAAAGATAAAAAAGATTGGTTAAACTTTATAAATAAAGGTGAAAAGCTTCCCAATAAAGATTTACAAAATAGTAAAAAAAAAATTATTAAAACAAGATCAATAGATCTCCATGGTTACTCTTTGGATGAAGCCAACAAAATTATAGAGAAATTTATAAAAAAGTCATATATAGATAATATCAGCAAAATAATTGTTGTAACCGGGAAAGGGCTTCATTCTGATAATGAGAAAGATCCTTACGTATCAAAAGAACTTGGTATTTTAAAATATTCTGTTCCAGAATTTATTTCTAATAATAGGAACTTGATGAATCTTATTAATGAAATTAAAGATGCTAAATTAGAAGATGGAGGAGGGGGTGCTTTTTATATTTTTTTAAAAAAAAATTATGATAATAAACTTTAATGATCATTTGGTTAGCATCTTATCCAAAAAGTGGTAATACATATCTAAGATCCTTGCTATCATCTTATTTGTTTACTGAAGATGGTAATTTTCAGCTGAGCTCTTTAAAGCAAATAAAACAATTTCCATCAGTTAGTTTATTTAAAAAGTTTGGTGTTGATACCTCAAATGATTTAGAGCTTGTCAAAAATTATATGAATGTACAGAATAAGATAAATTTAGAAAACAAGAATAAAATTAGATTTATGAAAACTCACTCTGGTTTTCACGATATTAATGGGTACAAATTTACAGATTTAAGTAATAGCTTGGGAGTAATTTATGTTGTTAGAGATCCAAGAACAATTATAAAATCTTTTGCAAATCATCATCAATTGTCTTTAGAGGACACCTTAGACAAAATGTTGAATTTTAGTACACTTACAGAAGCAACGATACATTCAAAAAATAATGATGAAAGGCGTATAACTCATATGGGCTCATGGGCTTCAAATTATAATAGTTGGAAAGAATTTAAAAAATTAAAAAAATATTTTTTAATTAAGTATGAGGATTTAGTTTCCGACCCAGAAAAGAATTTAATCAAAATTCTAAGTTTCATCCACACTTTGGGAAAATTAGATTTCAAGATAGATAATTTAAAATTAAAAAATACATTAAACAGTACGACTTTTAACGAGATGCAAAAACTAGAAACAGAGCAGGGATTTCCTGAAGCGGTAAAAGATAAAGAGGGAAACAATATTACTTTTTTTAAATATGGTCCAAAGGAAAATAAGCCAGATCAGCTTGCAAAAAATTTTAAAGATAAAATAGAAAGAGAATTTAAAAACGAGCTAAAGGAGCTTAGTTATATATAATTTGTCAAAGGATAAATTTAGACAAATCTGTATCCTTAACTAAATTATCTAAATTATTATTAATATATTCCTTATTAATTATAATTTTTTCTCCAGATCTATCTGTTGCTGTAAAACTTATCTCGTCTAATATTTTTTCAATTATTGTATGTAATCGTCTTGCTCCAATATTTTCAACTGTAGCATTTACCTCTGAAGCTATATTGGCGATAGCATCTATACCATCATCTGAAAACTCTAAATCAACATTTTCAGTTTTTAATAACGCCACATACTGTTTAATTAAACTAAAATCAGGTTCTCTTAAAATTCTCTTAAAATCTTCACTAGTTAAAGCCTCAAGTTCTACTCTGATTGGCAATCTTCCTTGTAATTCAGGAAGTAAATCAGATGGTTTAGCAAGCTGAAACGCTCCAGAAGCAATAAATAAAATGTGATCTGTTTTAATTGGACCATGTTTTGTATTAACTGTCGTTCCCTCAATTAAAGGTAATAAATCTCTTTGAACACCTTCTCTTGATACATCACCGCCAACTCTATCAGTTCTTGCTGAAATTTTATCAATTTCATCCAAGAATACTATTCCATTATTTTCAGTTGAAAGTTTAGCAGCTTTGATAATTTTATCTTGTTCTATTAATTTATCTGACTCATCATTAATTAAAATTTCATGAGATTCTTTTACTGTCATTTTTTTCTTTTTTTCCTTATTGCCCATCGATTTTCCAATCATTTCACCAATGTTAATCATTCCAACATTTGCACCAGGCATACCAGGAATTTCAAAAGAGGCACCACCAGAACCTGTGTCACTCACAGCTATTTCGATCTCATTATCATCCAAATCACCGTTTCTTAATCTTTTTCTAAAACTTTCTCTTGTTGCTAAACTTGCTTTTTTTCCAACTAAAGCATCTAAAACTTTTTCCTCCGCTGCTTTTTGTGCTTGAGCAAAAACTTCTTTTCTTTTTTTTACTTTTTCCATTGAGATGGCTATTTCAATTAAATCTCTTACGATTTGTTCAACATCTCTTCCAACGTAACCAACCTCAGTAAATCTTGTAGCTTCGACTTTTACAAAAGGAGCCTCTGCTAATTTTGATAATCTTCTAGATATCTCGGTTTTTCCTACTCCTGTCGGTCCGATCATTAAAATATTTTTTGGTAAAACCTCATTTTTCATTTCGCCTTTAAGAGCTTGCCTTCTCCATCTATTTCTTAAAGCAACAGCAACGGCTCTTTTTGCTTTATTTTGTCCAACAACAAATCTATCTAACTCGGATACAATCTCTCTTGGAGATAAAGAACTTACTAAAGAAGTTTCTTCTTTTTGATTTTTATCTTTGGGATGAAGCTGCGTTACGTTTGATTTATCCATTAAATTTTCTCAATTTTAACATTATCATTTGTAAAAACACATATTTCAGCTGCTACTTTGATAGCTTTTTTTGCAACTTCTTCAGCAGACATAGCACCCTCCATCAAAACTTTCCCAGCAGCTAGTGCATAATTTCCACCAGACCCTATTCCAATAACATCTCCTTCTGGTTCTAATACATCACCTGTTCCAGAAATAATATAGCTATTGTTTTTGTCTCCTACAGCCATAAGAGCTTCTAATCTTCTTAAATATTTATCTGTTCTCCAATCTTTAGCCAGTTCAACAGCTGCTCTTGATAAATTTCCTGCGTGTTTTTCAAGTTTTCCTTCTAGTCTTTCAAATAAAGTTAAAGCATCTGCGGTCGAACCTGCAAATCCTGCCACCACATCTCTCTTTTCAATTTTTCTCACTTTTGAAGCAGTGCTTTTTACAACTGTATTTCCCATACTTACTTGTCCATCACCCGCAACCACTACCTCATTATTTTTTCTAACTAGCACAATTGTTGTCATACCTAATAAATGGTAACTATTTTTGATACTTCAAGTGTTCAGACTGATATTGATATAGTGGGATTATGTATGTATACCATTAAAAATATATGGCTAGAAAAGGAAAAGTATCTCGAAAAACAAAAGAAACCAGCATTAATGTTGAAGTAAATATTGATGGTAAAGGTAAGTACCAAATTGACACTGGCATAGGTTTCCTGAATCATATGCTTGAGCAATTATCAAAGCATTCCTTAATCGATATAAAAGTTAAAGCAAAAGGAGATACTCATATTGATCTCCATCACACAACAGAGGACACAGGTATTGCAATAGGTGAGGCCTTAAAGAAAGCTGCTAAAAAATTTGTAGGAATAAAAAGATATGCGCACACAGTTATTCCAATGGACGAAACATTAACAAGAGTAGCTATTGATATTTCAAACAGACCCTATTTGATTTGGAAAGTAAAATTAAAAGTTGAGAAACTTGGAGAGATGGATACTGAGTTATTTAAAGAATGGTTCCAAGCCTTCTCCCAATCTGCCGGTATTACTATGCACGTAGAAAATATTTATGGTGATAATAGCCACCACATAATCGAGTCTTGTTATAAAGCATTAGCAAGATCATTAAGAGCTGCATTAGAGATGGATCCAAGAAACAAGAAAAGCATTCCATCCACTAAAGGATCATTATAAGTTTAATGAACGTCACAATTGTTGATTATAATTCGGGCAATATAAGCTCGGTAATAAACTCTTTTAAAGAAGTTGCCAAAGATAAAGTGAATATCAAGGTAACATCAGATTTAAAAAGGATAAAATCTTCAGACAAAGTTGTTTTACCAGGGCAGGGTTCGTTTAAAAGTTGTGTTGATGCATTAATCAATATTAATGGTCTAGTCGATACACTAAATGAATTTGCAATTAATAATAAAAAACCGTTGCTTGGTATTTGTGTTGGATTACAGATGTTTGCAGATATCGGATATGAGGAAATAGAAACCAAAGGGCTTGGTTGGATATCGGGTAAAGTATCAAAAATAGATAACCAAAAAGGAAAATTTAAACTTCCTCATATTGGTTGGAATGAAATTAATATAACGAAAGACAGTAAAATTTTTAAAGATATTGAAAATAAATCCCACATGTATTTTGTACATAGCTACGAATTTGTTCCAGAAGATAAAAATGTAATTTCTGCAACAACAGATTATTCATCGAATATTGTTTGCTCTGTTGAAAAGGAAAATATTTTTGGAACTCAATTTCACCCTGAGAAAAGTGATAAAATTGGGCTTAAAATAATTGATAATTTTATAAATTTATAAAATGAAAATATTTCCAGCAATAGATATTAAAGATAAAAAGTGCGTAAGATTAGTTAAAGGAGATTTTGAAAACAAAACTGAGTATGAAATGTCTCCAGTTGAACAAGCAGGAAAATATAAAGATCATAATTTTAAAAATTTGCATATAGTTGATTTAGACGGAGCTTTAACTGGAGAAACAGTTAATTTGGATATTATTCAAGAAATAGTAACTAAATTTGATTTTAAAATTGAAATTGGTGGAGGAGTAAGAAACTTTGAAAGTATAAAGAAGTATGTTGATGCTGGTGTTGAAAAAGTAATTTTAGGAAGTGCAGCTATAAAAGATAAAGATTTTTTAAAAGAAGCTTGTGAAAAATTTCCAAACAAAGTTGCATTAGGTTTGGATGCTAAAGATGGTTATTTGTCTGTTTCTGGCTGGAAAGAAAATTCTAATCAATTAACTTTGGATTATTTAAAAGAAGTGAATGATTTTGGCGCAAGTAGATTGATTTACACTGATATCAATAGAGATGGGATGAAGCAAGGTCCCAATCTTGAAGAAACTGCTAAGGTCGCTAATACATCCAATTGTCCAGTAATTATATCGGGGGGAGTTTCATCAATTGATGATATTAAAAAAGCTAGGGAACTAAATAATAAGAATATTGAGGGTATTATAGTCGGAAAAGCTATCTATGATGGTGATATTAAATTGGATGAATTAGTGAAGGTATTAGATGCTTAAAAATAGAATTATACCATGTTTAGACGTCAAAAATGGACGTGTTGTAAAAGGAATTAACTTTGTTGATCTGCAGGATGCAGGCGATCCAGTCGAACAAGCAAAAATTTATTCAGACGGTGGAGCAGATGAAATTTGCTTTTTAGATATTACTGCATCAAATGAAAATAGAGATACTATTTACGATGTAGTAGAGAAAACCTCGAAGAAATGTTTTGTACCTTTGACAGTTGGAGGTGGTGTTAGAAGTGTTGAGGATATAAATAAACTACTGAACTGTGGTGCAGATAAAGTATCAATCAATACTGCTGCAGTTCAAAATCCAGAAGTAGTAGTAGAAAGTTCTAAAAAATTTGGGTCACAATGTATTGTGGTAGCGATAGATGCTAAAAAAAGTGGAGACAAATGGGAAATTTTCACCCATGGTGGAAGAAATAATACTGACATCGATGCAATAGAATTTGCAAAAAAAATGGAAGATAGTGGAGCAGGCGAGCTTCTAGTTACTTCTATGGATAGAGATGGTACTCAAGTTGGTTATGATATTGATCTAATGTATAAGATATCTTCAAAGGTAAATATTCCAATAATTGCATCTGGTGGAGTTGGAAACTTAGATCATTTGGTAGATGGAATTAAATTAGGAAATGCCAGCGCTTTATTAGCTGCATCAATATTTCACTACGGCAAACATTCAGTAAAAGAAGCTAAGGAATATTTGGATTCAAAAGGAATTCCTGTTAGAATTTAATATGTTTAATACATTAGAAAATTTAATTAAACTTGCACGAGAAAGAAAATCTTCACCTGTGGAAGGTTCGTACACTAATAAGCTGCTTACTGACAAATCATTAAGCAAGGCGAAAGTTTTAGAGGAGGTTAATGAATTGATTGAGGCTGTAGAGGAAAACTCTAATAAAATTCATGAAGCTGCAGATGTTTTCTACCATTTGCTAATATATCTTGAATCTAATGATATAAAAATTGAGGATGTGATGTCAGAACTAGAAAAAAGAAAAAAATGAGTTACGACGATAATAATATTTTTGCAAAAATTCTGCGTGGAGAGATACCTTGTAACAAAATTTATGAGGATGAATTTGTTTTGTCATTTCACGACATTAGCCCACAAAAAAAAATTCATGCCCTTGTAATTCCTAAAGGAAAATACATTGATTTAGACGATTTTAGTTTAAATGCCAGGTCAGAAGAAATTGTTGGACTAATTAAAGGTATTAACATAGTTGCTAAAAAGCTTGGTATTTCAACAGAAATTGGCAAAGGTTACAGAGCTTTGGCAAACATAAGTGATCATGGTGGTCAAGAGGTACCTCATTTACACTTTCATTTATTTGGAGGTGAAAGAGTTGGGAAAATGGTTGAGTGACAGAAGAAGTTAAAAGAAATTATCTAGAAATAAACTCACTTCAGGATCTAAATGAGGGAAACAAACCATCAGAACATTATTCTTTGAGTTTAATTGAACCTATAAATTTTCAATTAAATAAATTTTTTTATAAGAATGTTGGTAAAAAACATAAATGGATAGATAGATTAACTTGGTCAGAAGAAAAATGGATTAATTATGTTTCCTCTAAAAATGTTAATTCATACGTGTTTAAAAATAAAGATGATTTAGTTGGATTTTTTGAGTTAATTTTTCATCCAGAAAATAATGAAACAGAAATCGCATATTTTGGAATTTTAGAAGAATATCAAAATAAAAAATTAGGCTCATATTTATTATCTGAAGCAATTAAAAAATCATTCCAAAATAGTATAAATCGTGTTTGGGTTCATACGTGTTCATTAGATCACAGAAATGCATTAAACAACTATATTTCTAGAGGTATGAAAATTTACAAATCAGAGGTCTTAAAAATTTAATTTTGAGAAGGTAAGTTAAATAAATTCTTTGCTAGCACTCTATTTTTTCTGATTGATGATAGAAAGGTAATATTAAAATTTTGATATGCATCAGTATTTTGCCAACCAATTAAGTTAAAAGTTTCATTGTCAAAAAAAACATTTATTTCCTGATTTTTTTGTTTAATTGTATAATTTACCAAATTACCGTCTACAATTCTTTCTTCTAGGCTATAAATTTGCGTTATAAGGTAATCTTTATCTAAAATTAAATTTAAAGGAGTTTTGTGAAGTGGATATCTATAATAACTAGTGATTGTTTTTATCACTAAAGATCTTCCGTTTGATACTAAAATTTTATTATTACTTCTGGCATATTTGCAAAAGATTTTTTTTGGATATTCAATTGTACAATTTCCATTTTCTATTTTTCCATTTATATTCTGCTCAAATTTAAAATCTAGGTTATAAGTATTTTTTAAATTTTGGATTATTTTATCTTTTATTTCAGCATTAGAATAACAAGTTGAAATTAATAAAAAAAATATAGAAAAATATTTTAACATTAAAGTACATCTCTTTTACCGACGTGATTAGCTTTGCTCACTATTCCATCAGCTTCCATCATGTCAATAATTCTAGCCGCTCTATTATATCCAATTTGGAGTTTTCTTTGTAAAAAGGATGTTGAAGCTTTACCTTCAGATCTAATTATTTCTATGGCTTGATTGTAAAGTTCATCTTTCTCACCCTGACTATGATTTTCTCCAATTTCTTTTTCATCCGCAAAATTTAATATTTCGTCTACGTAATCTGGTTCAGCTTGTGATCTTAATGAATTATTTATTTTTTCAATCTCATCTTCAGATACGAATGGTGCGTGAATCCTTACGATTCGATTTGCCGATGACATGTATAGCATATCTCCTTTACCTAATAATTGTTCTGCTCCTTGTTCTCCAAGAATTGTTCTGCTATCAATTTTTGAGGTAACCTGAAAAGAGATCCTTGTTGGAAAATTTGCTTTTATTGTGCCTGTAATAACATCTACGCTTGGTCTTTGTGTGGCCATGATTATATGAATACCCGCTGCCCTAGCCATTTGAGATAACTTTTGGATATAATTCTCAATTTCCTTACCTGCGACAAGCATTAAATCAGACATCTCATCAACAACAACCACTATGTATGGCATAGGTAATTTGTGTTTAGAGTTATAACCATCAATATTTCTTACTCCTTCTTTAGTCATTAATCTGTATCTACTTTCCATTTCCTTCACAACCCAACCTAGTACAGATGCAGCTTTTTTTGCTTCCGTTATAACTGGGCACAGTAAGTGAGGTATTCCTTCATAAGTAGAAAGTTCTAGCATTTTAGGATCTATCAAAATAAATTTACATTTGTCAGGAGTGTGTCTATATAGAAGAGACAAAATTATTGTATTAATACAAACTGATTTTCCAGAACCTGTTGTACCAGCAATTAAAAGATGTGGCATAGAATATAAATCTCCTACTATGGGAACTCCTGAAATACTTTTACCTAAGGCAATTGGAAGTTTAATTTCTTTTCTTTTAAAATCAGAGTCATTCAAAATTTCGCTTAAAAAAACATTCTCCCTTGTATTATTAGGAAGTTCAATGCCGATGGTACTACTTCCAGGTATTGTAGAAATTCTTGCCGACTCCGAACTAGTATTTCTTGCTATATCATCTGACAGATTAATTATTTTTGATACCTTAACTCCTGCAGCTGGCTCAAATTCATTTAAAGTAACGACTGGACCGTGACTTATTTTTTTTATTTTACCATTAACACCAAAATCTAACAAAATTTTTTCTAAAAATTCCTGATCACTTGCCTCGTTTTTTTGTAAATTTCCCTTATCTTTTTTTGTTGGTTTTTTTAGTAATTCTAAGTTTGGTAATTTAAATTTTACATTATTATCTTTTTTATTTTCTGCTTTAATAAATGGCAAATCTTCTTGGATAAGATCTCTTATTTCTTCCTGAGGTATATATTCATTTATAATTTCACTCTTGTCTGTATAAACTTTTTCGTTTTTTTTAAATAAAAATCTAATAAATTTTTCAACTACATTATAAAAATTTAAAGGTTGAAAATTTATACTAATTAAAAATAAAATCACAATTAAAGCTATGAAAATATAATAAAATATAGTTTTGTTAATTAATATTAATGAACTTAAAAATGTTTGTTTCAGGTATAAACCAACAAAACCACCGTTTCCATTTATGTAGAAAGTAAAAGTTTCTGAATAAAATTGACTAAGAAATAGTGTTCCTAGAATAGTATAAATTATTGCAAAAAAAATATTTTCAATTATTAAGAAAAAATTTTTTTTAACCGATATATTAATACCAGTTATAATTAAAGTAATTGAAAATATATAAGAAATTAGTCCTATAGATTGAAAAAATAAATCCGAAATAAAGCTTCCTTGAAATCCAAAAATATTTTTTATTTCTTCATTATCTGGAAAAATAAAATTAGGATCATCTGGTGAATAGGTTAACAATGACGCAAGTAGGAACAGTCCTGTTAAAGACACTATTATCCCTAATATTTCTGCAAGTCTTCTTAATGTAAAATTAATAACTAAATTAGATGTTTTTTTAATATCCATTTCTATGAATCAATTTATTCACTTTGTATCATCTAATTTTTGTTGTTAAAATTAAAATTAATATGAGAGTTTGTATTTTTGGATCCGGTCTGTCAGCCTTAACTTTAGCAAAAGCTTTAGTTAATGAAAAAATCTATGTTGATCTATGTTATTCAAATACTAACAAAAAAATCAACAAATCCAGGACACTTGGTATATCAAAAAGCAATTTTGAATATTTTAATAGTAATATAATTAATATAGAAAAAATTATTTGGAAACTAAAAAAAATTGAAATTTATACTGATAATTTAAAAAATGAGAAAATATTAAATTTTCAAAATAATAAAGACCAACTTTTTTCAATCATTAAAAATTTTGAATTGTATGAGAAATTAAATAAAAGTTTAATATTAAATAACTACTTTAATAAAATTAAATTAAAAAAAAACTTTTTAGATTTAAAACATTATAACCTTATAATAAATACTGATTATTCAAGTATTTTAACAAAAAAATATTTTAATAAAAAAATCATAAAAAAGTATAATAGTTATGCTTTTACTACTATTATAAAACATAAAAATATCCCAAATAACATTGCAACACAAATATTTACCAAATTTGGTCCTCTAGCATTTTTACCAATTTCAAAAAATGAAACTTCAATTGTATATTCAATAAGTGGTTCTTTAATTAAAAATCAAGATCTGATAAATTTAATTCGTAAGTATAATTTTAAATATAAAATTAAAAAAATTGAAAACCCAGCCTATTTTGAATTGAAGTCTTTTGTATTAAGGTCATATTATAATAATAATATTTTAGCTTTCGGTGATTTACTTCATAGAATTCATCCACTAGCAGGACAAGGCTTCAATATGACAATTAGGGATATTAAAATTTTAATTGAAATTATAAAAAATAAAATTGATTTAGGATTACCAATTGATAGTTCAGTTAATACTGAATTTGAAAAAAAAACTAGACATAAAAATTTTATTTTTACAAATGGAATAGATTTAATTTATGAATTTTTTAATTTTGAAAGAAAACTTAATAATAACTCAATAAGCAAATATGTTAAATTTGTTGGGAATAATCCATCATTGAATAAATTACTTACAGAAATTGCTGACAGAGGGATTACATTTTAGTCTATTGAATCGTTGTATTTTCAAAATTATCAAAAGTGTAAGTTTCTAAAATTTGAGAAATCTTATCTTTTCTTATATCTAAATTTTCAGCTTCTAATAAAACTTGTTTTTCTTCAAGTGAAAAAGGTGATGCCATAGCTAGAGCGTTAATTGTTTCATCGAGACTTTGTTTTTCTAATGCGCTCCAATTAATAATAAATCCTCTTCTTTCAAATAAAGTTTTTAAATCTTTAAAAATTAATTTTAGGTCGGTAAATTTTAAATCTTCTTTTTTACCACTTAGATCATCGTAAAATTTGCTAAATCCTACTTCTAATGTTCTATATTTATTTTCAGTATTGATCTCTTTGATATTTTGAAATCTTATTAATCCTTTAATTTCAATTAAAAATCGATTGTCCTCTGTTTCTCTAAAACTTGTAATTTTTCCAAGGCAACCAACATCATGTAATTTTGGTACAGCTTCTGCATTGTTAGTTTTTTTTGGCTGAATCATACCGATTAATTTGTTTGATTTCATGCTGTCATTGATCATATCAATATACCTGGGCTCAAAAATATTTAAAGGTACAGTAGTTTTTGGAAAAATTATAAAGTTACTTAAAGGAAAGATAGGTATAGTTTTTGGTAATTCTTCTTTTTTCATATGTATTAAGATAATAATTATTTTTAAAATAACAATATGTTTATATTTTGATGAATTTAATTGATGGTCAGAGATTTTTAAAAGAAAAAAAATTCGATAAATCCTTGAAAATTTTTCTTTATCTAGAAAAAAAAAATTGCTCAGATCCTAGAATTTTTTTCTATTTGGGTTTAATTTATTTTGAATTAAATCAATTTGATAAAAGCATTTCTTACTATAAAAAATTTTTAATTAAAAATCCTAGTTCTACGAATGCACTTTTAAATTTAGCGATTGTAAAACAATCAATTGGGAAAATTGATTATGCAAAAAAAATTTATCTTAAATTAATAAAAAAAAATAAATTAAATGTAAAAGCATATTATGGTTTATATTTGTTAGATCCAAAAAATTTCGCTCAAAAAAATTTCGAAATCTTAAAAAATATTGAAAAAGATAATAAATTAAATTTGCATGATTTGTCAGATATAAAAGATTAATTGGAGAGTGCTATAAAAGAAATTTAAATCTGAATTCTTGGCTAGTTTCAAACGGTTATGCAGTAGCTTATAGAAAATACTCAAAAAAATATATATTAAACGAAATTAATGCTAAAAATGAAAAAAAAGGTATTTGGCAAGGTAAATTTGAAATGCCATGGGAGTTTAGAAGAAAAAAATAAGTTTATAATCTTGAAGCACAGTCTTCAATCCAAGAACAAAGATGTTCAGCAAAAGATCTTCTAACAAACAGATTTACAATATTTTCATCTTTATGGTGCAGAATCACATCTACATGATTTAAAACTGTCTGAGTTGTTGATCCTTTCTTTTCTTTAAATTCATTAAAATTAAAGGGAGATCCTGCTGAAAAAATTTCATAAATATTTTTGCCTTTAAGTTCTAATTGAACAAATTGATCTGTTACATCAGTAACAGCACCTAAATTTGTTTTTGAAATACTATTAAATAACATTTCATGTAGCTCGTATTTGTTGGTGTCCTTACTTACAAGCTTGTTAGAAATTATCATCCATTCATCTGGGCTAAGCCATATTGCTGTTAATTTATCACTAGTTGTTGAAGTGTTTGCCTCTGTAGGTAGGATCATATTAAGATTTTTACCAATATTTGTTAAAAACTCTCTACTTTTACCTCTTAAATTAATTTTCATTACTTGAGAGATTTCTTTTACTGAAACACTTTCTTGATTAATTTCATTTTTAATAACTGAATTATAATTAAGCATTTAACCTCTCATTTTTCTCATCGTAAAACACTGGATTTGCAACAGTGACATTAATATTTTTATTTTCCATTGGAACAAAAAGTTGTTTTCCCATCATGTCTTTTCCACCTCTAACTACTGCAAGTGCGATTGATTTGTTTAGGTTGGGACTGAAATAACTTGAAGTTACATGTCCAAGCATTTCTACTGGACTTTGATTTAACTCAGAAACGATTTGTGCTCCTTCCTCTAAAATTACATTTGGATCTTCTGTTAATAATCCCACCAATTGTTTTCTATCTTCTTTCATTGTATCAGACCTATAAAGAGATCTTTTACCTATGAAATCGTATTTCTTCTTGCTTACTATCCAATCCATTTGAAGATCAATAGGGGTCATTGTTCCGTCAGTATCTTGACCAACAATAATAAAACCTTTTTCTGCTCTTAATAAGTGCATTGTTTCAGTTCCATAAGGTGTAATGCTAAATTCTTTACCTGCTTCTATACACTTTTCCCATAAATCTTTTCCATAGCTTGCTTGAACATTTATTTCGTAGCTGTGTTCTCCAGTAAAACTAATTCTCATTATTCTGCATTGAATATTGCCGATTTTCGCTTCTTTGAATGACATGTGAGGAAAGCTTTCATCTGATAAATCTAAATCGGGAATTATTTTTTTAATAATTTTTTTACTATTAGGTCCACATAAACTCGCCGTAGCATAATGATCTGTTACAGAAGTTAAATACACATCAAGCTCAGGCCATTCTGTTTGAAGATAATCTTCAAGTTTACCTAAAACATTAGCAGCACCACCAGTTGTTGTGGTCATAAGGTAATGATTTTCACCTAATCTTGTTGTAACTCCATCATCATAAACCATACCATCCTCATTTAGCATTAGGCCATATCTACATTTTCCTATAGCTAATTTTGACCATGCATTTGTATAAACTCTATTTAAAAATTCTGAAGCATCACTTCCTTGAATATCTATTTTACCAAGAGTAGAGGCATCTAATATACCAGCACTTTCTCTAGCAGCTTTACTTTCTCTTTGTACTGCCTGATGCATAGTTTCTCCGTTAATAGGGTAGTACCATGCTCTCTTCCATTGACCGACATTTTCAAATTCAGCTTTATTTTCAACATGCCAATCATTAATTGGTGTTCTTCTAAAAATATCAAAAAACTTTCCTACATTTCGACCTACAATAGTTCCAAATGTTAATGGTGTGTAAGGAGGTCTAAAAGTAGTGGTCCCTAATTCTCCCATTTTAACGCCTGCTGTATCTGCAATTATGCCCAACGCATGCATATTTCCTAGTTTACCTTGATCAGTTCCCATTCCAGTAGTTGTGTATCTCTTAACATGTTCGATAGATCTAAAACCTTCTCTTAATGCCAATTTGATATCTTTAGCGGTTGCATCGTTTTGATAATCTACAAATGGTTTAGTTTTACCCAAAGGTTTATCAGAAGGTAGCAACCAAATATTTCTTTTTGAATTTTCCTTATCAATTTCAACTTTAATTTTATCTAAATCCGTTTCTTTAATATTTAGACTATCTTTAAGCTTTTGATTTAAATTTTTAATGATTTCATCAATTTTAAAATCTCCACCACAAGATCCCACACTTATTTGTTCGGATGTATTTTGATTTGGTAAGAAAATCTGTTTTTCTTCATCAAACTTAAGTTTACTACCCGATTGTGTGTATAAATGCACTGCAGGCGTCCAACCACCAGCAACTCCTAAGCAATCACATGAAATAGAAATTTTACTTCCAGTAACTGAAGTACCATCATTAGATAGTTTCATTATTGAAATACTATTTAATCTTTTATATCCAGCTGTATCAACAATTGTATGTGACCAGTAAATTTTAATACCTGCTTCTTCTATTTTTTTTACAATTTTACTTTCAGATTGGTTTCTAATATCAACGATTGCTTCAACATTGATACCTTTGTTATATAATGATAAAGCACTTTCATAAGCACTATCATTATTAGTAAAAAATACATTTTTACTACCACATGCAACTCCATAAAATTCGCTGTATTTTTTAATAGCAGATGAAAGCATTATTCCTGGTCTATCATTATTATTAAATATCAATGGTCTTTCTAATGCACCTGTGGCCAAAATAACTTTCTTAGCTCTAATTTTAAGAAGTCTTTGTCTAATTTTATTTGTTTTATCTTTTGCCTCTAAATGATCAGTTAGATTTTCTTTAGCCAGTAGATAATTATATTGATGGTAAGCAGCTACACTTGTTCTAGTTTTTATTTCAAGATTTTTAATATTTTTAAGTTCCTCTATTTCTTTTTTTAACCATTCAGAAGGATTTTTATTATCAATTTTGTTAAATTCATTGTTTTCATTAACAGTTGAACCACCAAGTTCATTTTTTTCATCAACTAACAACGTTTTAAAATTATTTTTAGCTGCAATTTTTGCTGCTAATATTCCTGATATACCTGCGCCTACAACCAATACATCACAGTGAATATTTCGGTGGTCATAAATGTCAGGATCACTTGATGTTGGTGATTTCCCCAAACCGGCTGAGTGTCGTATGAAAAATTCATATTTCTCCCAAAAACTAGCAGGCCACATAAATGTTTTGTAATAAAAACCTGCTGGAAAAAAAGGGGAGAGAAAATTGTTTATTCCACCAATATCAAATTCTACACTTGGCCAACAATTTTGACTGGATGCCTCTAAACCCTCATAGATCTCTACTTCAGTTGCTCTAACATTGGGTTCCGTTCTGCTGGTACCAGGATTTATTTGAACTATGGCATTTGGTTCTTCTGAACCAGACGTCATGATTCCTCTTGGTCTATGATATTTAAAGCTTCTTCCTACTAAATGAACATTATTTGCAAGTAACGCTGAGGCTAACGTATCACCTTTAAAACCATGGTAAGTTTTGCCATTAAATTTAAAGGAAATTCTATTAGTTTCATCAATGTACTCACTGGATTTTACTCTTAAGTTTTTAGTCATTTTATTGAGCAGGTGGTTTTTCACCCATTTTGTAAATTGCTTTTATTTCATCATTAGAAGTATCTCTAACCATATTAAACCATTTACGACAACCATGTGCATGGTTCCATCTTTCAAATTGAACACCTTTAATATTTTTTCTCATAAATAAATATTCTGCCCATTCATCATCACTTAATTCTGTTGGTTGTTTAGGTCTTTCAATATGAGCTTCACCACCAGCCTTAAATTCTTGCTGATCTCGTTCTCCACAGTATGGACATTTTATTAAAAACATTAATGAGCAACCGCTGCAGCACCATGTTCATCAACAAGGTCACCGCTTACAAATCTATTTAAATTAAATGCAGCATTAAGTTTGTGAGGTTCATCGTTTGCAATAGTATGAGCAAATAAGTCTCCAGATCCAGGAGTTGCTTTAAATCCTCCAGTACCCCAACCACAATTAAAATATAATCCTTTAATTGAAGTTTTACTTAAAATTGGACTAGCGTCAGGACAAATATCTACTATTCCTCCCCATTGTCTTAACATTCTCATTCTACTGAAAATTGGATACAATTCTAAAATAGCATTTAATGTTCCTTCAACTATTTGATGACTACCTTTTTGAGTATAAGAAACATAATCATCTGTTCCAGCACCAATGACCAATTCTCCTTTGTCAGATTGACTTACATAAGCATGCACTGCGTTAGACATTACAACTGTATCAATAATTGGTTTTACAGGTTCAGAAACTAAAGCCTGTAAAGGTTTACTTTCAAGTGGAAGTCTTAGACCAGCCATATTAGCTATTACACTAGAATGACCAGCTGCAACTACACCAACTTTCTTAGTTTTTATAAATCCTTTAGTTGTTTCTATTCCTTCAACACTATCTCCATTTCTTTTAATTCCTTTAACTTCACAATTTTGAATAATATCAACACCCATTGCATCAGCTCCTCTAGCATATCCCCAAGCAACTGCATCGTGTCTTGCTGTACCAGCTCTACGTTGTAAAGTTCCTCCTAAAACAGGATATCTAATATCTGGTGATGTATTTATAATTGGACAAAATTTTTTAACTTCTTCAGTGCTCAAGTAGACTGCATCAATTCCATTTAGTCTATTTGCATGTGTTCTTCTTTTTAAATCTCTAACATCTTGTAAATTATGTGCTATGTTCATTACACCTCTTTGACTAAACATTACATTGTAGTTTAGTTCTTGAGATAAACCTTCCCAAATTTTTAATGCATGATCATATAAACCTGCACTGGCGTCCCATAAATAATTTGATCTAATAATAGTAGTATTACGACCAGTATTTCCACCACCAATCCAACCTTTCTCGACTACAGCAATATTATTCATGTTATGTTTTTTTGCTAAATAGTAGGCTGTTGCTAATCCATGGCCACCACCACCAACAATAACTGCATCGTACTCTTTTTTAGGCGCAGGGTCTTTCCATGCTCTTTGCCAATTTTCATGATATGAAAGAGCATTTTTGATTAACGAAAATACTGAATACTTATTTCTCATAATAATTGAATAATTACTTTATATATATTGAATTTTCAATACAATCGCTTAATACACAATGTCATACGGAAGAGTGGGTGAGAGGCTGAAACCAGTCGTTTGCTAAATGACCGTGCGAGGAAACTTGTACCGAGGGTTCGAATCCCTCCTCTTCCGCCATTAAAATAGAGGCTGATCTATAAAAAAGTTTTTCATGGTCACAGGACGTTGTTCCAAAATATATCTATAGACATTATAATTTTCCATTACACGCTGAACATAATTTCTTGTTTCTCTAAATTTTATTAGTTCAACCCAATCAACATAATCAACTTGTTTTTTTTGTGGATCTTTATTTATTTTTTTCCAATATTTAACTCTATTAGGTCCAGCATTATAAGCAGCCACTGCAAAAGGGTAAGCACCATCATATTGTAGAATTAAACCTGCAATGTAATGTGAGCCTAAATTAATATTATATTCTGGATCAGTCGTTAATCTTGATTTTGAATAAGGAAGTTTAGCTTGTTTTGAAACTAATTTTGCAGTGTATGGCATTAATTGCATTAATCCTTTTGCACCAGCATGACTATTAGCTTCTAAATCAAATTCACTTTCTTGTCTAATTATAGATAAGATTAAAGCACTTTCTGGAATTTTTCTTTTATTAATATATTTAGGAGTACTAATTATTGGGTAATTATATTTATTATGAAATCTTTTTTGATAAGACGCAATTTTTGAAACCTGAATAGCAAAGTCATATCTATTAATACTTGTAGCTAATTCTGCAGCCAAAACCTCACTACCTTTTGCTATATTATCATTAGCTAAATGTCTTAAAATATGTTTTGTATATTTATCTTTCTTTAATTCATCTAGAAGATAAGAAATTTTTACAAGCTCTTTATTAAAAAATTGAATCCGATATTTTGGATCAATTTCCATGTCTTTATCTAACTCAAATTTTCCATTAGGATTTAATTTTAAAAAAGCTAGCTGACCATAGTAAGTAGTAAGATATTTTGTGGCTTCTCTGTACCAATTATTTGATTGCTCTCTTTCGCCTATCTTTTCATATGCTCTTCCAAGCCAATAAGCACCTCTAGATAAACTTATTGGATAACTAACATTTTCATAAAAATTTTTAAAATGATCTTTAGCAGTTATTGGATCATTTAAAAAACTTAATGCTATCCATCCACTCATCCATTCAGCAGCTGCATATTCAGATCCCTCAGTCATTCCATGATTGCTTGAAATTTTATATGAAATTTCATATTTCTTTTTATAAAGCAATGCTCTTGAGATAATTTCTCTTTCTTTCCACCATTTTTCAGGCCTAACTAAATACTCTTTATCATTTCTTATTTTCAATAAGATTTCTGTTGAAGAATCCACACGTCCTTTTTTTCTTCTCCATTTCAATCTATCATAGTTTAAACCTGCATCATTCTTAAATTTTTGTGGAACATTTGCTATAGCCTGGTCAACACCGTAACCCTTGCTCATTAAAAGGTGTCTTGCGTTATATAAAAGCTCATAATCTTTTGGAAGATATCTTATTAATCTTTGTAAATCCCAACGATCCCCGTTCCAAGCTAAATAATCAGCTCGTTTAATATAGTCATCTGCGTTTAAATATTTTTTATATTTTTTTCTAAAATATTTTAATTCATTTTTGGATAAATCAGCTGTAACCCAACCTTCTTTAATCAGTCTTGTACCTTTATTTTTGTCTCCAATTAAAATATGACTTTCTCCAAGTATCATTTTTCCAAAACCACTTAATGGATCATTTTCTCCAAACCATTTTATTATTTTTTTAGGCGAAACACTTTCTGTGGATAGTTTATGCTCAGCAAGATATTTAACTCTGCTTATTCTAGGATAATCTGAATTTTTATTTAAAAAAACTTGATAATCATAAAAGGACGCCTGGTTACCTGACGCTAAAAGATGTCTCCATTGTATAAAATTATAAATAGAGTTATCTTTTGCTTTTTTTGCTATTTTAAGCGCAGATGACCATTTGCTTTTCTGCATTTCTGAAATGGCTTTTTTAGCCAACCCAAAGTCTCTTTTACTATAATATCTTGAAATTTTTATGTTCATTGCTGAGCTAATGCCAGCTATAGTTGGTTTTTTCTTCGGTATTTTAAAACTTAATTTTTTTTCTTTTAAAACCAACTCTTTTTTAACAATCACTTCTTCACTTTTAACCTCCTTAGTTTTTGAAGGTTTCTTTAAAGGTATAAGAATATTAATAGATATTTTCTTTTGAATTTCTTCTTTACTTAAAAAAGGTTTTTTTAAGGGTACAATTGAATTGATTTCTGCAGAGAGATTATTTGAAGATATTAATATTAATACAGTTAAACCTAAAAATAATATTTTTTTGAGCATAATCTTTTAGTATATGAATCTTTAAACTATGTTATAAGTATTTATGTTCAAAGGATCAAATGTTGCTTTAATTACACCATTTAAAAATAATCGTCTAGATGAGGAAGCATATATAAAACTAATCCATTTCCACATCGATAATGGTACCAATGGACTTGTTCCAGCTGGTACAACAGGTGAATCTCCCACGTTAAGTCATGACGAACATCAAAGAGTAATTGATTTATGTATAAAAGAAGGTAAAGGAAAAATTCCAGTTATTGCAGGAACGGGATCAAACTCAACAGAAGAAGCAATTTCTTTAACCTCACATGCAGAAAAAGCAGGAGCTAACGGTGCTTTGATAGTTACACCTTATTACAATAAACCAACTCAGGAGGGTCTGTATCAACATTATAAAGCAATTAATGACAAGTGTGGCATTCCAATTATAATTTATAATATTCCTGGTAGATCTGTGATTGATATGTCAGTGGACACAATGGCTAGACTTTATGAATTAAAAAATATAGTTGGTGTTAAAGATGCAACAGGTGATTTAGACAGAGTTAACCAGACACTTGAAAAAATGGGTAAAGATTTTATTCAATTAACAGGTAATGATGACAATGCTTTTGAATTTAATAAACGTGGTGGGGTAGGTACTATTAGTGTAACAGCTAATATTGCACCTAAACTTTGTTCAGATTTTCAAAAATTCTCCAAATCAGACACTGATAACGAAATGAAAGAAGCAGAAAGATTAGATAAAATATTACAACCAGTTCATCACTCAATGTTTGTTGAGAGCAATCCTAGTCCTGTAAAATATGCTGCAAAACTCTTAGAACTTTGTGATGACAACGTAAGACTACCACTTGTAAAAGTAACAGACACAACAAAAGAAATTGTAAAAAAAGCTCTTCAGTCTGCTAATTTAATTTAATGAACAAAAAAACCAATCCTGGTTTGAAAATGATTTGTTTAAACAGAAAAGCTAGTTTTAACTATTTTTTTGAAGATATTTTTGAAGCTGGAATTGTTTTAAAGGGATCAGAGATTAAATCAGTAAGAGAGGGCAAGGTTAATATCGCTGAGTCTTATGCTGTTGAAAAGGGAGGTGAAATTGTTTTAATTAATTCACATATATCGCCATACAAGCAAGCCAGTTACTCTAATCATAATCCAACAGATGATAGAAAATTGCTACTTAATAAAAAAGAAATAAATAAATTGATAGGTAAAATGCAAAGAGATGGTTTCACATTAGTTCCAACGAAAATGTATTTTAAAAAAGGAAAGGCTAAAATAGAACTAGCTGTTGCAAAAGGCAAAAAGCAATATGATAAAAGAGCAACAAAAAAAAGTAGAGATTGGAACCGTGAAAAGGCAAGATATATTAGAAAATCAAGCTAAAATTGTTTTTTTAGGAATAGGTTCAAATTTAGGTCAAAGAAAAACAAATATAGAAAAAGCAAAATTTTTATTAGCAGAACATAACTTAGATGTTCTCTCGGTATCTAGTTATTATGAAACCCCTTCCTGGCCTGATCCAAGAAAGCCTAGATTCTTAAATATAATTTTAAAATTAAAATGCTATTACAATCCTCAAGAACTATTAAAAATTTGTAAGACTATAGAAATTCAATTAGGTAGAAAAAAAGCAAAAAAAAATGCTCCTCGCACATGTGATTTAGATATAATCGATTTTAATAAATTGGTATCGAAAAAAAATTCTAAAATTAATTTACCTCACAAAATGATGCACAAAAGAAACTTTGTATTATTTCCATTATTTGAGATTCAAAAAAATTGGATCCATCCCTATAAGCAAATTGATGTTAAAACCTTGATTTCTCTGCTTCCTTATAGAGACATTAGATCTATTAAACAAATTTGATTTAATGGTATAATATCAATCATGCTTAATTCAAATGAACTTATAAATAAAGTTAAGGATTACAATAAATTTCTTAACCCTGAAAAATTAGATAAAGCATATAATTTTGCTGTTAAAGCACATAAGAGTCAAAAAAGAGCTTCTGGTGATCCTTATTCTGTTCACCCAATTGAGGTTGCAAATATTTTAACTGAATTAAAATTAGATAGCGCTACAATTACAACAGGCTTATTGCATGACACTATAGAAGATACTTTTGCAACGTATGAGACTATTAAACAAGAATTTGGAGATGAGGTTGCTGATTTAGTTGATGGAGTAACTAAAATTTCAGCATTTGAAAATTCAGCTGGAGCTAATTCTAAAGTTGAAAATTTCAGAAAATTAATTTTAGCAACATCAAAAGACATTAGAGTTCTGTTAGTGAAAATTGCTGATAGACTTCATAATATGAGGACCATTAAAGCAATTACAAAAGAAGAAAAAAGAAAAAGGATAGCTCAAGAAACTATGGAAATTTATGCCCCATTAGCTGATAGAATGGGAATGCATAGAATAAGAGACGAACTTGAGGATTTATCTTTTGAAATTTTAAATAATGATGCAAGAAAATTAATTAAAAAAAGACTTGATGAAATAAAATTGGATAGAAAAGATTTATTTGAAGAACAATCTTTTGAGTTAAGTGAAATATTGAATGATAATGAGATTAATGCAGAGATTCATGGCAGAGAAAAAACACCTTTTTCAATTTGGAGAAAGGTTCAAAAAAAAAGAGTTTCACTTGAACAAATAACAGACATTATTGGATTTAGGATAATTTTAAAAAACGTAGACGATTGTTACAAAACTCTCGGGATTTTTCATAAAAAATGGAATTGTATACCGGGAAAATTTAAAGATTATATTTCATCTCCAAAAATCAATGGTTATAAATCTATTCATACTTCTGTAATTGGTTCAAATAAAAAACCAATAGAAATTCAAATTAGAACACATGAAATGCACGAATTTGCAGAAAGAGGTGTTGCATCTCATTGGCAGTATAAATCCTCTGAAAAATTTAATTCTTTAAGTTGGAAGGAGTATGATTGGTTAAAAGATCTTGTTGAGATTATAGAAAAAAATGAAAACCCTGAAGATTCATATGAGTATACAAAACTACAAATGTTTCAAGAAAACGTATTTTGTTTTACACCAAAAGGTTCAGTTATAAAATTACCTAAAGACGCAACTGCTATAGATTTTGCATATGCTGTTCATACTAAAATTGGTAATTCAGCAGTTGGTTGTGAAATTAATGGAAACAAAAGTGAATTACAAACTATTTTAAGAAATGGTGATCGAGTAAATATTATAACATCTAAAAATAATTCACCGTCACTTCACTGGATACCAACAACTAAAACAGGTAAAGCTAGAGCAGCAATAAGGAGATATTGGCATGATAAAGGAGAGCAAAAAGAGGAAAAAACAAAAAAATACAATACCACTCTATGGATGTCATTACCTGATAAGCCAGGTCAATTGGGAGATATAAGCTCACTCATTGGAAGTCATAAATTAAATATATCGAGCTTAGAAATGGTTGGTAAAAATCCCAATTATATTAATTTTAAATTTAAATTAATTATTAGAAACCTTAAGAATTTTACTAATTTTATTGCAGAGCTAAAACAAAAGAGTATAAAATTTAAGATAATTAGACACGAAGAAAAAAGAAATGCTTTCACACAAAAAATCCTTAAATATTTTAAAAAAAACTAATGCATTATTAGAAGGTCACTTTGTTCTATCATCAGGTCTACATTCTTCAAAATATATTCAGTGTGCAAAACTCTTAAGTTTCCCTAATTTAGCCGATAAAATTTGTAAATCTTTAGCAAATAAAATTAAAAAAAAATTTAAAAAAATTGATTTAATACTAGCTCCTGCAATGGGAGGAGTAATTATTGGATATGAAATTGGAAAATTGCTTAAAAAAGAAACAATTTTTTGTGAAAGAGTAAATGGTAAATTTACTCTGAGAAGAGGATTCAATATTAAAAAAGGAGCAAGAGTATTAATTATAGAAGATGTAATCACTACAGGAAAATCAAGTTTGGAGTGTGATAAATTGATTAAAAAATCAAAAGCAAAGTTAATTGGATTTGCATCTATTATTGATCGATCAACAAAACAATCATTAAAAATAAAAACCAGAATAACATCTCATTTAAAAATTGATGTTCCAACTTATAAAGCGAATAAATTACCACCAGAGCTTAAATCTATACCAATAACAACCCCAGGAAGCAGATTTATTAAGTGAAAAGGTTAGGTGTAAATATAGATCATATTGCAACTTTACGAAATGCTCGTGGAGAGAAACATCCTAATCCACTATACGCAGCTAAAAAAGTTATTAGCTATGGAGCCGACTCTGTAACAATTCATTTAAGAGAAGATAGAAGACATATAAATGATTTTGATGCCAAAAAAATCTGTGGTTTAAGAAATGTACCTGTAAACCTTGAAATTTCTATGAACAAAGAAATTGTTAATAAAGCACTTAAGATAAAACCAAGTTTTATTTGTTTAGTTCCAGAAAATAGAAAAGAAATTACTACTGAGGGAGGTTTAAATATAAAAAACAATCTTAATCAATTAAAGAAAATAATTAAAAAATTTAAAAAAGCAAAGATAAGAACAAGTTTATTCATTAATCCATCTACAATTGATATTAGACTTGCTAAAAAATTAAATGCTGATTGCATTGAGATACATACTGGAAAATTAGCAAACCTAGTTAAATCAAAAAAAAATTATACTAGTGAATTAAACAGAATAAAAAAAAGTGCAAAATTAGCATCAAGTTTAAATTTAGAAATTCATGCTGGTCATGGTTTAGACTATAAAACCACCAAAATGTTAACAAAAATAATAGATATTGAAGAGTATAATATAGGACATTTTATAATTGGAGAGTCAATATTTGATGGACTTTCAAAAGTAATTAAAAACTTTAAAAAAATTATAAAAAATTAAATGAAAATTCTAGGCATTGGAGTTGATATTGTTGAAAATAAAAGAATTCAAAAATTGATTAAAAATCATTTATTTAAAAAAAGAATTTACTCATCTAAAGAATTAAAACAATCTAATGCAGTAAACAATAAAGTAGCTTATTTTTCGAAGAGATTTGCCGCAAAAGAAGCATTTTCTAAAGCTCTTGGCACAGGTTTTCGTATGAATTTAAATTTTAAAGATATAGAAGTTGTTAATGATAAAATGGGAAAGCCTTATTATGTTAAAAATAAAAAAATTACAAAAATTATACAAAAAAATTTTAAAATCAAAAATTATAAATGTTTTCTATCGATTTCAGATGAAAAAAAATACTCAACAGCATTTGCAATTATTCAAACATCATGAAATTAGATAAAAATTTTTTTTCAGAAAATATAAAAACTTTAATTTATGCATTAATAATTGCAGTTATAATTAGATCGCTTTTAATACAACCATTTTATATTCCATCCTCATCCATGGAACCTACTTTATTAGTAGGTGATAGATTATTTGTAACCAAATATACCTATGGTTATAGTAAGCATTCATTTCCTTTTAGCCCCCCAATATTAAACAAAAGAATTATGTTTAGTGCTCCTGAAAGGGGTGATGTGATTGTGTTTAAAACTCCCGCAGATAATAGAACAGACTACATTAAAAGACTAATTGGTTTACCTGGTGATAAAATTCAGTTTATAGACTCTAATTTATATTTAAATAATTCTGAAATTCTGAAATCTAAAATTAATAACAAAACTACTATTTTCTGTGGAGACAAAAGTATTGATGTCTATAGGTTTGAGGAAAAGCTTTCAAATGGAAAAAAGTTTCATACTGTTTATCTAAAAGATTATACCTATCAAAATTCTGATACATTTACCGTACCTAAAGATCATTATTTCTTTTTAGGGGACAACAGGGATTGTTCTAAAGATAGCAGGTATTTAACAAGTGTAGGGTACGTGCATAAAGATAATTTAGTAGGAAAAGCTCAATTTATATTTTTTTCTTCTGATAAAAAAATTGGAAATTTTATAGAATTTTGGAAATGGCATAAGTCAATAAGATTTAATAGAACATTTAATAAAATTAATTAATGAAAATTAATTATCAAAGTTTAGAAAAAAAAATTGATTTAAAATTTAAAAATAAAGATCTAATTATTCAAGCCCTCACACATAAAAGCTTTAATCCAAATGAAAATAATGAAAAGATAGAGTTTCTGGGTGATAGAGTTCTTGGCTTGGTGATAGCAAAAAAGCTTTTAGAAATTTATCCTGAAGAAAAAGAGGGTATTCTTGATAAAAAATTTGCATCCCTAGTGAATAAAAAAACTTGTTTGGATATAGCAAAAAAAATCAATTTATCTAATTACATTAAAACATTTAATCCCAACAATAAAAAAATAAAAATTGAGGACAAAATTATATCTGATAGCTGTGAAGCATTAATTGGTGCTATATATCTTGATAAAGGTTTTGCAATTGTTGAAAAAACAATTTTAAATTTGTGGCAAGATCATATTGAAAAAAGTGTAGTAACAGAAATAGATGCAAAAACAAAGTTACAGGAACTAACTTTAAAAAATTTTAAAAAATTACCTACTTATAAATTAATTTCAAATACAGGTCCAAGACACAAACCTATATTCAAAGTTGGAGTAAAATTGCCCAATACAAAATATTTCATAGCTACTGGAAAATCAAAGAAAGAAGCTGAACAAAATGCTGCTATAGAATGTTTAAAAAATACAAATAAAAAATGAATTGGTCAGACAAAGGATTTTTATTAAGTAAAACCAAATATAATGAAAATTCATTAATAGCAGAATTATTTACTAAAGATAAAGGAAAAATATCAGGAATTATATTTGGAGGTACCTCAAAAAAAATAAAAAATTATCTTCAAATTGGTAATAAACTTCACCTAAATTACAATTCAAAAAATGATAAAAAAATTGGTTATTTTAAAATTGAAATTTTAAATGCCTATACTCCATTATATTTTGATCATAAACAAAAATTGTCTTGTATTACATCTGCAATGAATTTGATTAAAATATTAACAGCAGAGTTCCAATCTAATAGTAAAGTTTATAATATAATTCAAAATTTATTTTTAATTTTAAAAGAAAAAGATTGGTTAAAAAAATATATATTTTGGGAATTAGAGTTACTTAAAATATTAGGATATGAGTTAGATCTTGAAAATTTAGTTAAAAAAGATTTAGAAGGTAACAAAACTGTATATTACGCTAATTCTTTAAATGAAAAAAAATATATACCTAATTTTTTGATTGAAAGAGATATAGAAGTTAACGATCTTAGCACTTTATTGAGTGGTTTGAAATTAGTAGGTGATTATTTGGATAAAACTATATTAAGACCAAATAATTTAAATTATCCAAATAGCAGGTTACTATTTTTAAATACGTTAAAATAATTATTTTATTATTTTATCAATTCTATCAGCGTAATAACTTACTATAGCATTGGCACCAGCTCTCTTAAAAGCAACTAAGCTTTCATATATAGCATCTTTATTAATTAATTTTTTCGTTATAGCTGTTTCAATTAAGCTGTATTCTCCTGATACCTGATAGGCAAATACAGGTAATTTAAATTTTTCTTTAATTGATTTTATTATGTCTAAGTAGGGCATACCTGGTTTAACCATTACCATATCAGCACCTTCTTTAATATCTAATGCAACTTCTCTTAAAGCTTCATCAGAATTTCTATAATCCATCTGATAAGTTTTTTTGTCTCCTTTTAACGAACCTTTAGATCCGACTGCATCTCTAAAAGGTCCATAAAAGCTTGAGGCATATTTTGCAGCGTACGATAATATTTGAACGTTTTGGAATTTATTTTTATCTAAAGCTTTTCTTATTTTTCCTATTCTGCCATCCATCATGTCTGAAGGAGCCAGTATATCACAACCCATCTCTGCTTGAAGTAATGACTGATTGATCAAAACCTCAATTGTTTCGTCATTTAATATAGTGTTAGACTTGATCAAACCATCATGACCATGTGATGTGTAAGGATCTAAAGCTACATCGCACATTATACCGATTTGATTTTTGTATCTTTTTTTTATTTCTCGGATTGCTTTACAAACTAAATTTTTTTCATTAAGTGATTCTGTTCCCAATTCGTCTTTGTGAGCATTTTGGGTTTTTGGAAATAGTGCAACCATTGGTATCTTTTTTTTTAATGCTCTATCTACAATTTGACTCAATCTATTTATAGTATACCTATAAACTCCAGGCATAGATGAAATCGCTTGCCGTTTATTAGTTCCGTCAATCAAAAAAATAGGTAATATAAAGTCGTTTGGACTTAAAGTATTTTCTTGGATCAGTCTTCTTGACCAAGATTCTTTTCTACTTCTTCTAAGTCTAAGACTGGGATATTTACCTATAATCATGTTTTAATTTACTTTTAAATTGCGACAAATGTAATATACACATATACAAAAAAAAGGGTAGAAAGCAATCAGGATGACGATAGAAAATTCAAAAGTAATAGACTTAAATATTAAAAAAGAAGATAGGATTTTAGACTTTAGTGATTTCCAAAAGCAAGAAATCAAATTTGATATTGAAAAATTACAAGAGGCCTATCAACAAATAGTAAAAATTAAAAAATTCGAAGATGCTGGTGTAACTCATTTTGGAGCAATATCATTAACCCAAATACCTGGTGATCCAGATTCTATTAAAGGTAACAAGGCTAGGGGAGTATATTGGACCAAACCTGATAAATCAGGGAAAGAAGTTGTTAGAGATGAGTCTTTAGATGAGTCTCTTTATTCAGAATTTATAAAAGATTATGAAAATACTTATTTTAAAGAAGTATATGATACTTTGTCATCTAAATATAAACTTGGAAGAGTAAGAATTCTTTTAAAAGAACCAAGATCAACATTAAGTTGGCACAGAGACCCTGAACCGAGATTACATATACCCATAATTACTAACCCCGGCTGCATCATGGTTATTGATAATGTAGCAAAACATATGCCTGCTGATGGTTCTGTTTGGATTACAAATAACACCAAGTATCACAATGCATTCAATGGTGGAGAAGAAAACAGAATACATTTAGTTGCTTGTGTTTTAGATTACAAATTTAATTAATTTGAAAAAAATATTTATTTCATCGGATCACGCTGGATTTAAATTAAAAGAAACAATCAAACTTTATTTAAGAAATAAAAAAGTAAAATTTGTGGATCTGGGTCCTAAAAATGATAACAGGGTCGACTATCCTGACTATGCACATAAAGTAGCTAGAAGAGTTAAGTTAAGTAAGAACAATGTTGGCATTTTAGTATGTGGATCTGGTACTGGTATGAATATTGCGGCAAATAAGCATAAAAATGTACGTGCAGCCCAATGTTTTAATCTAAAATCAACAAAATTATCCAGATTGCATAATGATGCAAACATCATTACATTAGGTTCAAGATTGATATCCAAAAAAAATGCTTTAAGGTTTATAGGTGTTTTTTTAAATACTAAATTTGATGGTGGGAGACACTTAAAAAGAGTTAAAAAAATATAATTATGTCCAGTGAAAAAAATTATTTAAATGATAGTTATAAAAGCTTCTTTGAGGACAGTTTATCTGTAAAAGATCCAGAACTTTATAAAGCAATTAAGGATGAATTAATCAGACAACAACAGCATATAGAACTAATCGCTTCTGAAAATATAGTTTCTCAAGCGGTATTAGAAGCACAAGGTTCAGTTTTAACAAATAAATATGCAGAAGGTTATCCTGGTAAAAGATATTACAATGGTTGTGAACATGTTGATGTTGCAGAAAACCTAGCAATTGAAAGATTAAAAAAATTATTTAATTGTAAATTTGCAAACGCACAACCACATTCAGGTGCTCAGGCAAATGGCGCGGTATTTTTAGCATTGCTAAGTCCAGGAGACACATTCATGGGTATGAGTTTAAATTCAGGTGGTCATATAACTCACGGATTAAAAATTTCAATGTCTGGTAAATGGTTTAACGCAATAGGTTATGATGTTGATAAAGAGTCAGAACTAATTGACTATGATAATGTTGAAAAACTTGCTTTAGAGCATAAACCTAAACTAATAATAGCTGGTGGAAGTGCTTATTCTAGAGTAATTGACTTCAAGAGATTTAGAGAGATTGCAGATAAAGTTGGCGCATATTTAATGGTTGATATGGCACATTTCTCAGGTTTGGTTGCAGGTAAAGGTTATCCTAATCCTTGTGATTATGCACATGTTGTTACATCAACTACACACAAAGTATTTAGAAGTGCAAGAGGTGGTATAATTTTAACTAATCACGAAGATCTTGCTAAAAAATTTAATACAGCAGTCTTTCCTGGTTATCAAGGTGGACCCTTGATGCATATTATTGCAGCCAAGGCTGCTGGATTTTTAGAGGCATTACAACCAGAATTTCAAAATTATATTAAATCTGTTCTAGCAAACGCCAAGATGCTTGCGGAAACTTTAAAAAATAATGGATTTAAAATTTATTCGGATGGAACGGATACTCATTTGATGTTAGTAGATTTAAGGCCTTATAATGTGAAAGGAAATCTTGCAGCTGAAAGTTTATCTAGAGCAAATATTACTTGTAATAAAAATGGTATTCCTTTTGATACGGAAAAACCAATGATTACCTCAGGTATTAGATTAGGCACACAAGCAGCTACAACACGTGGTTTTGGATTAAGTGAATTTAAAACTGTTGGTGAATTAATTACAAAAACTCTTAAAGGATTGTCAGAAAATCCTTCTGATAACAGTAAAATAGAAAAAGAAGTAAAAAATGAAGTTATTGCTTTAACTTCGTCATTTCCTATATATAAGAACCTTTAGTAAATGATTTGCTCAATATGTAAAAAAGGGGAGACCTCAGTTGTCGACTCTAGACCAACAGAAGATGGTACTGCTATAAGAAGAAGAAGACTTTGTACCTGCGGAGCTCGTTTTACAACTTTTGAAAGAGTTCAATATAGAGAATTAATGGTAGTAAAAAAAAATGGAAGAAAATCGGTTTTTGATAGAGATAAACTATCAAAATCTATTTACATTGCCTTGAAGAAAAGACCTATAGACACCGAAACAATTGAAAAATTTATAAGTCAGGTTTCAAGATCATTAGAAGAAATTGGTCAAAGTGAAATATCTACTAATACAATTGGAACAATGGTTATGGATGGTTTAAAGGATTTAGATCCTGTTGGTTACGTAAGGTTTGCTTCAGTTTATAGAAACTTTAGAGAAGAAAAAGATTTCGTGCAATTCGTGGACAAACTTAATGTCTACAAAAAAACATAAATTTACATTAAAAGATAAATTTTACATGGAGATAGCCCTGGATCTGGCTAGATCTCGTCATGGCCTCACTGGATCAAACCCTTCTGTAGGGTGTGTAATTGTTAAAAATGACAAAATAATCTCTATAGGTCAAACTTCATTTAATGGAAGACCACATGCTGAATTTAATGCAATTAAAAATAGTTTTGAAGAATTAGAAGGCTCAAAAATGTATGTTACTTTAGAACCATGCTGTCATCATGGTTTAACACCGCCATGTACTGACGCGATTATAAAATCAAAAATTTCAGAAGTTATATATGCTGTTACCGACATCGACAAAAGAGTAAGAAATAAAAGTTTTAAAATTTTAAAGTCAAAAAAAATAATTGTAAAAAAAGGTTTATTAAAAAACAAAATTGAAAGTTTTTATTTACCTTATTTTTTTAATAGAAAGAAAAAATTACCCTTCGTTACCGGCAAAATTGCTATTTCAAAAAATAATATTATTTACAGCAAGATCCAAAAAAAAATTACTAATTCTTATTCTGATCACTTTACTCATCTATTGAGATATAAAAATGATAGTTTGATGATCACATACAAAACACTAAATAAAGACAATCCAAAATTAAACTGTCGTTTGAAAGGTTTAGAAAAATTTTCTCCAAAAAGAATTATTTTAGATAATAATCTAAATTCAAAAATAAACAGTTATATAATTAAATCCTCTAATAACAAAAATACTTTAATTTTTTATAATAAAGCTGATAAATCAAAAATTTCTAAATTTAAAAGAAAAAGAAAAAGCATTATTCTTATTAAATCCAAAGTTGATAGAGATAACAGATTTGATATTAGAGAAATTTTAAAAAAATTATATAATTTTGGATGTAGGAATTTATTAATAGAGGGTGGAAATGATTTAACTAATTCCCTGATCAAAAATAAAATTTTCAATAAATTTTATTTATTCAAAAGCCCTAAAAACCTTTCTAAAAGCTCAGAATATTTAAAATTTAGTGGTTTGAACA
>CACPPK010000002.1 GCA_902635845.1 uncultured Pelagibacteraceae bacterium | reverse complement strand
AATCAACTCATACTTAATTTTGATTATGATCAAAATTTTAAAGATCAAGATTTTTATGTTTCAAACAGCAATGAACACTCTTTTAGCCTTTTAAATAGTTGGCCAAAATGGGATAAAAATTTTATAAATTTAATAGGTGAAAAGTTTTGCGGAAAAAGTCATTTAATAAATATATTTTTAGAAAAAAATAAAGGAATTAAAATTAATGCAGAAGATATTAGTAATGACTTTCTTCAAAAAATTAAAATATTTGAAAACATCATTGTTGAGGATTTGACTGAAAAAATAAATGAAAACTTATTATTTACACTTATTAATATAATAGATCAGGATAATAAGTATTTAATAGTAACCTCAAAAATACCAATAGTTGACTTTAAATTTAAATTAAATGATCTTAATTCAAGATCTACTAATTTTATTTTATCTCAAATTGAAAAACCTGGTGACGATTTAATTTATGCGCTTATATTAAAAAATCTTTCTGATCGTCAAATATCAATAGACCAAAAACTTATTGAATTTATAATTAAGAGAATTGATAGAACTTATGGCAAAATTTCCGATTTCATATATAAAATCGACGAAATTAGTTTAAAAAGAAAGAAACCAATCGATTTTAAAATTATAAAAGAAGCATTAGAGGTTTAATTGAATAAATACAGAACACACAAGTGTAATGAATTAAGAAAAGAGGATGTAGATAAAAAAATTTCTCTTTCAGGCTGGATAAATAAAAAAAGAGACCATGGGAACTTATTATTTATTGATTTAAGAGATAATTACGGAATTACCCAATGTATAATTGATAAAGATAATAAATATTTTTCTGATTTAGAAAAAATGCAATTAGAAACAGTAATTCAAGTTGAGGGAAAAGTTGTTAACAGATCTAAAGAAACAATTAATTCTGAAATTGATACTGGTGAAATTGAGGTTGTTGTTGAGCAGCATGAAGTTTTAGGCGCTTGTAAAGAGCTTCCTATGCCAATCTTTAGTGATCAAGAATATGCCGAAGAAATAAGATTAAAATATAGATTTTTAGATTTAAGAAGAAAAAAAATTCATGAAAATATTATTTTAAGATCTAAAGTTATTTCATACATCCGAAATGAAATGACTAAATTAGGTTTTTTAGAATTTCAAACACCAATTCTAACCTCATCTAGTCCAGAGGGAGCTAGAGATTTTTTAGTGCCTAGTCGTTTAAATCCAGGAAAATTTTATGCACTACCTCAAGCTCCCCAGCAATTTAAACAATTAATAATGGTTTCGGGCTTTGATAGATACTTTCAAATTGCACCTTGTTTCAGAGATGAAGATGCAAGAGCGGACAGAAGTCCTGGGGAATTTTATCAATTAGATTTGGAAATGTCATTTGTTGAACAAGAAGATGTATTTAATGTTGTTGAAAAGTTAATGGTTAATACATTTAAAAATTTTTCTACCAAAAAACTGATGTTTGATAAATTTCCAAAGATTGCATTTAAGGAAGCAATGCTTAAATATGGTACTGATAAACCAGATTTAAGAAACCCGCTCATTGTAAATGATATAACTGAAATTTTTACAAGAGAAGATGTTTCATTTGAAATATTTAAAAAATTAGTAAAATCTGGATCTAAAGTAAGGTGTATTATTACAAAAAATACGAAAGATAAACCGAGAAGTTTTTTTGATAATATTGATAAATGGGCTAAAGGAGAAGGCGCTTCAGGTTTAGCTTATTTTACTTTTGAAAAAGATAAAGATATTTCAGCGAAAGGCCCTATAGGAAAATTCTTTTCTCAAGATGCATTGGTTGAAATCATGAAAAAAACAAACTGTGAAATTGGGGATAGTATTTTTATGGCTTGTGGAAAACAAGACGAATTAGAAAAAATTACTGCAATAGCAAGAGATAAAATTGCAAAAGATCTAGATTTAATTGATGAAAATGTTTTCGCATTTTGCTGGATTGTAGATTATCCAATGTTTGAAAAAGATGAATCAACAAACAAGATTAAATTTAGTCATAATCCATTTTCAATGCCTCAAGGAAATTTAAGTGAAAAAGATTTTGAAAACCCATTAGATATACTTGCTTATCAATACGACATAGTTTGTAATGGTATAGAATTATCCTCAGGGGCAATTAGAAATCATAAACCAGAACTTATGTATAAACTTTTCTCGATTGCAGGATATGATAAAAATCAAGTAGATGAAAAATTTAGTGGTATGATTAATGCACTTAGTTATGGCGCACCACCACATGGAGGAATAGCACCTGGTATTGATAGAATCGTAATGTTACTTGCTAATGAAAAGAATATCAGGGAAGTTACTATGTTTCCAATGAACCAAAACGCACAAGATTTGATGATGAATGCACCATCTGAGGTAAATCCAGATCAATTGAAAGAATTAAATTTAGCTTTAAAAACTAAAAAATAATTTATTTTTTACCTTTTAAACTTATTTTTATATCTGAAAGATCAACCAGATTTTTTTTATAATTATTTCTAACGAAACCTTTACTAGTAATATCTTTTACAATTTTTAATAATTGATTTTGATCTTCAGAACCTTGATCTTCTGCATTGATTGCATCATTTCCTCCAATTGCGGGAGTGTGAGCTAGATCTTCTCTATTTTGATATGAAATAGCTAATTCTCTGAAAATATAATCCAAAATTGATGTAGCACTTAAAATTCTATCATTACCATGAACTTTACCAGATGGTTCAAATTTTGTACCAACAAATGCACTTATAAACTCATCTAAAGGAACGCCATATTGAAGGCCTAAAGAAACAGCAATTGCAAAATTATTCATTAAAGCTTTTACAAGTTCACCTTCTTTACTAGTATCAATAAATATTTCTCCAATTTTTCCATCTTCATATTCTCCAGTATGTAGGTAAACTTTGTGATCACCAATAGTGGCTTTTTGAATATACCCTTTTCGTCTATCAGGCATGCTAAATCTTTTACCTGATTTCTCGTTAGTTGTTCTTAGACTTGCTATTACACTTTCTTTATTTAATGGGCTTTTATTATTTGTTTCTTTAACTACCTCTACTTTGTTGCTTTCTAATACTTTATTATTTTTAGATTCTAAGCTTTTCGTTTTTCTATTATCAAGTTTTACATCTAAAACTTCGAATTTCCCATCATCTCTCTTTTCTAAATTTTTTAACTCTGCTTCGTTAATATCATCTAAATAATGATTTACCTTAAAGGTACACGTATAATAAGTTTCAACTAAGTACTTTGCCATTTAACCTCAATTTAAATTTTAATTTGAATAATGAATCAATTAATTTATATACATATTCATATTTTAGTCTAATTTAAATTTTACAATTTTTAATTGAATAAATAAAAAAATATTATGTTGACACTCTTAAGAAAAATTTTCACATGGTGGAATCAAGATACTTTTGGAACAAGACTAAAAACTATTTTTTTTGGAAAACTAGTTGGTACTGATGAGCTAGGTAATAAATATTATGAGAGCAAAAACGGAAAAAGGTGGGTTATCTATTCAAACACAATTGACGCATCAAAAATTCCTGTTGAATGGTATTCTTGGATGCATTTTACCCCTAATAAAATTGAGAAAAAACATACTTTAGAAAAATATGAGTGGCAAAAACCACATCAAGAAAATTTAACCGGAACCGACTCGGCATATTATCCAAATAAAAATAAAGATGGTGTTAAAAAGAAATACTCAAGCTGGAAAGAATAATTTTAAATTAATCTGTTTAGTTTTTTTATTTTATTTTTGTTTAGTTTTAAATTCAAACTCAAAAAGTAATTTAGAGGGAGTTTTTACTGACATAAAAATTTTGGACAAAATAAGTTCAAAAAATACTTTGCTAAAATTAGAAAATGGCAAATTAAAAAAATTTAAAGATTTAGAAATAAAAAGTATTAAATGTAAAAATTCTGAATTTGATGATAATCCAGAAATAACCGCTTATATACAAGTTAGAGATTTAACAAATAAAAATAATGATGAAGTTTATGTTTTTAATGGTTGGATGTTTTCATCCAGTCCTTCAATCGAACCTTTTGATCACCCTGTCTATGATGTCTGGTTAGTAAGCTGTTATTAAACAATCGAATCTTTATCTAACCAGCTTACATTGAAATCTGAATTTATAAATTTTTTATGATTAAGTAATTTTTTATGCAGAGGTATTGTTGTTGTTATTCCCTCAATAACAAATTCATCTAAAGATCTATTCATTCTTTGAATTGCTTCTGTTCTGTTTCTTCCGTGACAAATTAACTTACAAACCATACTGTCGTAATAGGGTGTCACTTTATATCCTTGAAATATTGCGCCATCTACTCTGGTTCTAAAACCAGATGGTTGATGACACATGGTAATAACTCCAGGTGAAGGCTGAAAGTTTTTACTAGCATCCTCAGCATTTATTCTACATTCAATTGCATGTCCTCTAGGATTTATATCACTTTGTTTCAAAGCTGTTTCTCCTGAAAAAGCAATCCAAATTTGCTCTTTAATTATATCAATGCCAGTAACCATCTCAGTTACAGGATGTTCGACTTGAACTCTTGTATTCATTTCAAGAAAATAAAATTTTCCATCTTCATATATAAACTCAACAGTACCAGCTCCCATATAACCTATTTTTGCCACCATTTTTACTGTTCTTTCAAATAAATCTTTTCTTATTTCATCACTTAAAACTGGACTTGGTGTTTCTTCTATAAGTTTTTGATGCCTTCTTTGAACCGAACAATCTCTTTCATGTAGGTGAACTGCTCTATTTTTTCCAGCTAATATTTGAACCTCAATATGTCTAGGATTTTGAAAAAATTTTTCAATATAAACTTCGTCATTACCAAAGTATTTTTGTGCTTCAGATTTAGCTGTTGAAAACAACGAATCAAATTCTTCTTCTTTATAAACTATTTTCATACCTTTACCTCCACCTCCACCTGAGGCTTTGATTAAGACTGGAAAACCAATTTTTTTACAAAGATCTTTTGCTTCAGAAACATCCTTTACACCTCCTTCAGACCCCTCAATAACGGGCAATCCATTTTCTTTAGCTATTCTTTTTGCTTGAATTTTATCACCCATCATTTCAATATGTTTTGATGAGGCTCCAATAAAATTAATTTTGTTCTCTTCTAAAATTCTTGCAAAATTTGCATTTTCAGAAAGAAAACCATAGCCAGGATGAACAGCATCAGCATTTGTGAGTTCTATTGCAGACATTAATGCTGGAATATTTAAGTAACTATTTGCTGGTTGATGAGAACCAATACACACACTTTCATCAGCCATTCTAACATGCATACTTTCTCTATCTACATCGGAATGAACAGCAACAGTAAGAATTCCCCATTCTTTACATGCTCTAATAATTCTAACTGCAATTTCCCCACGGTTTGCAATTAAAATTTTTTTAAACATTATTTATTCAAGGATAATAATAGTTTGACCAAATTCTACAGGTTGGCCATCTTCAACACAAATTTCTTTTACTACACCATCTACTGTTGAAGGAACATGATTCATTGTTTTCATTGCCTCAACAATCATTATAGTTTCGCCTTTTTTAATTTTTTTTCCAATCTCAACAAACTTCTTAGCACCAGGTTCTGGAGCGTGATAGGCAGTTCCAATTATAGGTGAAGTAATTTCAGTTCCTGATTTAATATTTTGAGTTTGAGTAGCTTCCGAATTTGTTGTAGGTGATGATTGGGAAATAACTTGTGGTTGATTACTAATAGAAACATTATTTTTTGATACTTTAATTTTTGTATCTTTTTCAGTTATCTCTATTTCAGTAAGATTAAATTCTTTTAAATAATCACTTAATTCTTTAATTATTTTTTTATCTATTTTCATTTAGCAAAGTCTTTTGTAATGAAATTATGGCCAAAATATATCCTTCAGCACCTAATCCAAAAATTCCTCCAGAGACGACACCACTTATAAGTGATTTATGTCTAAATTCCTCTCTTTTATAAATATTAGATAAATGTATCTCGATTATTGGTTTTTTGAATAAATCTAGAGCATCTCTTATAGCCACAGAAGTATGAGTAAATGCAGCAGCATTTATAATCATACCATCAAATTTTTTCCTAGCATCTTGAATTATATTAACAAGCTCTCCTTCAACATTAGATTGAGTAAACTCAACATCAAGACCAATTTCTTGTGCTTTTTTAGAACAAATCTCCTTAAGTTGGTCAAACGTAGTTGCTCCATATTGTGATTGTTCTCTTTCTCCTAATAGATTAAGATTTGGACCATTAATAATAATTATTTTATTATTCATTCAGCACTTATATACGATGAAAAAAATAAAAAAAATAAAAATTAAAATAAATGGCAAAATAAAATCTATTACTCAAGATTCCAAACTCTCTATAGTGTTAAAAAATCTAAAAATACCATTAAAAAAAGTAGCAATTGAGATAAATGAAGAAATAATTGATAAAAAAAAAATTAATAAAATAAAAATAAATAAAAATGATAAAATTGAAATAGTTCATTTTATTGGAGGTGGTTAATTTGAAAAAAGATAGTCTAATTATTGCAAATAAAAAATTTAATTCCAGATTAATTGTTGGGACGGGAAAATATAAAAGTATGTCTGAGTGTGCAAAGGCAATTAAATTGTCGGGAGCAGAAATTGTAACAGTTGCTGTAAGAAGGGTTAATATTTTAGATAAAAATAAACCTTTGCTGATGGATTATATTGATCCAAAAAAAATTACATATTTACCTAATACTGCTGGATGTTTTAATTCAAAAGAAGCTCTGAGAACTTTAAGATTAGCTAGAGAAATAGGCGGTTGGAAGTTAGTTAAATTAGAAGTTTTAGGAGATAAAAAAAATTTATTTCCTGATATGATAGAAACTCTAAAATCAACTGAAGTTTTAGCTAAAGAAGGTTTTCAAGTTATGGTTTATTGCAATGATGATCCTTTAATGGCTAAGCGTCTGGAGAATTCAGGTGCTGACGCGATTATGCCTCTAGCTGCTCCTATTGGGTCAGGACTAGGAATTCAAAACAAAATAAATATTCAAATAATTAGAAAACAAACTAAACTTCCATTAATTATTGATGCTGGTTTGGGCCAAGCTTCAGACGCTACAATTGCAATGGAGCTAGGATGTGATGGAGTACTTGTTAACACTGCTATAGCAAAAGCTAAAAAACCTTTTGAAATGGCACTTGCTTTTAAAAATGCTGTTATCGCTGGTAGACAATCCTACAACTCTGGAAGAATAGATAAAATTTTGATGGGCAATCCATCATCTCCATCAAAAGGGATTATTTAGTTTTTTTATAATATCTTTTTTTCTTATAAGTTTTTTTGTTTATTTTTTTATTTTCTTTTTTTTCTAAAAACTTATTTTCTTTGTTTTGGATTTCTAAATTTTTTAATTTTTCGTAATATTCTACTAATTCAACTGTTTTCTTTGATTTATTTTTAATATCTATAATGTATTCTGGTATTATTAAAGAATTGTCGCTTATTATATCTATCTTTATTTTACTTTTTTTTTCAAAATAAGTGAGGTCATCAACAAAATTTTCTTTAAGAAAATCTGAAACTTTTTCACATACTTTTAATTCAACAAATTTAGCTTTATTAATAACTGCTTTTAATTCAACAATTTTTAATAGTTTTTGAGCAAAAGATTCGTCCGTTAATGTAACTTTCCATTTAATTGCACTTTCCCTTAGCCTTTGTCTTGACATCTCCAAAAGACCAAAATTACTTATTCTTCCAATTTGAATTCTTGCTCTATCTGATCTGCATTTTTCTTTTAGTTTTCTTTCTACCAATCTCCTATTTCCATAACTTAGCATATCAATAAAATCTATAATGATTAAACCAGACAAATCTCTTATCTTTATTTGTCTTGCAATTTCTTCTGCAGCTTCAATATTAGTATCTAAAGCAGTGCTTTCAACATTTTTTCCTTTTATTGAACTTCCAGAATTTATATCAATAGAAACCAAAGCCTCTGTTGGGTTGATAACCAAATATCCTCCTGATTTAAGTTTAATTTCAGAGTCAAATATTTGATTTAATTTTTGTTCAATTTTTTCTTGAATAAATAGTGGAATTTTTCCTCTATATTTTTTAACTTTTTTCACATTTGAAGGCATCATAGTTTTCATGAACGATTGAGCTTTCTTATAACCCTCGTTACCTTCTACAATTATATTTTGGGTATTTTCGTCAAACATATCTCTCAAAGTTCTTTTAATTATTTCACTTTCTTGATGAATTAAAGAGGGAGCAATAGAGTTTATTGCATTTTCCTTTATTTGACTCCAAGAATTGATTAAAGTTGTTAAATCACTATTTATTTCATTTTTTGTTTTATTGCTTCCAGCAGTTCTTACAATTAATCCCATCTCCTTAGGTATTTCAATTTCATTTAAAATTGTTCTTATTTTTTTTCTATCAGCAGGATTAAATATTTTTCTCGATATACCTCCTCCTTTAGGAGTGTTTGGCATTAAAACTATATATTTACCTGCAATAGAAATGAAAGTACTTAAAGCGGCACCTTTTTGACCTCTCTCGTCTTTAATTACCTGTACAAGAATTACCTGGTTAGGTTTAATTACTTCCTGAATTTTATATCTTTTAAATTTAAATCTATGCTCTTTCTTTTTTTCTTTTCCATCATCTAAATTTTCTTTTTCAGTAATATTTTCTTTATTATTTGAATCTTCTTCTATTTGTTCTTCTGATATCTTTTCTATAGGATCATCAATTTCTAATTTTCCTTCAGCAATATTTTCCTCTTCTTTAGCCTCAACTTCTCTTGAAAGTTCTTCTCTAGCTTTTTCTTCTTCCTCTTTAATTCTTTCTAAATCTGCTTTTGGTATCTGATAATAATCTGATTGAATATCATTAAAAGACAAAAACCCATGCCTTTCTCTTCCAAAATCAACGAAGGCTGCTTGCAAAGAGGGTTCAATTCTACTTACTTTGCCTAAATAAATATTATTTTTAATTAAGTTATTTTTTAAACCTTCGTACTCGTAATCTTCAATATTTTCGCCTGATTTAAGAACAACTCTAGTTTCGTTAGGATGCGAGGCATCGATATATAAATTTTTTTCCATAATTTTGTGAATGTTAATTTCATTAGTAATTTAATTTTTAAAATTTTGTTTAATTTTCTTGCCATATCTTTAACAAATTCCAAGATATAATGAAATTAAAATGAATAAATTTTTTAGAAATATCTTTATTTTAATTACTTCTTTTATTCTATTATCAGCAATTTTGATAATTAGTGTTTTATGGACTTATTCTAATGATTTACCAGATTATAAATTTCTTAAAAGTTACAAACCTCCTGTTTCTAGTAAAGTTTACTCTGGTAATGGTGATTTGGTGGCAGATTTTTCACAGGAAAAAAGAGTATTTGTTCCATTTAATTCAATTCCAAAAAATGTAATTAATGCATTTTTATCTGCTGAAGATAAAAATTTTTTCAAACATCCAGGGGTTGATGCTAAAGGTGTTGTTAGAGCCGTAATAAATAATATTTCAAATCTTTTATCATCTAAAAGGTTAGAGGGAGCATCTACAATTACTCAACAGGTAGCAAAAAACTTTTTACTAACAAATGAAGTAAGTTTAAATAGGAAAATTAAGGAAGCAATTCTAGCTTTTAGAATAGAGAGAGCTTTATCTAAAGAAAGAATTTTAGAACTTTATCTAAACCAAATTTATCTTGGAAGTGGAGCATATGGAGTAGCTGCGGCAAGCTTAGAATATTTTGATAAATCTATTAAAGATTTAAATTACTCAGAAGCCGCTTTATTAGCAGCTTTGCCAAAAGCACCTAGTAGATATAACCCTTATAGAGATCCGGATATAGCAAAATTTAGAAGAAATTTAGTTTTAAAAAATTTGTTAGATAATAATTATTTAACTTCAGAATGGTATGAAAAACTTACAAAAGAGGAAATAATTTTAAAAAAAAACAAAAAAATTTATTTAGAAGACGCTCAATATTTTATTGAAGATGTGAGAAAGAGCGTAATTGAAACTTTGAGCTATGATAAAGTTTATAAACAAGGTTTTAATATCAATACTCCAATAGATTTAAATTTACAAACAATTGCAACAAAATCTCTTAGAGATGGATTAATAGCATATGATAAAAGAAAGGGATGGAGAGGACCACTTACTAACAAGATTTATAATTCAGAATGGAAAAAAGATTTAGAAAAGTATAAATTAGAAAATTCAATTAATTGGAAATTAGCAATAGTCAAAAAGATAAATAAATTTTCAGCAGAAATAGAAACAGAAGATAATATCGAGGGTGTTATTGAATATCAGAGTATTTCTTGGACAAAAAAAGAATTTAATAAATTATTAAAACTTGGTGATATTATTTATGTTAAAAATCTTCAAGAAAATATTTTTAACTTGCAACAATTACCAAAGGTAAATGGTGGAATTGTTGTCATGGATCCATTTACTGGAAGAGTTTTAGCAATAAGTGGTGGTTTTAGTTTTAAACAAAGTGAATTTAACAGAGCAACACAAGCTAAAAGACAGCCTGGATCAGCTTTTAAACCATTTGTTTATGCATTAGCCTTAGAGAACAATTTTACACCAACATCATTAGTTCTAGACGCTCCATTGGTTTTAGACCAAGGAGTTGATTTAAAAATGTGGAAACCAGAAAATTATGGAAAAAAATTTTATGGACCTTCGACTTTAAGAGTTGGTTTGGAGAAATCTAGAAATTTAATGACAGTAAGAATAGCCCAAAATCTTGGTGTTGAGAAAATAGTTGATTTTTCAAAAGCATTAAAAATTTATGATAATCCAGAAGAACTTTTATCCATATCTTTGGGATCTGCTGAAACAACTTTATTAAAACTTACATCTGCTTATTCAGTTTTTGTTAATGGAGGAAAACTTGTTGAACCAATACTGATAGATAGAATTCAGGACAGTGAGGGAAATACTATTTTTAATAATTATAAAAGAAAATGTATTAATTGTGATCAAATTTCTTATTTAACCAACGATTATCCAGAGATTAAAAATAATTATACGCAAATATTTTCTCCAGAAACAGCTTTTCAAATGACATCAATTTTAGAAGGAGTTGTTCAAAGAGGTACAGCTAAAAAACTAAAAGACTTAAATTTAAATATTGCAGGTAAAACTGGAACGACAAATAAAAATACAGATACTTGGTTTATAGGTTTTACTTCAAATTTACTAGTTGGTGTTTATGTTGGTTCAGATAATCCAGTTCCATTAGGAAAATATGAAACAGGATCTAAAACGGCTTTACCAATATTCAAAAGTTTTATAAGTGATTCTATTAACAAAAATGATGCAAGACCATTTAAGGCTGCTAAAGGTACAGTAATGATGGTTGTTGACCCTTTAACAGGTCAAAAAGCAAAATTTAACTCAAAGAATACTATTATTGAGGTTTTTAAAAAAGAAAATGTGGTTGATGGAAAAGTACTTTATACAAATTCAGATAGATTAGATTCAAATAATATATTAAAGTTTTACTAATGGATAATAATTATCAAAATTTAAAAGAAGAGATTGAAAAGATAAATCAAAAAATACAGGAGTATCTTTGAAAAAAACAATATCTATTCAAAGCTACAATCATTAAACTCACAAATGCTGAGCGCCGATTTTTGGCAAGATAAAAATAATTCTCAAAGAGTAATCAAAGAAAAGAAATTTTATGAAGATTTAACTAATTCTTTAAATAATAATGTCGAAAAACTAAAAGATTTAGATGATTTGAGTCAACTGGCGCATGAAGAAGAAAATTTACAAGTTCAAAATGAAATTTTACAAAATATAAAAGATTTAAAAAGTGAAGTTAAAAAAAATGAAATTAAATGTTTTTTATCTAATGAAGCAGACCCTTTAAATTGTTATATAGAAATACATGCTGGTGCTGGAGGCACAGAAAGTCAGGATTGGGCTGATATGCTTAGACGAATGTATTTAAAATGGTCTGATAAAAAAAATTTTAAATCAAATTTGATTAGTGAGCATAAAGGTGATGAAGCTGGAATAAAATCCACAACAATTAAAATAGATGGAGATTATGTTTTCGGATGGTTAAAAAAAGAATCAGGGATACATAGATTAGTTAGGATATCTCCATTCGACTCTGGAGCAAGGAGACACACAAGTTTTGCAAGTGTTTGGATTTATCCAGTTGTAGATGAAAATATAAATATAGAAATTTTAGAAAAAGATTTAAGAATAGACACCTATCGTTCCAGTGGAGCAGGTGGCCAGCATGTTAACACTACCGACAGCGCAGTTAGAATAACTCATATTCCGTCAAAAATTGTTGTTCAATGTCAAAATGAAAGATCACAACATAAAAATAAAGAAACATGCATGAATATGTTGAAAGCAAGATTATATGATTATGAGATTAAAAAAAGAGAGGAAGAAAGTCAAAATATTGAAAGTTCTAAATCTGAAATTGGGTGGGGTCATCAAATTAGATCATATGTTCTTCAACCTTACAGACTTGTAAAAGATAATAGAACTAATTTTGAAAGCACTAGTCCTGATAAAGTGTTAGATGGTGATATTGATGAATTTTTGGAACAATCACTTTATAAGTTAAATGAGAAATAATATTTTAAAATATTTTATCCTACTTTTGTCAGTGTTAGTTATTTTGACAGTTTACCTTAGTACCATAGGTATAGAGACAAATAAATTTAATGATCAAATAAAAAAAAGAATTTCACTAATAAATAAAAAGATAGATATAGATTTAAAAAAAATTAAATTTATTCTTGATCCTTTTAAATTAAAAATTTATGCAAAAACAGTTGGTACCACAGTATATTTTTCAAAAAGACCTTTGGCATTAGAAAGTATTAAAACTCAAGTCTCTTTCAGTTCTTTAATTAAAAATAAGATTTCATCGTCAAATATAGAGGTAACAACTAAGTCTATATTATTAAATGATTTAATTAAATTTATTCGGACCACAAATAATAAACCTCAATTATTTATATTAGAAAAAATTGTAAAAAAAGGTCATGTAACTATAGATTTGAGTTTGAACATAGATGAAAATGGCAAAATTAAAAATGATTATGAAATCATGGGTTTAATAAAAGATGCAAGTATTAATTTTTTAAATAAGGCAAATTTTAAGAATATAAATTTTAATTTTAATTTTCAAAAAGATAATTATCATCTTAACGAAATAAATTTTAAAGCAGAAGAAGTAAATTTTACATCAAAAAAATTATTCATAAAAAAGAAAAAAAATAGTTTTTTAGTTGATGCTGTTATTGAAAACGATCAATCAAGTTTAAATTCAAATATATTAAAATTATTAAATTTAAGTTTTGAAAATATAATCTTAGATGATGCTAAATTTAAAACAAATAATGAATTTTCTTTGGAAATAGATGAAAAATTTAAAGTCAAAAATATTATATTAAGTTCTGATATAAATCTTTCTAAGCTAAAATATAAAAAATTAAAAATAATTAATAATTATTTTCCAGAAGTTGATGACTTTATTCTACTCGATAATCATAAATTAAATTTAAATTATAAGGATAATAATTTATCAATTAACGGTGAGGGACAAATTCAGTTAAATACTGAAGAAGCAGATGAAATTAAATATTTGATAAATAAAAAAAATAAGGATTTAAGTATAGATTCAGAATTACTTTTAAAAAATATAGTTTTAGAAAAACAAGATTTTTTAAAAATTTTCTTCCCTCAAATTAATAAAAATATTAATTTTAATAATCAAAAATTAAAAATTAATTTTAATAATAACAAACTTACTTTTTCAGGTTCTGGTAAATTTAAAATAGACCAGGATTTTGAGGAAATTGATTATTTTATTGAGAAAAAAAAAAATCAAATAAGTTTTAATACTAATTTAAATATAAAAAATACAAAATTTAAAATTGATAATATTAATTATAAAAAAAAAGACAAAAGTGAAATGAGTCTTCTAATTAATGGAGAACTAAAAAATAATAAAAATCTAAACATAAATAGCTTTATTATTAATGAAGAAAAAAATTACATTAAAATTAAAAATTTATTTCTCAACGATTCTAATCAAATAATAAAAATTGATCAGGCAAATTTTAATTATTTAGATACAGAAAATAAAAGAAATAATTACAATATAAAAAAAGTAGAAGGCCATAATTATTTAATTGATGGCATTTCATTTAATGCAAATTCTTTAATCTCAAATTTACTAGATACCGATGATAAAAAAGAAAACAACTTTTTTGAAAATAACTTAAATATTGAACTAAATTTTGACGAAGTTTATCTTGATAAAATATACTTTGTTAAGGATTTAAATGGAAAGATAAACATTATTAATAATAAAATAGAGGTAGCAGATATTTTGGCTTTTTATAACAATTCACAAAATATAAAATTTACAATTAGAACAAATGATCAAGGTGAAAAAATTACCACTCTTTTCTCATCTAAGGCAAAACCTCTAGTAGATAGATATAAATTCATTAAAGGATTTAAAGATGATACTGAAGGATATTTAGACTTTTACTCTTTGAAAAAAGACGGGGTTTCAAATTCTAAATTAGTAATTGATAACTTTAAAATTAAAGAAATACCAGCGCTAGCAAAGTTGTTGGCTCTTGCATCTCTTCAAGGAATAGCAGACTTACTTACTGGAGAGGGCATTAGATTTACAGATTTTGAGATGAATTTCACCAATCAAGATAAACTTATGAAAATTCAAGAGATATACGCAATTGGTCCAGCAATATCTATTTTATTAGAAGGATACATTGAGAAGGATAAGTTGATTAGTTTAAGAGGGACCTTGGTCCCAGCGACGACAATCAACAGATCTATTGCTTCAATACCTTTGCTTGGAGATTTATTGATTGGAAAGAAAGTGGGCGATGGTGTTTTTGGAGTTAGCTTTAAAATTAAAGGTCCCCCTAAAGACCTAGAAACTACTGTAAACCCTATAAAAACTTTAACACCCAGATTTATTACTAGAACTTTAGAAAAAATTAAAAAATAGTTAATTTAATTCTATTTTAATATGTCTTTTTTTTCCTAGAGAAAGTTTAAGATAGTTATCTTTAAATAAATTTTTATTAATTTCAAATTTTTCATCTGAAATAATTTTATCATTAATCTTAACCGCATTCCCTTTTAAAAGTCTTCTGATTTCGCTTTTCGAGTTTTCTAATTTAGATAACAAAACAAGATCAACTATGTTAATTTTTTCCTCTATTTTCTTAGAGTAAATATTTACTTTCGGCAAATTTGCACCAAGAGAGTTTCCTGAAAAAGCTTCTTTCGCTGCTTGTTCCGAATTATTAGCAGCCTCCTTTCCATGCAACATTTCTGTAGTTTTATTAGCAAGTAGTATTTTTAATTCATTGATATTTTTATCTTTAATTGTCTCTATTTCCTTAATTTCAATTTCAGTAAACATTTTTAAAAATTTAATTACATCTCTATCATCTACGTTTCTCCAAAATTGCCAATAATCATATGCTGATAAGTATTTTTCATCTAACCAAATAGCTCCATTTTCAGTTTTTCCCATTTTAGCACCGGTTGCAAGTGTAATTAACGGAGTTGTTAAACCAAAGGTTTGATTATTAGAATATCTTTTAATAAGCTCAACACCATTAACAATATTCCCCCATTGATCTGAACCTCCGATTTGCAAGACACAATTTTCTTTCTTATTTAATTCGAGAAAATCGTATGCTTGTAAAATCATATAATTAAACTCCATATAGCTTAGAGATTGTTCTCTTTCTAATCTGAGTTTTACACTATCAAATGTTAACATTTTGTTTATAGTGAAATGTTTTCCAATATCTCTTAAAAATGAAATATAATTTAAGTCTTTAAGCCAAGTATAATTATTTACAAATATTGGTTTTGTATTTGGATCATCATTATCTAAAAATTTTTTTAAAATATTTTTGATATTTTTAATATTTTTTTCAATCTCATCTTCACTTAATATTTTTCTAGTTTTGTCTTTACCAGAAGGATCTCCAATTCTTGTAGTTCCTCCACCAAGTAAAACTATTGGTCGATGTCCATTTTTTTGAAGTAGGCGCAAACACATTATTTGCAATAAGCTGCCCACATGTAAGCTTTCAGCTGTGCAATCGAAACCTATGTAACCTTTAATCTTTTTTTCATCTAATTCTTTAGACAATTCATCTTCACTTGTACATTGATAGAAAAAACCCCTAGCTTTAAATTCTTTTAAAAATTTATTCATAAGTTTATAGTTACAATATACAAATTTTTTTTAAAAAACATATCAATGAAAAAAAAATTATATACTGCAATTGGACTAATGAGTGGAACATCTATGGATGGCATTGATTTATCTATAATTAGTTCAGATGGATACGATGAATTTTCAAACATTTTAGATGATTATTATGAGTATGATAAAAATCTTCATGATCAGTTAGTTCGATTAAGAGATTTAGTATTAACAAAGAAAGATCTTTTACAAAATTCTGAAAAATTAGGAGAATTAGAGCGTAATTTAACTCTTTTTCATGCTGATGCAGTTAATCAATCATTAAAAAAATATAGAGATCCCATTGATTTAATAGGTTTTCATGGTCAAACTATTTTTCATAACCCGAAGGAAAAAATTACCAATCAATTAGGAGATGGGAATTTGTTATCTCAAATAGTTAAAAAAAAAGTCATATATGATTTTAGACAAGCTGATATTCAAAATAATGGTCAAGGCGCACCTTTAACACCAATTTTTCATCATATTTTATCAAAAAAAATCAATCAAAATTTTAATATTAAATTTCCAATAGGTTTCTTAAATATTGGTGGTATAGCAAATGTTACAAAAGTAATTAATGATTCAGATAATTTTCAAAATAACCTCTCTGCTTTTGATATAGGTCCTGGTAATTGTTTAATCGATGAATGGGTAAGAAATAATTCCAATAAAAAAATTGATAAAAATGGTGAAATAGCTAAAGCAGGAAAAGTTGATCAATTAATTCTAAATCAGGCAATTGATAATTTTAAAATAAATTCTTACTCTCAGTCATTTGATATTAAAAATTTTGATGTATCTTTTGCAAGAGGATTATCTTTAGAAGATGGTTGTGCTACTATAACTGATTTTACAGCATATTTGATTGCAGAAGGATTAAAACATATTAGTCAAAAAAATAGAATTACATTTTTACTCTGCGGCGGAGGTAGAAAAAATAGTAATTTAATTAATCTTATAAAAAATTACATATCAAATGAAAATAATATTACTTTGGAAATTATAGATAATTATAATTTAAATGGTGATTATATTGAGTCCCAAGCATTTGCATTTTTAGCTATAAGATCTTTTTTAAATTTACCAATTTCTTTTAGGACAACGACTGGATGTAAGGAATTTACAGTAGGTGGAAAATTAGTAGAAAATTTTTAATATAGTGCTGTTTCTTTTTTTATATATTTATCAAGATGATTAATTAATGCATCACTTGTTTTTGAAAAAAAGTGATTAGCTTCAGATATTGCATTAAATTCTACTTTAATACCTTTTTGTGCGCTTAATCTTTTGTCAAGCTCTGTAATGTATTCTACTGGTACCAATTCATCTTTTTTACCATAAGCTATTAAACCTGAAGTTGGACACGGAGATAAAAAAGAAAAATCATAAACATTTGGTTGAGGTGAAATTGCAATAAATCTATTTATTTCTGGTCTTCTCATTAATAATTGCATTGCAATTAAGGATCCAAATGAAAATCCTGATACCCAACATTGAGAATTATCAAAATTTTCTCTTTCTAACCAATCTAAAGCTGCTGCTGCATCAGCTAGTTCACCCTGACCATTGTCAAACTCTCCATCACTTTTACCAACACCTCTAAAATTCACTCTACAAACTGAAAAATCGTTATCCATAAAAGTATGAAAAGTATCGACTACAACTTTATTATTCATAGTCCCTCCATATTGAGGATGTGGTTGCAATACTAGAGCAATTGGCGATGTATTTTTTTTACTTTTATAATATTTAGCTTCTAGTCTTCCTGCAGGTCCAGGTATAAATATTTCTAAAATTTTATTATCCATAAAGCGATATTGATTATTATTCTCAAAAAAAATGTACATTTATCATAAGTCAGCGACAATATGTGAGTTTTTTTTTAAACTCTAAACTTGACCAAATTAGTCAGGTATGTATAAAAACTCACAATTTAAGGGTAAAATATGAAACTAACATCAAAAGGCAGATACGCCGTAATGGCATTAGTAGATTTAGCTAGGTTTGATAATATCAACCCTGTATCGCTAAGAGATATATCCCTAAGACAAGGTATATCGCTTGATTACCTAGAACAAATTTTTTCTAAATTAAAAAAAAACGAAATTGTTAAAAGTATTAGAGGAACTCAAGGAGGATATGTTCTTAATAAAAACCCGAACGATATTAAATTAACAAATATTTTTCACGCTGTAGATGAAAAAGTAAAAACCGTTCAATGTAAAAAAGAGTCTAAAAAAGGATGCAATGGAAAAGCCACAAAGTGTATTACCCACAATCTATGGGACGAATTAGAGATTCATATAAATACATTTTTTGAAAATAAAAGCCTAAAAGATTTATTAAATAATAATAAAGAGACAAGAGTTTAGAATGGATAAGAGACAAAAAGAAATAAATAATTTAAAAGACTATAAATATGGTTTTTCAACGGATATAGAAAATATTCAAGCTCCAAAAGGTTTAAATGAAGAAGTTATTAAATTTATTTCTAATATTAAAAAAGAACCTGCGTGGATGCTTGATTTTAGATTAAAAGCTTTTGAAAGATTTAAAGTACTAAAGGAACCAGATTGGCAGAAACCAAAATTTCCAAAAATAGATTATCAAGATTTATATTATTACTCTGCTCCAAAAAGTATGAAAGATAAGCCTAAGAGCTTGGATGAACTAGATCCTAAACTTTTAGAAACTTATAAAAAGCTTGGAATTCCTTTGCAAGAACAAGCAAGATTAAATGGAATAGCTGTTGATGCTGTATTCGATTCAGTTTCTGTAGCCACTACCTTTAAAGATGAATTAACTAAACAAGGAATTATTTTTTGCCCAATATCAGAGGCAATTCAAAATCATCCTGAGTTAGTCAAAAAATATTTAGGCTCTGTAATCCCAACAAGTGACCATTTTTTTGCAACATTAAATTCAGCAGTTTTTACAGATGGTTCTTTTGTATACATTCCAGAAGGTGTTAGATGTCCAATGGAACTATCAACTTATTTTAGAATTAATGCATCAAATACAGGTCAATTTGAAAGAACTTTAATTATTGCAGACAAAGGAAGTTATGTAAGTTACTTAGAGGGATGTACAGCTCCAATGAGAGATGAAAATCAATTACATGCTGCTAATGTAGAATTAATTGCACTTGATGATGCAGAAATAAAGTATTCAACAGTTCAAAATTGGTATCCAGGTGATAAAGATGGCAAAGGTGGAATTTATAATTTTGTAACAAAAAGAGGTTTGTGCAAAGGAAAAAATTCAAAAATTTCATGGACACAAGTTGAAACAGGTTCAGCTATTACCTGGAAGTATCCTAGTTGTATTCTTAAAGGAGATAATTCAGTTGGTGAGTTTTATTCAATAGCTATTACTAATAATCATCAAAAAGCTGATACAGGTACCAAAATGATCCATCTAGGCAAAAATACTAAAAGTAAAATAATTTCTAAAGGAATATCTGCAGGTAGTTCAGATATGACTTATAGAGGTTTGGTTGATATTTCTTCAAAAGCCAAAAATTCAAATAATTATACACAGTGTGACTCTTTATTAATGGGTAACAAATGTGGAGCTCACACTGTTCCTTATATAAAAAATAAAAATTCCGAGTCCAATATTGCTCATGAGGCAACCACATCCAAGATTAGTGAAGAGCAGTTACATTATTGTCAACAAAGAGGATTAAATCCAGAGGAAGCTGTTGGCTTAATTGTAAACGGTTTTTGTAAGGAAGTTTTGCAACAATTGCCTATGGAATTCGCTGTTGAAGCTCAAAAACTTGTAGGTATCAGTCTGGAGGGAAGTGTAGGTTAATATGCTTAAAATAAACAACTTAAATGCAACAATTGACAACAAATCTATTTTAAATGGGCTCTCCTTGGATATAAAGCCTGGTGAGGTTCATGCAATTATGGGTCCTAATGGATCTGGAAAAAGCACTCTGTCAAATATTTTATCTGGGAAAAAAGGATATGATGTTTCTGGTGAGGTTCTTTTTGAAGAGAAAGATTTATTTGAACTTGAAACAGAGGAAAGAGCACACAAGGGTATATTTTTAGCTTTCCAATATCCTTTAGAAATTCCAGGTGTAAACACAAATATATTTTTAAAAACATCTTTGAATGCTGTTAGAAAAGCTAGGGGCGAGAAAGAGCTTGATGCGATTGAATTTTTAAAGTTGGTAAAAGAAAAATCTAAAGAACTAAAATTTGATGAGGAAAAATTGAACAGACAATTAAATGTTGGTTTTTCTGGGGGTGAAAAAAAGAAAAATGAAATTTTACAGATGTCGTTGCTATCCCCAAAACTATCAATTTTAGATGAAACTGACTCAGGTTTAGATATTGATGCTTTAAAGATTGTTGCAGATGGAGTTAATACATTGAGAGACAAAAATAATTCATTTTTAATTATTACACACTACCAAAGATTACTTGATTACATAAAACCTGATTTTGTTCATGTTTTGATGAATGGAAAAATTGTAAAATCTGGTGGTCCAGATTTAGCTCTAGAATTAGAAAAAAAAGGATATGAAAATTTTAATTAAATGAAAGAACAATTACAAAAAGATTTTGATAATAGTATAAAAAATTTAAGTTTATCTCAAAAAGATATCGAAATAAAAAAATTTTGTTTAGGAAATTTTATAGATAAAGGCTTTCCAAATAGAAAAGAAGAAGATTGGAAATTTTCAGATCTTAATCAAATAATAAAAAAAAATATTGGAGAACTTAGTTTTTATAATGATCAAGCATCTACTAATAAAGTCGATACTTCTGTATTTGTAGATGGATTAGAGCATAATAAAATAGTTTTTATAAATGGTAGAATTGAAAAAATTGATTTTGAATACGAAAAAAAAGATCAAATAGAAATAATTGATCAATCAGAAACTATAAATGAATTTAAAAATAGTAATTCATTATCAGACTTAAACAATGCCTTTACTAATAAATGTTTTAAAATTTTGGTAAAAAAAAATTATCAATTGGTAAAACCTCTTATTATTTATCATACAACAAATTCAAAAATTTGGTCAAAAAACATTAACTTACGACTTAATTTTGAACTAGATAAAGATAGCTCATTAAGATTAATTGATTTGTTTAATGATACATCTGAAAAGAATTTTTTAAATATATTTTATAACTTTGAATTAAAGGAAAATGCTGTTTTAAAAAATTATAAAGTAGACAAGCTTGAAAATAAAAATATTAAATATTCTTTTAACAATATTGATCAAGATAAGAACAGTATTTCTGAAACATTCATTTTATCTTCTGGATCAAATTTTTCTAAAAACGAGATTAATTGTAATTTAAATGGACTTTATGCATCAGCTTTTGTAAATGGTATTTTTTCATTGAATAATTATAAACATCACGAAATCAGATCAATAATAAATCATCTAACTGAAAATACAAAAAGTTATCAATTAATTAAAAGTGTATTAGATGAAAGTTCTAAAGCAGTTTACCAAGGAAAAATATTTGTAAATTCAGATGCTCAGAAAACTGATGGATATCAATTGAGCAAAGCAATATTGTTAAACAAAGAATCAGAGTTTAATGCTAAGCCAGAACTAGAAATTTATGCTGATGACGTTAAATGTTCGCATGGTTCAGCTTCAGGGAGTTTAAATGAAGATTCTATATTTTATTTGATGTCTAGGGGTTTAAGTTATCAGCAGTCAAGGGAGTTGTTAATTAATGGTTTTTTACTAGATGTTGTTGAAAAAATTACTGACTCAGAAATAAAAAACTTATTAAAAAATATGATTGGAATCAAAGAATGAATATTGATCAGATAAAAAAAGAATTTCCAATTTTTGATGAAAAAATTCAAAATAACGATTTAGTATATTTAGATAGTGCAAACTCATCTCAAAAACCTAAGATAGTTGTTGAAAGAATTAATGAATTTTATACTAAACAATTTTCTAACGTAGGAAGAAGTGTTCATTATCTTGCTGTAGCAGCAACTAACTTATACGAGAATACCAGATCATCAGTTCAAAAATATATTAACGCTAAAGATAAAAATGAAATTGTTTTTACAAAAGGTGCTACAGAGGCATTAAATCTAGTTGCTAATACTTTGGGCCAAAGTTACTTACAGGAAGGTGACGAAGTGTTGATTACAGAACTTGAGCATCATTCAAATTATGTTCCATGGCATTTCTTAAGAAAATCTAAAAATATAAAAATTAATTTTGCTGAAATAAACGAAGATGGTGAAATTACTCTTGAAGAAATAGAAAATAAAATAACTCCAAAAACAAAATTAATTTCAATTACACATTTGTCCAATGTAACAGGTGCAATTCTGCCAGTAAAAGAAATTACACAGCTTGCACACTCAAAAGGAATAATTGTTGTAGTCGATGGGTGTCAAGGTGCACCACATCTAAAATTAGATATGCAAGATTTAGATTGTGATTTCTATGCAATTTCGTGTCACAAAATGTATGGACCTACAGGTTTAGGAGTTTTGTATGGTAAGAAAAAATGGTTAGAAGAATTACCTCCATATCAAGGTGGTGGAGGAATGATAAATGAGGTTAAAAAAGACACGATTTCCTACGGTGAACTGCCCAATAAGTACGAAGCAGGAACTATGGCAACAGCACAAGTAATTGCTTTTGACCAATCAATAAAATTTTTGGAAAGTATTGGTATAGAAAATGTTATGAAACACGAAGCTGACTTAGTTGAATATGGACAAGAGCTATTGCAAAAAAATAATTCAGTTAAACTTATTGGAAATCCAAAAAATAAAGGAGGAGTATTGTCATTTACTATAGAAGGTGTCCATCCTCATGATATAGCAACAATATTGGACGAAGATGGGGTTGCAATAAGAGCTGGACATCATTGTTGTCAAATTTTGCATGACAAATTAAATATCCCAGCAAGTGCTAGAGCATCAGTTGGTATTTATAATACAAAAGAAGATTTAGATCAGCTAAATGAGTCGATAAATAACTGTAAAAAAATATTTAATCTATAATGAATTTAAAAGAACTTTATCAAGAAATTATATTAGAACACGGCAAGAACCCTCGAAATCTTAGAAAGACAGACGGTTTTAACAAAGACGCAAAAGGTAACAATCCTCTTTGTGGTGATAATGTTCATGTTTATTTGAAACTAAATGGACAAAAAATTGTAGAAGATGCATCCTTCGAAGGAAGTGGTTGCGCCATTTCAATGGCCTCAGCTTCAATAATGACAGATTTGATTAAAGGAAAAAATGAGCATGAGGCTAAAGAAATAGTTGAGGATTTTTTAGACATGATTAAAGAAAATCCTGAATTAAAATCAAAGTATTTGAGCGAAGATGAAAAAACTAAACTAATGTGTTTATCTGGTGTTAAACAATATCCAATGAGAGTTAAATGCGCAACTTTATCTTGGCACACAATGGTTTCAGCTTTTGATGAAAAAACAAAGGAAGTAAAAACCGAGAATTAAATTATGTCAAAAAAAGAGGAAATAATTGAGGAAATAAGAAAAATTTATGATCCCGAGTTACCTGTAAATATCTACGAATTGGGTTTGATTTATGATATTAAAGTAAAAGATGAAAAGTTCGCTATTATTAAAATGACTTTGACAACTCCAAACTGTCCAGTTGCAGAGAGTTTACCAAAAGAGGTAAAAGAGGGTGCAATGCAAGTTGAGGGTATTGAGGATGTTGATCTTGAATTGGTTTGGGATCCACCGTGGAATAAAGATATGATGTCAGAAGCAGCAAAATTGGAATTGAATTTATAATGAACCCTATAATTAAATTAAGTGATAACGCAGCTTTAAGAATAAAAGAGATAATGTCTAATGCTGAAAAAGATTCTATTGGTGTTAGAGTATCTGTAAAATCCGGTGGTTGCGCAGGGATGTCATACGTAATGGAGTATACAAAAGAGACAAATCCGAATGATGAAGTTATAGAAGATAAGGGTGTTAAAGTATTCGTTGATTCAGCCGCTATTATGTATTTGCTTGGCACTGAAATGGATTATAAAAAGGAGGAATTGTCCTCGTCATTTGTGTTCAATAATCCTAATGAAACTGAGCGTTGTGGATGCGGAGAGTCTTTCAAAATATCATAAGTTGTATTATCCCACTTATCGCATATCTGTATTGCATTATATGCATATCTAGTATATAGATTCTTTATGAATAAATTTGAGTTTAAAAATCTTGTTAAAAACTTGAAAAATTCTTTAAAGGAAAAAACATTCTTTAAAGAACTACGTAAAGAAGTTGAAACTGGAGCTAACGGCACACAAGATTACGTAGTCAAAAAAGGTGTTAACAAAGATACAATTGCAACAACTAGACAGTAATAAAGTTTATTAGCTACTGTAATACATCTCAAACTCTACAGGATGAGGTGCATGTTCAAATTTGTGTATCTCTTCAAACTTCAAAGCAATGTAAGCATCAATCTGATCATCAGTAAAGACACCGCCTTGAGTTAAAAACTCTCTGTCTTTATCTAAACTTTCCATAGCTTCTCTTAAAGAGCCACAAACTGTAGGAATAGCTTTAACTTCTTCAGGTGGTAATTCATATAAATCTTTGTCAAAAGATTCACCTGGATGAATTTTATTTTTAATTCCATCAATTCCAGCCATCAACATAGCTGCAAATGTTAAATAAGGATTTCCAGCAGCATCTGGGAATCTAATCTCACATCTTGCACCTTTTTTACTTAATGTGATAGGTATTCTACATGAAGCAGACCTATTTCTTGCTGAATATGCAAGAAGAACTGGAGCTTCAAAACCTGGAATTAATCTTTTATAACTGTTTGTTGTTGAGTTAGCAAAAGCATTAATTGCTTTGGCATGTTTTAAAATTCCACCAATATAATGTAAAGCAGTTTCGCTTAAACCAGCATAAGCATCACCTGAAAATACCGGTGTATCACCTTTCCAAATAGATTGGTGAATGTGCATACCTGAACCATTGTCACCAGCAACCGGTTTTGGCATAAATGTTGCAGTTTTTCCAAATGAATGTGTAACCATTTGCACAACATATTTATATAACTGAACGTTATCTGCTTGATTAACTAAAGTTCCAAAATACATTCCAAGTTCGTGCTGACTAGGAGCTACTTCATGGTGATGTTTCTCAACTTTAATACCAACTTCTTTTAAATTTTTAAGATATTCACCACGCATATCTTGTTCACTATCAACTGGTGGTACTGGGAAATATCCTCCTTTAATTTGAGGTCTGTGTCCCATGTTTCCATTTTCATATTCTTTTCCTGAGTTATAAGGACCTTCTTTACTGTCTAATTTAAATCCACACTCATTCATATCATTTTTGATTTTTACATCATCAAACACAAAAAATTCTGGCTCAGGTCCAAAAAAGGCTTTGTCACCAATACCTGAAGCTTTTAAATATTCTTCAGCTTTTTTAGCAACACCTCTTGGGTCTCTTTCATAAGGATCTTTTTTAATTGCATCCAGAATGTCACAAAACAAAACTACAGTATTATGAGAAGTAAAAGGATCCATGAACATTCTTGCAGTATCGGGCTTCAAAATCATGTCAGACTCATTAATTGCCTTCCAACCAGCAATAGACGAACCGTCAAAAAAGACACCTTCGTTTAACATACCTTCATCAACTATTGAGGCATCCATTGTTAAATGTTGAAGTTTTCCCCTCGGATCAGTAAATCTTAAATCCAAAAATTCTGCGTCTTTTTCTTTAATAAATTTTAAAACGTTTGCTGCACTCATTTTGTCTCCTATGTAATTTTGTTTGGCCTAATTAACAAATAAATACTTAAAAATATTGCTTATTTAATAAATAACACCTATGCAAATTTCACATAAGTAGTGTATTTAGTCACTAAAAATATAAACTATTTAAAACTGTGAATCCTATACTATTAAAAGAGCCAGTTAAAAGAGCTGAAAAATCAATTAAAGACTTTAACCCTAATCTAAAAGTTATTGTTTTAGAGCAAACAGCAAGAACAGCAAATGATGCTGCTACAGCTTTAGGTTGCAGGGTTGGCGCAATTGTAAAAAGCTTGCTTTTCAAAACAGGTAAAAATTTTGTTCTCTGCTTAATATCAGGAGATAAGAGATGCTCTCTTAACAAATTAAAAAAAATCTTAAATGAAAATGATGTTTCTATGGCAAATCCTGAAGATGTAAAAAGAGTTACAGGTTATACAATAGGAGGAGTTTCTCCTGTAGGTCATTTAATAAATACAAAAATATATATAGATGAAAATTTAAAAAATTTTGACTCAATATACGCAGCAGCTGGACACCCTAACGCAGTTTTTCAAATAGACTTTGAAAATTTAAAAGCTTTAACTTCAGGTGAAACAAAACAGATAACTGTATGAGAAAACCTCAATTAATTGATTATTTGATGTTAACTTTGTTATCATTAATATGGGCATCAGCTTTTTTTAATATTAAAATTGCCACATATTCATTTGGACCTATCACAATAGGTTTTTTAAGATCTTTATTAGGAGCTATACCGGTTTTAATTTTATGTTTTTATAAAAATATTAAAATTGAAGCATTTTCAAAAGATTGGAAATGGTTCGCAATTATAGGATTAGTAAATTTAGTTATTCCATTCATACTTATATCTTATGGAGTGAATTTTGTTCAAAGCAACCTAGCAGCTATCTTAATGTCAACTACACCATTAAGCTCAACCGTTCTAGCTCACTTTTTTTTAAAAGGAGAAAAATTTAACTTATTAAAAACAATTGGATTATTAATAGGGTTTTCAGGAATAGTATTTTTGTTTTCAGATAACTTTTTAATTAATGAAAATAACTTTGTTGCTGCACTTTTAATTCTGCTTGGATCTACTTGCTATGTAATTGGAGGAGTAATAACCTTAAAAATAAGCAATAAAGAAAATGAAAATGTTACAGGTTCAATTTTAATTTGGTCAACAATTATACTTCTTCCATTAACTTTAATCTTTGAAAAACCTTGGATGTTAAATCCTTCAACTGACTCTATTATATCTGTAATATATTTAGGAATTTTTCCTACTGGCATAGCATGGTTATTGAGATTTAGAATTTTAAAAACAAATGGTCTTATATTTCATTCACAAGTTTCTTATATCATTCCAATATTTGGAATTATCTTAGGATACATATTTCTTAACGAAATAATTACTTCAAAAATTATAGTCGCACTAATCGCAGTATTTATTGGAATATATTTAGCAAGAAAAGCAGATTATAAAAACGTTACTTAATTTTAGTGATTGCTTTTATGTGAGAAGGACCAGTTTCACAACAACCTCCAATAATTGTTGCTCCATTTTCTTTAAATTTTTTTGCAACTTCATGAAATTTATCTGGTGTAAGATCATGTCTTTTTCCTAAAATTTCATTTGGATTAGATTTTTTACCTAAAAAAATAGACGTATAACTCTCCTTTAGTTTAGTGGTAACAAAGCCATTCAATTTAAAACCGAATGGTATATTTAAACTTTTTAATTCTTTTAGATTTTTCTCAAAATTTTCGGGAGAAACACAAGACAGCATTACTCCAAGAGCATTTTCATCAATTATATTTTTGATATCTTTGATCTTTTCTCCACTTGGCAAAGTTGTACCTTCAGATACATGTAATCCAACTAAATATGGTTTTTCAAATTCTTTTATAGCTTTAATTCCACACCTAACTTCTTTAACACTACTCCAAACATCAAAGTAAAAAAAATCTACAAATGGATTTAACGCCTTTGCTTGACTATTAAAGTTTTCAGTAATTTCGGTTTCATCTCTATCATCTGCTTCATAGGTTAAATTTTGTGGAGGTATACCACCAGCAATATAAGTATTGGGAAACTTTTGTTTTGCAGCTTGAGCAATTTCACCTGCTTTTTGATTTAAATACTCAAACTTATCTAAAAGATTGTTCTCCTTTAATCGTTTTTGTCGAGTTGCAAAAGTTGTTGTGACAATGATTTCTGCACCAGCTTTTATGAAATCAATATGTGTGTCTAAAACAAGTTGATGATAATTTTCATTTAATATTGCATTAGCACTCCATAAAGTTGAATTTGGCTTCATCCCTCTTGCAAGTAATTCTTGACCCATTCCTCCGTCTAATATTCTAATTTTTTTAAAAAAATCTTTGTTAATCATTATTTTTTAAAATTGATTTTAGCATTAAAAGAAAAAGATCTTCTTTCAGCATTGATATTAAACGGATATGCAGTATGCATTAAATAGTTTGGAAAAATTATTAAGTCTCTTTCTTTAGGCACAATATTAAAAATACTTCTGCTTAAAAAACCCCTTTGTCCGTTTATAAAATCAAGTGTGCCATTAGTCTTATCTTTTTTGTTTTTTAGAAGTTTATTTTTAGTCATATCTTTTGGGATTTTTAAATAACCTACACCAGATAAATCTCCGTCATGATAATGAATAGGGTTATATTCATCTTTAAATTGACTAACTACCCATAAATTTAATATTTTAATATCTTTAACTTTTTTAATTTTTTCATTTTTAAGAAAATCTTTGATTTTTTTTTTTATCTCTTTTTCTAAATTTTTTTTTATAAAATTATTTGATATTTTAATTTCTTTTTTAATTTGACTAGCTAGTTTAGAGCTATAATCATTATTTTTTGTTAAAACTTTATTATCAATCTCTTTATTCAAGATATTTAAAAATTTCTTAGAAATTTTTGTCTTTCCTATTGATGGACCAAAAGGTTTAATATTTTTCATAATGCTTAAATATATTAAAAGCAAATTTATTCAATATTAAGCCATAAGTTTAATTCCAATTCTTATTGCGACAAAAATTACAAGAATAGAAGTTAGTAGAGCCAATATTTTATTCGATAAAAATTTAATGTTTAATACGCTACCAATTTGTCCTCCAATAAGTACTGATAAAAACAATGGCCAATAGCTAATAACTTGATCTACAACCTGACCTTTTGTCAATTGTCCAGCTATTCCAAATATAGAATTGATTAATATAAATAAAGATGCACTACTGGTAATATGTCTAGGGTACCCAGCTTTCATTAAAAATAGAATAGGGCTTAAAAAAATTCCTCCACCAATTCCCACTATGCCTGACATAAAGCCAATTATTGATCCAATAGAAATTGAGATTAACCTTGGTATTTGGTTAATTTTAATTTTCTCTTTATTAAAAGATTTACTCTCAATTAGTAAAAAAATACCTGCAACCGACAAAATACAAAATAATAAAATCTCAAATAAAGTTTTTTCAATTGTTATTGATCCTCCAATAAATGCAAATGGAATAGAGCCAATTAAATAAGGAAAAAGTAAATTAAAATTTATGTTTTTAGATCTTATAAAATTAATAGAATTACCAGATACAACAATAATATTGCATACAAGAGCTATAACGGGGAATATTGTGTAAGGTACACCCCAAATTAAAAGTATTGCAAGATATGTTGATCCACCTCCAAATCCAACACTTGAGTATATTAAAGCGGTTACAAAAAAAAGAATTGATAATATAATCATTTTTAAATTATGGATGTAAATATAGCTTTATTAACTGTAACAGATACAAGAACATTTGATAATGATAAATCGGGTGCAATCTTGGTTGAAAAAATTAAAGAAGCCAAACATCAATTAATTGATAGAAAAATTTGCAAAGATAATAAAGAAGATATTGTAAAAATTTTAAAAGAATGGACCAATCAAAAAGAGATAGATGTTATAATAACTACAGGAGGAACAGGTCTTACAGGAAGAGATATAACTCCTGAAGCAGTTAATGAAATTGCAGATAAACATATACCTGGATTTGGGGAGGTTTTTAGAACAATAAGTCTAAAAACGGTTGGAACATCCTCTATACAATCTAGAGCTTGTGCAGCTTTATCTAATGGTAAATATATATTTGCATTACCAGGATCCTCTGGAGGTGTAACTGATGCGTGGGATGGAATATTAAAGCATCAATTAGACGTTAATCATAAACCCTGTAATTTTGTAGAATTATTCCCCAGACTTAAAGAGAAATAATTATTTTTGATATTTGTCTTTCCATTCAGAATAAGGCATCCCGTAAACATGTTCTCTTGCATCAGGGTCAGAAATTTCAATCCCTTTTTTTCCTGCTTCTTCTCTGTACCATTTAGAAAGACAGTTTCTACAAAAACCAGCAAGATTCATTAGATCTATATTTTGCACATCTTTTCTTTCTCTAAGATGAGAAATTAATCTTTCAAAAGCTGCAGATTGTAATTCTTTTTTTGTATTTTCGTCCATAATTTATTATATGTTTAATTTATGAAATTAACAGGATCTTATAAAATTAATTTAGAAAAACAAAAAGTTTGGGAAGCTTTAAATGATCCAGAAATACTTAAACAAGCAATCCCGGGATGTGAGGAATTTAATAAAAAATCTGATACTGAATTTTCTGCAAAAGCTACAAATAAAATTGGACCTTTTAATGCAACCTTTTCTGGTGACATTGAATTAAAAGATTTAAATCCTCCTAACAGCTATAAGATATTAGGATCTGGAAACTCTCTAGTTGGCTTTGCCTCAGGAGAAGCTGAAGTTAAACTCGAGGATACAGACACTGGAACAAATTTAATTTATTCTGTTGAAGCACAAGTTGGTGGTAAAATTGCACAAGTAGGTTCAAGACTTATAGATATGACAGCAAAAAAAATGGCAGATATTTTTTTTGGTAAATTTTCTGAATTAATTTCTTCTGAAAAAAATGAAACTATCGAGATAACTGAGTCAGATAATCAAAAAGTACCTGAACCAAAAATTAATTATAGATATTTAACAGCTGCAGTAGTTCTGGGAATTTTCTTAATTTATTGGATGTTTTTAAAATAAAATTCTAGTCCAAGTAGTGTTCAATTTGACACTTGCCTTCATATTCTCAAAATGATTAAATCTTATTATTATTTATAAGGAGAGATTATGGGTAAAATTTCATTAGAAGTTAATGGAAGAAAAGTTGAAAAAGAAGCTCCTGATAACACTTTACTATCTACATTTTTAAGAGAGTATTTACAGCTAACAGGTACACATATTGGATGTGATACCAGTCAATGCGGAGCATGTGTAGTTCATGTTGATGGAAATTCTTTAAAAAGTTGTACGGCTTTAGCAGCTGATATTAATGGATCAAAAGTTACAACAATTGAAGGTTTAGAAACAAATGGAAAAATGCATCCAATGCAAGAAGCGTTCAAAAAACTTCATGGCTTACAGTGTGGTTTTTGTACTCCAGGAATGGTTATGAGCGCAGTTGATCTTTTGCAAAAAAACAAAAAACCATCAGATACAGAAATTAGAGATTGGTTAGAAGGAAATATTTGCAGATGTACAGGATATCAAAATATTGTTGCCGCGGTTAAAGAAGCAGCAACAAAAATGTAATTTTAAGGAGGAAAAAGAAAATGGCAAGTTTAGTAGGTTCTAGAGTTGAGAGAAAAGAGGATAAAAGATTTTTAACTGGTAAAGGCAGATACACAGCAGATATTAATTTAGCAAATCAAACTTATGCGATTTTTGTTAGGTCTCCACATGCAAGAGCATCTATTAAAAAATTAAATATTGATAAAGCTTTAAAATCATCAGGAATAGTAAGCATACTTACAGGCAAAGAAATAGCAGATGATAAAATTGGAGGTTTAATTGCGGGCTGGGCAATCAGAAGTGAAGATGGTACAGAAATGAAATGTCCTGGAAACCCTCCTTTAGCTAAAGATAATGTAAATTTTGTTGGAGATCCTGTTGCAGTTGTAATTGCTGAAAGTTTAGCAGAAGCAAAAGAAGCTGCGGAAAAAGTTGAAGTTGATTACAAAGTATTAAAAGCAGTCACAAGTACTGCAGATGCTATGAATGGAGATACTATTCATGAAGGCATCGATAAAAATCTTTGTTTTGACTGGTTATTAGGCGATAGACAAAAAGTTAAAGAAGCATTTGATAAGGCTGATAAAGTAATTTCTATTGATATCATTAATAATAGATTAATTCCAAATGCAATGGAGCCAAGAGCATGTGTTGCCGATTACAATGCAGCATCTGAAGAGATTACTTTATATACAACAAGTCAAAATCCACATTTATCAAGATTGATAATGTCTGCTTTTGGAAATGTAGCTCCTGAACATAAGTTAAGAGTTGTAGCTCCAGATGTTGGTGGTGGTTTTGGTTCAAAAATTAATGTCTACAACGAAGATATTGTTTGTAGCTGGGCAGCTAAAAAAATTAATAGAGCTATAAAGTGGGTTGCAGAAAGATCAGAATCTTTTTTAACTGACATACATGGAAGAGATCACGTAACTCATGCAGAATTAGCGGTTACTAAAGATGGAAAGTTTCTTGGTTTTAAAAATGAGACCATAGCAAACCTCGGAGCTTATGCTCGAGTATTTGGTACAGTGACACCGACTTATTTATTTGGACCTTGTGCAACTGGAGTTTATGAAATTCCAGCAGCTTATACAAATGTAAAAGCTGTATATACAAATACAGCTCCAGTAGATGCTTATAGAGGTGCAGGAAGACCAGAGGCTACATACACTATTGAAAGATTAGTTGAAAAAGCTTCAATGGAATTAGGGATAGATAAAACTGAACTTAGAATTAAAAATTTCCCTACGGCATTTCCTTTTAAACAGACATTAGTTCATACTGTAGATTCTGGTGATTATGTTGCTGGAATGGAAAAGGCAAAACAGATGGCAGACTACAAAGGTTTTGAGGCAAGAAGAAAAGAGTCTGAAGCCAAAGGAAAACTAAGAGGAATAGGTGTTACTTCATATTTTGAAGCATGCGGTATTGCTCCTTCAGCTGCTGTTATGTCTTTAGGATGTGGAGTTGGATTATGGGAATCTGCAGAGGTTAGATTTAATCCAACTGGACAAGTCACTGTTTACACAGGTTCACATAGTCATGGACAAAGTCACCAAACAACTTTTGCTCAAATAGCAGCTGATGAGCTAGGTGTACCAATAGAAAATATAGATATCGTTCATGGAGATACAGATAAAGGAACATTTGGTATGGGAACATACGGTTCTAGATCTTTAGCTGTTGGTGGTATCGCAATTGTTAATGCTTGTAAAAAAATAGTTGAAAAAGGTAAAAGAGTTACAGCAAAAATGTTAGAGGCAAATCCAGAAGATGTTGAGTTTAAAGATGGTGAATTTATTGTTTCTAAATCAAATAAAAAGAAAACAATAGGAGAAGTAGCTTTTGCTTGTTATTTACCGGGTGTAAGAGATGAAATGAAATCTCCATTGCCAGAGGGTGATGAGCCTGGTTTAAAAGAAACTTCTTTTTATGATCCTTCAAACTTTTCTTTTCCAGCAGGAACACATATTGCTGAAGTTGAGATAGATCCAGAAACAGGTCATGTGAAGCTAGAAAAATATACAGCTTGTGATGATTTTGGAAGAATAATTAATCCAATGGTTGTCGAAGGACAAGTTCATGGTGGTCTTGCTCAAGGTATTGGTCAAGCATTGTATGAAAATGCAGAGTATGATGAAACAGGTCAGTTGATGACTGGATCTTATATGGATTATACGATGCCACGTGCAGATAATTTTCCTGAGTTCAACATTGGTTATACTTGTACACATGCAACCACAAATCCTTTAGGAGTTAAAGGTTGTGGAGAAGCGGGAGCAATAGCAGCACCACCTACGGTGATGAATGCTGTAATTGATGCCTTAGGTGGACAAGAGGTTACTATGCCAGCTACAGCTGAAAAAGTGTGGAAGGCTTGTAAAAATCTAAAAAAATCTAACGCTAAAGCAGCATAGGAGGTTTATGAAAGATTTTAATTATCATTCAGTAAAAGATAGTAAAGAGGCATCTAAACTTGCTTCATCTAGTTCTGCTTTTTTAGCAGGAGGAATGACCACTATTCCTTCAATGAAATTAGGATTGGCTACTTACAAAGATTTAATTGATATAAAAAATATTAAAAAATTAAGTGGTATAAAAGTAAGTGGCAAATCAGTTACAATAGGAGCCGCAACTAAACATGTTGAAGTTTCAAATTCTAAAGATGTTAAAAAAGCAATTCCATCATTATCTAGTTTGGCTGAAGGAATTGGTGACCCTCAAGTTAGAAATAGAGGAACAATAGGAGGATCAATAGCAAATAATGATCCATCAGCTGATTATCCATCTGCATGTATAGCTTTAAACGCTACAATACATACTAACGAAAGAAAAATTGAAGCGTCAAAGTTTTTTAAAGGAATGTTCGAGACAGCTTTAAAAAAGGGTGAATTAATTGAAGCTATCGAATTTCAAATACCAGAAAAATCTAGCTATCAAAAACATCCTAATCCTGCATCTAGATACGCAATCGTCGGAGTGTATGTGGCTAAACATAAAGGAGACGTAAACGTTGCAGTTACTGGCGCAAAATCATGCGTTTATAATGATAAAGAAATGTCTAAAGCTCTATCGGGTAATTTTTCCTCTTCTTCAATAGATGGAATGGATCTAGATAGTTCAGAAATGAACTCTGATATGCATGCTTCTGCAGAATTTAGAGCTAGTTTAGTTGTCACTCAGGCTAAAAAAGCCGTTGATGCTTGTTAGTTAAAAACTATATTTTATCAGATGAAAAATTCATTTGATGAGAAAATATTAGACGAAGCTCAAGATTGGATCAACGCTAATCAAAAAGTAGTTTTAGCAACAGTAATTCAAACCTGGGGATCATCACCTAGACAAGTTGGTAGCAGAATGATTGTGAACGAAAAAGGAGATTTTTCGGGATCAGTTTCTGGAGGATGTGTGGAGTCTGCAGTTGTAAGTGAATGTCTATCATTAATTAAAGATAATAAGCCTTGTAAAAAAATAGAATTTAAAGTTTCCAACGAGAGCGCGTGGGAAGTGGGTCTAGCATGTGGTGGAGAAATTGCGGTATATATTGAGCAGATACACTAATGAAAATTAAAACACTCGAAGAAATATTAAAAAAAAAATCATCAAAAACTGAGTTTGCAATTCTTACAAATTTAGAAAATGGTGATAGTGAAATTTATTTACCTGGCACTTCTCCTAAAGGAAAATTTTCAAAATATGCTGTTGAAATAGAAAATTTTTTTAAATCAAAAAAAAACGGGGTTATAGAAAATTCAGAAATATTTGTTGAAACTTATATAAAACCAATAAAAGTAATTATTGTTGGGGCTGTACATATTGCACAATATTTAGTGGATTTTGCAAAAAGTTTAAATTTTGAAATTAGTATCATAGATCCAAGAGGATATTTTGCATCTGAGCAAAGATTTCCTGATATAAAAGTTATTAACAAGTGGCCAAAAGAAGCTTTTGAAGAAATTGAAACAAATTCAAGTACAGCCTTAATAGCTTTAACACATGATCCAAAAATAGATGATCCTGCTTTGCAATACGCATTAAAAAATAAATTTTATTATATTGGAGCACTTGGTAGTAAAAAAACTCATGAAAACAGATGTCAAAGACTAGCCGAAGCTGGATTTACTAATGATGAAATTAATTCAATTCATGGACCAATTGGTATTAAGCTAGGTGGTAAATCTGCTCCAGAAATTGCTTTATCTATTATAGCCCAGTTAGTATCACAAACTTATAAAAAGTGATTAAAGTTATATTACTTGCTGCTGGTCTATCTCAAAGAATGAAATCAGAAAATAAACTTATTAAGTTATATAAAAAAAAACCTCTAATTAATTATTCACTAAATGTATTAAAAAAAAGTAAAGTAAATAAAATTATTATAGTTCTTGGTCATCAATTTAAAGAAGTAAAAAAAATAATAAAAAAAAATAAAAAGATTATTTTTACTTATAACAAAAACTACAAAAAAGGAATGGCCTCTTCTATAAAAGTGGGATTAAAAAAAGTATCTAAAAACGACGATGGCTTTATTGTAGCTCAGTCAGATATGCCATTTGTTAAATTATCAGATATAAATAAAATTTGCAGATCTATAAAAACTAAAAAATTTTTAGTCCATGCATTAAATTATAAAAATAGACTAGGTAATCCCATTGGTTTTGATATTTCTTTGATAAAAAAATTTAAAAATATTAAAGGTCAGTTTGGAGCAAAATTTATGGTTAAAAGGCTTAAAAATAGAACAAATTTTATTAATACAAGCAGCCTTAAATCCTTTAAAGATTTTGATAAAGTTTCAGATTTTAGAAACTGATTTAGTAATTTTAATCCTAAAAAGTAAAAGAATAATTAATAGTATTAAAAATATTAGTGGTTTAAAAAATATTGTTTTTGATAGCCAAATATAATGAAGTACACCAAAAATCCCAATTATATAAATTAATCTATGAATTTTTTTCCAATTTTGTTTTAACAGTCTAACCATTCTCTCAGATGAGGTTATAGCAAGTGGAATTAATAATAGCCAAGCTGAAAATCCTATAAAGATAAACTTCTTCTTTAAAACATCATTTATTAGCGGCTCAAAATCAAATCTATAATCAAGACCAACATAACTTAACATATGAATAGATGCATAAAAAAACGTGAACAAACCAAGCATTCTTCTAAACTTGATCCACTCTACTGACTTTGTGATTTTCTTAAGCGGTGTCATTGAAAGAGTTAAAAGAATAAAAATCAAAGTCCATTCTCCAAAGTGATTTATGATTCTATCAACAGGCTCTGGACCTAGTTGATTAAAAATTATTTGATAAGAAATTACATAAAGTGGCCAAAGAGAAAGAAAAAAAACTAGAGTTTTATAATATCTTCTCAATTTAATTTAGTAATTTTTTTTTAGATCCATACCGCTATAAAGACTAGCAACTTCATCTCCATAACCATTAAACATTAAGGTCTTTACTCTAGGTGCCCAAACACCTTCGCCTATTATTCTTTCAGTTGCTTGAGACCATCTTGGGTGATCAACATTGGGATTAACATTTGAGTAAAATCCATATTCTCTAGGCGAAGCCCACATCCATGATGAGGTAGGCATGTTTTCGACAAATTTAATTTTAACAATAGCTTTTGCACTTTTAAAACCATACTTCCAAGGAATAAAAATTCTTAGTGGTGCTCCGTTTTGATTAGGTAGTTTCTTGCCATATAAACCTGTCACTACTGTTGTCAAAGGATGCATGGCTTCATCAATTCTTAAACCTTCATTGTAAGGCCAGTTTAAAACAGGGTATCTTTGACCTTTCATTTGTGCAGGGTCATACACACTTTCAAATTCAACAAATTTTGCTTTATTAGTTGGATTTACTTTTGATAGTAATTTACTTAAAGAAAAACCCATCCATGGAATAACCATAGACCAACCCTCAACACATCTTAATCGATATATTCTTTCCTCAGAAATAAACATTTCTGAGATTTCTTCTATAGATAATTTTATTGGTTTTTCAACTTCACCTTCAATAGTTATATCCCAAGGAGTTGTTTTAAATATTTGAGAATTTTTGTGAGGATCACTCTTTGATGTTCCAAACTCATAATAATTATTATAAGTCGTTATGTCTTTATAACTTGTTAATTTATCTCTCTCACTTGCTAAAGATTTATTTACAAAGGGTATAGCGGACATTGCTAATGTACTTGCACTAAGACCTATAGATTTAATGAAAGATCTTCTTTTTTTATAAATATTTTCTGGTGTAATTTCTGAATTTTTAAATTTTATCATTTTAATTATTTAGAGATATTCCTTTTAACCACTCACTGTCCTCATTTTCATAATGCTCTTTTTTCCAAATAGGAGATCTTTTTTTAATTTCCTCAATTATATATCTAGATAATGCAAAAGCTTGATCCCTATGTTTGCAAGCTACACCAATAATGATGCTTTTTTCTTTTAAACCTACATATCCTTTAACATGCTCAATAAATACTGCTTTTTCTCTAATATTTAGCTTGTTATCGGCTTCTTGATAAATTTCCTCAAAACTTTTTATAACCATACTTTCTTTGGCATCATAGGTAATACCAGTAACTGTTTTATTTTCATTTAAATCTCTTACAGTCCCAACAAAATATATTACAGCGCCAAATTTCGATTGATTTAAAAAATTTTCTGCTTTTGAAATTTCTATCTTCTCTTTTTTTGAAACATCAATAATTTTAGTATGTAGCATTAACCGCCTCCTATAGGAGGTATAATGCTAAAGTTTTGTTTTTTAACTATTTTATAATTGTCTGAGACAATTTTATCATCAGAAGAACAAAAAGCTGATGATTTAATAATTTTTTTAAAAGTTTCATTTCCTTTAAATTTTATATCAATAAACTCTATCATGTGGTTTCTAAGATCTTTTATTGAGGAATTTTCAATTAATTCAAAGTCTAAATGGGATTTAGTACTAAATTCTCTAGCTGCGCCAAATAGTTCAACTGATATTTTCATTGAAAAATATTTTTTAAAAAATCTGGGAGACCATCAGGGTTTTTCCATAATCCACTTTTTCCACCTTCTTTAATTAATAATTTTACGTTATCAATTTTAAGATGTGGATTTACTATTTTGCTTAAATCATAAATTGTGATTAAGGCGGAGTTAACACCCATTATAGCTTCCATTTCAACACCTGTTTTTGCTACTGCAGAAACTACGCAAAAAACTTCTAATGAACTGTCTAATTCATTCATAATTATTTTAGTAGCTGTATGGTCAATTGGAAGTGGGTGACATAGAGGAATAAGTTCACTTGTTTTTTTTACACCCAACACAGCTGATACCTCAGCTAAAGTAATGGGATCTCCTTTAGGCATCTTCTTATTTTTAATTAGATCAAAAACCTCTTTTCCAACATAAATTTTACCTGACGCAAGTGCTCTTCTAAAAGTTTCTTTTTTTGAAGAAACATCAACCATATTGAAAGAGTTTTTTTGAAATATTTCTTTCGCCCAATCTTTAAGTTCTTCTTGATTTATAATTTTTAATTTTGACATTAGCCACCCGTGGTAGATAAATTTTTAGTTAAACCAGTGTCGCCTAGTTCCAAATGGTGAGATTCTTTTTTAAATTTCATTTGACCCATTATAAGATCTTGTAATTCTTCAATTTGATCATCTTTTTGTAATAAATGTCTTATACTTATTCCAGTATTTCCAAATAGGCATAATCTAAGATCTCCTCTTGATGTAATTCTTAATCTATTACAGCTTCTGCAAAAATCTTTAGAGTAGGGCGCTATAATTCCAAATTTCCCTTTATATTCTGGATTGATATAATTTAGTGACGGTCCAGCATCTTTACCTAAGGTTTGATAAATCCAATTATTTTTATTTAAGTATTCTTTAAAAATTTTTGAAGATACATGATATTTTCTAAAATAATCTAGGTTATCACCTGTTTGCATTAGTTCTATATATCTAAAATCCACTTTGTTTTTTTTTATAAATTCTCCCCAAGACACAAAATCTTTTTCTGATGCATTTATTCCATTTAAAAGAACTGCATTAATTTTAATATTTTCAAAATTTAAATCTTGTAGGATGTTAATTCCTTTTAAAATCTCTGGTAATCGATCATGACCTGTAACATTTTTGAATGTATTTCTATCTAGACTATCAATACTAATATTAATACCGTTTAAGCCACTATCTACTAACATCTTTGCTTTTTCATCTAAATGATAACCATTTGTTGTAATTACAACTTTTTTTATTCCAGCTTCATTTTTTAAGATCTTGATTATATCAAAAAAATCTTTTCTTACCGTTGGTTCACCTCCAGTAAGTCTAATTTTGCATACACCCAATTTTGAAAAAACTTTAGCTAAACGTCTAATTTCCTCTAAGTGAAGAAATTTTCTATTATCGCTCTTATCAACTTGATAACCATTAGGTAGACAATACCCACACTTAAAATTACATACATCGGTAATCGAAAGTCTTATATATGGAAAAGACCTACCAAAACTATCTCTTAACATTTTCATTAAAGTTAAAGCTATCATAATTAATAAAATTAATCATGATAGAATTAACTTAAAATCTAGCTTTAACCTGCTGGTTTATAATTAGCCATAGCTTTTGATGCCATGCCGGCAGCTTTACCCATATCCATTTCCTCTAATATGGTAAAATTTGTTATAGCTCCAGAAGCTTCAACTGCTAGCTTAACTGCTGCTGCACCTTCAAATCCAATACTACCACTCACAACTCCTACAAAATCATAAGCTCCTCTTGTGATCATAAAAGATTCCATCTTTCCTCCTACTGCCTCTGATAAAGCAGTAGCTGCTGCAGCCCTGTCTTGATCTGGATTACCTATAAATCCTTTAAAAGCTTGAGCTGTATAATTGCCCATTACTATAAATTTAGCCATAGTTACCTCCTACTTATAAAGTAACATTATAGAAGAAAAATAATTAATGAAAAAATTAAATATTAGTTATGTCGATTTTAAATATATTAATTTTAAAATTAATATTTGAGAAATTACAACTTGAGATAGTATTTTAAATTTTCATATTAGTTGTACACCTTTATATATAGATTTATTTTTATTTTATATTTTAATAGAACTTAAATTTAAACTAGAGGTTATTAATAAATACTTAAAAATAATATTAACTTAAGATGGCAGAAATAAATATTTCGAAAATTAATAAATTTTTTGGGTCCACACATGTAATCAAAGATGTATCTTTAGAAATTAAAAGTGAATCTTTCACTGTATTTGTTGGACCAAGTGGCTGTGGTAAATCAACAATGCTAAGAATGATTGCCGGTTTAGAAGAGGTTAACTCAGGAACAATTTCAATTGATGGACAAGTTATTAATGATCTTCCACCATCAGAAAGAAATATAGCAATGGTCTTTCAATCATATGCTTTGTATCCACACATGACAGTGTTCGATAACATGGCTTTTGGTTTAGAGATTGAAAAAAAATCTAGAGAAGAAATTACAGAGAGAGTTATGGAGGCTGCTAAAATTCTTCAAATTGAAGAATACTTGGAGAGAAAACCAAAACAATTGTCAGGAGGACAAAGACAAAGAGTTGCAATTGGTAGAGCAATTACAAGAAAGCCAAAAGTATTTTTATTTGATGAACCTTTATCTAATTTAGATGCAGCTTTAAGAGTTCAGATGAGAGTAGAGCTTGCTAAATTACATGATCAATTAAATGCAACGATGATTTATGTTACTCACGATCAAACTGAAGCAATGACACTTGCAGATGACATAGTTGTATTAGATCATGGAATAGTATCTCAAAAAGGATCACCTTTAAAATTATACAATGAACCAGAAAATTTATTTGTTGGTGGTTTTATTGGTTCGCCAAAGATGAACTTTATCAATTCTAAAGTTATAAGCTCTAATAGCTCTGGAACCGAAGTTGAAATTTCAGGACAAGGAAAAATTATTGTTCCAAAAACTTCAGATAAAGTTTCACCTGGCGATAGTGTAAAGATTGGTATCAGACCTGAACATATATTAATTAATACTGGTGAAAAATGCTGGAATAGCAAGGTGTTCGTAATTGAAAAATTGGGTTCATCTACATTTCTATATTTAGAGAAAGATGGAGAACCATTAGTTGTTCAAACAGATGTTGAGAATTCAGCTAATATTGGAGACAATTTAAGCTTAAGTTTTGATTTAAATAAGTGTCATTTATTTGACGAAAATAATTTAGCTTTTAAATAATTTATCTTTTTAAGTAAGTTTTTATTTAGATTTAATAAATTAAAAATCAAAAGGAATTGAATTTTGTTCTACAAGCTTTTTGAAAAAATAGTACGATTTTTTAGGTGTTCTTTTTAAAGTTTTAAAATCAACATGCACTATTCCAAATCTCTTTTCAAATCCTAACGCCCATTCAAAATTATCCATGAATGTCCATGCAAAGTAGCTTTTAACTTTAGCTCCATCATCAATAGATTTTTTTACAGCACTTAAATATTTTTTAAAATAATCAATACGATCGGTGTCGTTTATTTCTCCATTTTTTTCTATTAAATCTGGATATGCTGCACCATTTTCAGTTAGATAAATATCTGGATTTCCATAATTATTTTTTAAATCCATAATTTGATCATAATAAGCATCTGGAACAATTTCCCATCCCATAAGAGTTAACTTTTCATCTTTGCCCTCAAGACCAAAAGGCAATTCATCATTGAATGCTCCTCTTGCTTTAAGTAAACTTTTATTATCAGCTTTAATTCTAATATGTTGATAATGATTTAATCCAATAAAATCATTTTTTTGAAAAATATTTTTCATATCATCTTGTTGAATATGTTTTGAGACATCATCAATTAGTAATTCAGGATATCTTCCAAGATACATAGGGTCGGCAAATGATCTATTCCAATAAGTATCGAATAATTTAGTTGCATGAAGATCTTCACTTGATTTTGTGGCAGGAATACATGGCGCCATATTAAAAGTGCAGCCAATTTTTATATTATTATTTAAAGATTTCATTACTTGAAAAGCTTTGCCATGTGCAACATTAACATTATGTATTGATGCAAAGTATTTTTCTAAATCTTTGTATCCTGGAGCCATGTAACCATCTACATATCCATGAATAGTAAAAACTTGTGGTTCATTAAATGTGATAAAATGATTACATCTATCTCCAAAATTTTCAACAATAGCTTCTGAATAGTCTGAAAATATATTTGTTATGTCTCTATTTGCCCAACCCCCTTTATCTTGCAGTGATTGAGGAAGGTCCCAATGATATAAAGTTATGAAAGGCTCAATATTTTTTTCTAAACACTTGTCTATCAACCTTGAATAAAAATCTACTCCTTTAGGGTTTATTTTACCTATCCCTTCTGGGATAATCCTGGTCCACGCTAAAGAAAATCTATATGAATTTAAATTTATATTAGCCATCAGCTCAATATCTTCTTCGTACCTATGATAATGGTCTACAGCAGTATCTCCGTTTTCATTATTTTTAACTTTTCCAGGTGTATGTGTAAAAGTATCCCAAATACTTTTGCTTTTTCCATCTTTATCTGTAGCACCCTCTATTTGGTAACTTGCTGTAGCCGTTCCCCAAAAAAAATCATTAGGAAATTTATTTTTCATGTTAGTTAAATTCTGGTATCCAATTTTTATGAGCTTTTAATAACTCATCTACCATAGAACTAATTTGATCTAAACTTAATAAAGAAGAAGTAAGTGGATCTAACATAGCCGCATGATAAATGGTCTCTTTTTTTTTGGTTCTTAAAGCTTCAACAGTTAATTGTTGAACATTTATATTAGTTTTCATTAGGTTTGCTAAATGCATAGGTAAATTCCCAACTTTTTGAGGGTTAATTCCCTCATTATTTATTTTACATGGTACTTCTACACAACAATCATCTGGTAAATTAGAAATTAACTTGTTATTCAAAACATTTCCATTAACTGTGTCTTCTTTTCCGTCAACAATTGATACAATTATCCGTGAGGCATACTCTAAAGATTTCTCACAAACAAATTTTTCTCCATCTAATAAATTTTGCTCTTGTTGATCCCACATTTTAATTTGTTTTTTGCACCTTCGAATATATTCATTAATTGGAATATTGAATTCACTTAATAAGTCCTCTCTGTTATTTTTAATAAACCAAGGAGTATATTCTGCAAAGTGTTCGGATGACTCAGTAACAAAATATCCAAATTTTTCTAAAACTTTATATCTAACTTCGTTCGTGCATCCATCCCAATTGGTACCAAATGTTTTTTCTTTTCCAGCTTTAAAAATTTTAGGATAAAGATTTTCTTTTTTTCCATCAGGATTAATTTTTTCAAACTTAGTATAAAAAGACATATGATTGATACCTGAACATTCATAACTAATGTTTTTTATATCCTCGCCAATATCTTTTGCTAAATCTTCAGCAGTTCCTTGTACAGAATGACAAAGTCCAACATATTTAAGCTCAGGTGCAAATTTAGACAATGCTAAACAATTAATTGCCATAGGATTAACATACTGCAACATAGTTGCGCTTGGACAAACTTCATTCATATCTTTAGCAACTGACAATAAAGCGGGCACAGTTCTCAATCCTCTCATGATCCCACCTATTCCTAAAGTGTCACCAATAGTTTGTTTTAGTCCATACTTTGCCGGAATTTCAAAATCAATAACTGTAGAGGGCTCATAACCTCCTATTTGAAAAATTAATATTACAAAGTCAGCTCCACTAAGTGCTTTTTTTTGATTTTTTTCGATTATAATCTTTGGATTTGCACCTATTGATTTTGCAACTTTTTCTGCAACCAAATTTGAGGTTTTTAATCTTCTATCATCAATATCTTGCAAAACTATTTCACAGTTATTGAAATTTTTTTCAAGCAAAATATCTGTAAGTATATTTTTCATAAATACAGTGCTTCCTGCTCCAATAAAAGTAACTTTAATCATACTAACCTTTAGTTGCTCCAAGAGTTAATCCAGCAATAAAATGTTTTTGCATTAAAAAAAACATAATAACAGGAGGTATCGCAGCAACAATAGATCCAGTTGATAGCAAGTGATAAGCTGTAATCCATTGACCATTTAATGATTTTAATCCAGCAGTAATTGGCATTGCATGATCACCTTGTATTAAGACGGTTGCCCAAAAATAATCGTTCCATATAAATGTAAAAATTAAAACACACAGTGCTGCTATAGCTGGTCTAGTCAAAGGTAATATTATCTTCCAAAATATTCTAAATTCAGATGCTCCATCCATTCTCGCAGCCTCGATAAGCTCTTGAGGTAACGCTTTAATAAAATTTCTCATAAAAAGTGTGCAAAAACCTGTTTGAAAAGCTACATGAAATAAAACTAATCCTGTAATAGTATTGTAGAGACCAATTTTAAAAGTCAGATCTCTTACCGGTATCATTAAAATTTGAAATGGAACAAAGTTTCCGGCTATAAAAATAAAAAATATTATTAAATTTGTCTTAAACTTATAATTCGCAAGAGCAAAGCCAGTCATACAACTTAAAGCAACCGCTCCTAACATTGTTGGTATAGTTACTTTAAAACTATTTAAAGTGTATTTGATCATTGGAGTGTTAGTGAAAACATCGTATAAATTTGAAAAAAGTAAAAATTCACTTGGTGTTCCCCACATATTTCCAGCAGTAATATCTCCTAAACCTCTTATTGATGTCATTAAAATACCAAAAATCGGTATCAACCAAATAATTAATGAGATAGGTAAAAATATTTTATAAATATATTGATTTACGATTGGTCTTTGATGAATTGGAGTAGGGAACATTTAGTTATTATCCTCCCTCTCGTTTCGATACATTCTGTATATAAAAAATAAAATATAAAACATCATTATTGTAAACAAAACAGTTGCTATTGCTGACCCGTATCCCATTCTGTAACCGTATTCACTTAAAGCTTGCTCAAACATGTAATACGCTAACACATTTGAATAACCATAAGGTCCACCTTGAGTCATTATTGCCACCATATCAAAACTTCTAAGCGCACCAATCACAGTTACTACAATTGCTAAAAAGGTAGCGTGCCTTAGTTGCGGAAGCACTATATTCCAAAATAAATGAAATCCTTTGGCGCCATCCATTCTCCCAGCCTCAATTTGTTCAGGGTTAATATTGTTAAGTCCTGTTAAATATAAAATTAAACAATAAGCAATTTGTGGATATAGACCTGCAAATATTATCCCATAAGTTGCAGTATTTTCATTTGCAAGAATTGAAAATCCTTCTAATCCAATAAAATTTAGAAAGGGCGCAATAACCCCATAATTTGGTTGGTAAAACCAAGTAAAAATAAGTCCAATGACTACTTGAGAAATAACAAATGGAAAAAAAAATAGAGATTTAATTAATCTAATTCCAAAAACAATTTGATTTAAAAATATTGCTAGTCCTAAGCCAATAGGAACTGCTAACATAAAAAATATTAACCATTTAAGATTATTCCAAAGTGAAATATAAAAATATTCATCATCTAAAAGTTCAATGTAATTTTGAAGACCAACATATATAGATGGAGATAATCCATCCCATTGATAAAAGGAAATGCCAATAGATACAAATATCGGGGCTATTACATAAATGGAAAAAAATATTAATCCTGGAGCTAGAAAAATCCATGGGCTTATTTTAACTTGATTTTTTTGAAACCAAGTAATTCTTTTAGCTTTTGAATTATTTAGTTCCATATAATTATATTTTAAAAATTGATGAAATCGAATTTTTAACTGAGGGGCCAGTAAGCCCCACAGTTAAAATAAAAGTTTATTTATAAACTTTTTGACGTACTTTTTCTAATCTTTCTAAGATTTTTTGTCTTCTGTCAGGATTAGACATATATTCTTGAAAGCCTTTCATACCCTCTGATGCCATTTGAGCTGGAGCATCTCTATCGTAGAATTGCGCCATTGCATAAGCGTTATTTAGCATATTCAATCCTGCTTTTAAGAATGGATCTCCCTTTTTAACACTAGAGTTCTTGTTAATAGGAAGCTGACCTAATATTTTATTGATCTCTTCTTGCACATCTGCTCGAGACATAAATATTAAGAAACGCTTAGCATCAGTTTTATTTTTAGCTTTAGACGGTATATGCACAGTGTCCGTAGGTGCTTCTTCAGCCATTGGGATACCTGGTGTGATTTCAGGGAACTGGAAGAAACCTAAATTAGAATCTCTTAAGCCAGCCTCTTTTAAAGGAGCAACAGCAAAGTTACCCATTACATACATTGCTGCTTCACCGTTCACCATAGGAGTTAAAGCTTCTTGCCAACTAAGTGCTGCATGATTTTCTAAGAAGTAACCAGGCTTTACAAGCTCATCCCATTTATCAAATACTGCTTGCACTTTTGGATCTGTGTAAGGAACCTTACCTAGTGTTAAATCCATATGGAACTCATAGCCATTTGTTCTAAGATTTAAATAATCAAAAACACCAGCTGTTGTCCAAAGATACTTTGATCCAATTGTAATAGGTGTAATACCTGCAGCTTTTAACGTAGCGCATGCAGCTACAAAATCATCCCATGTTTTTGGTACAGATATTCCATTTGCTGTAAATAAATCTTTTCTGTAATACACGCCCCACTGATAATAAGTGTAAGGAATACCCCATTGCTTACCACCAATCGTCATAGATTTTTTAGCATGCTCCATATTTTCAGAAAGGTTTCCGTCTACCCAACCTGAGTCTTTCCAAATATCAGAGACATCTTCAAACAAACCTGCTCTTACAAATGGTAACATTCTATTTCCAGCATACCAGTTTGCAACATCAGGTGGATCGGTGTTTAAAAAATTTCTTATGGATTGTTTGTAACCCTCATGGTCAAAAACATTCCATTTTACTGTGACGTCTGGGTTCTCTTCTTCAAATTTTTTAATAATATATTCAAAAGCTTCTTTTGGTGCTGCATCAGATGTATCTGTATTTATCACCAAAGTACCAGCTAATGAAGTTGAAGAGATTATTCCAAACATCATTATTAATGAGATAATAACCTTTTTCATTTATGCTCCTTTTTTAATTTATCTTTGATAGATTATGTATTTTTAAAATTGATTACAATTAAAAATTATCCCCGGAAATTGTTAATAATTAAATTAACAAAATAAATATATAATTATCTTATTTATAATTTTTTTAAAATTTAACCAGGTGTATATTTTCTTTCAGATTCTGGATCTTTGCTTGAGTAAGGTAATTTTAAAACTTCGTTCCAAAATTCTTCTGGGATATTTGTTTTAGCCCAAGACAGGTTTTTTTCAATACTCTGAATACTAGTAACACCGCATAGAGTAGAGGTAATTCTTTTATCTTTCATTGAAAACTGTAAGGCAGCTGCACCCATTTCAACATTATATTTTTTACAAACTTTTTCTATTTCTCTCGCAGGTGCAAGTTTTTCTTCTGTAACATCTTGATAAGTTATTTTTTTAAAGTTACTTGGACCTTTTGCTAAAACCCCACCAGCGTAAGGAGCAGCATTAAAAATAGATATATTTTTACTGTGAGCATAGCTATACATTTCATCTGCTTCTCTGTTTAATAAAGTATATCTGTTATGATTAATTATCACATCAAAGTCCCAATTTTTTAAAAGAGGAAACATTATATTTATTTTTCCCATAGCTAAACCAACTGCCTTAGCTAAACCCTCTTCTTTTATTTTAAATAACTCATCCAAGGCCCCATCTTTTTTAGTGATATCATTTACATCTTTTACGTATTCTGGATCATGAAGAAATAAAATATCAACAGAGTCTACATTTAAAGTTTTTAAACTTTCTTCAATAGATTCTCTTGTTCTTTTTTTATCAAGAACTAGCGTATCCATATTTCTATCAATTTTTGTTGATAAGATAAAATTTTCTGGCCAACCCTTATTTTCCTTTATTGCTATTCCAATCCTTTTTTCACTTTCTCCCATTGCATAATTTCTTGAAGTATCAAGCATATTTACTGGACCTTGAAAAAATCTTTTTAACGTTTCTTGAGCCCTTTGTTCTGGTACTTCATAACCATAAGTGTCTGGCATACTCCCTAAAGAGGATGTTCCAAAACTTAATTCTGTAACTTCCAAACCAGTATCTTTAATTTTATTTTTTTTCACAAATTAATTTTAATTAGGTTCACTCACCTAAAATACTATCATCTAATACTTTGGTGTCATATGCTGAATAAGAATGCCATCCTGCAACTGTTTGATCAAAATCAATTATACTGCCAGTCATAATTCCTGACTCATCTGAACACAAGAATGCCAATATCTTTGCAACATCCAAAGGTTTGTTTAATCTTTTAAAAGGAACTTTTGATTCAGCTTTTTTTAACCAATTATCATCTGCGTTGTGAAATTTTTTCTGAATTACTGTTTCTGCTGGTGTATCTGTCCAACCTAGATTTACTCCATTCACTCTTATTTGATGACCAGAAACTGAATTTGCAACATTTTTAATCATTACTGCTAATGCTGCTTTAGAAGAGCTGTAAGCAGTTAAGAAAGGCATACCACTATATCCGGCCATTGATAGAATATGAGCTATAGTTCCTTTTTTTTTATCCCTGATCATTATTTTTATAACGTCTTGCATCATAAAAAGAGGAGCTTTTACATTTACATTAAAATTTTTATCAAAATTTTCCTCTGTTGTGCTTAAGATCGTTCCTCTTTCAGTAAAAGCTGCAACATTTATAAATGAATCTACTGTGTTAAATTTTTTATCAGTTTCAGAAACTATTTTTTTACAGTCCTCAAGTTTTTCTAAATCTGCTTGAACGTATAGGCATTCTGCGCCTATGCTTTCTATTTCGGATTTTACCTTGTTTCCATTTTTATTATTTCTTCCACAGATAGTTATTCCTTTAGCGCCTCTGTTTGCTAGTAATTTCGCAGTCTCAGCTCCACTACCTTGGGTGCTTCCTGTTACAATTATTATTTTGTTTTTAAATTGGTTAGATTGTTCAGATATATATTTATTAGACATATTAGAATTTTATATCTATTACTTTACCACTTTCAAAGGATTCATATGCTGCATTAGCTATTATCAAAGCGTTTCTTCCATCCTCAAATCCTACTAATGGTTTTGTTTTATTTTCAACGCATTTTACAAATTCATTAAATTGATCTCTGTAAGCTTGCTCATATCTCTCAATAAAAAAGAAATGTATAGGCTCTTTTTCATTTGTTGATGTGTTTGTGTATCTTTCTAAAGAAGTAGGAGTTTGGTTGTTAGAGATTACCATTCCTTTACTACCAAATACTTCAACTCTTTGATCATATCCATAAACTGCTCGTCGAGAGTTGTTAATATGAATTAAAACACCATTTTTTGATTTTAAAATAAACATAGCGGTATCTAGATCTTTTACTTGTTGTGAATTTTTATCAAATAAAGCACCTCCAAATGCTGATACTTGAACTACAGGATCATCTCCTAATATAAATCTAGTTAAATCAAAATCATGTATAGTAGTATCTCTAAAAAATCCTCCAGCAGCTTTTAAATAGTCAATTCCAGGAGGTTCAGGATCTCTACTAGTAATAACAATCATTTCCAATTCACCAATTTCCTTTTTTACCCTTGCCTCTTGTGCCTTTGCATGACTGGAATCAAACCTTCTGTTAAATCCAATTTGAATAGGAACGTTTGTTCCTTTGATATTTTCCATGCACTCATTTACTTTATTGATATCCAAATCAATTGGCTTTTCACAAAAAATTGCTTTTCCTGCTTTTGCTGCCATTGTAATAAATTGAGTATGAGTTGGAGTAGCAGAAGCTATAAGAACTGCGTCTATATCATCTGCATTAATTGCGTCCTCTGGTGACGAAGCAATTGAGCACCCTGTTGATTTTGCTACTTCTTCAGCGAATTCAGAATTAATTTCGTAAATGTATTTTAATTTTGCTTTTGGATGTGCTGCAATAAATTTAGCATGCATTTTTCCAATCCGTCCTGCTCCCATTAACGAAAAGTTAATCATAAGAATATAGAACAGAATTAAAAAACAAAATCAAGAAACATTTTTAATGATGAATTAAATACTAATTAAAAATATAATTTTCTTGATGCACATAACATCATCATTTAAAAATGATTTAACTTTTTAATAAATTTTATGTCAGTAAAATTAGGAATAGCACCAATTGCATGGAGTAACGATGATATGCCTGAATTGGGTGGCCATACTTCTTTAGAACAATGTTTGTCAGAAGCTAGTCAGGCAGGATTTATTGGAATTGAGTCTGGTGGTAAATTTCCAAAAAAATCAGAAGAATTAATCCCTAAACTTAAAGAATTTAATCTAAATCTTTGCTCAGGTTGGTATGGAGCTAATTTGAGAACAAATAGTTTTGATGAAGAAAAAGATTTAATTCAAGATCAGCTGAAACTTTTTAAAGATTGTAATTCACCTTGTATGGTTTTTGCTGAAGTTTCTGGTTCAATTCAAGGAGATCCAGATCGAAAATTGTCTTCAAGACCTCAAATGAGTCTTGAAGAGTCAAAAAAATATTATGAAAAAATCTCAGAAATGGGAAAATATCTTGAAGATGAGGGTATGCCACTTGCTTATCATCATCATATGGGCACGATAATAGAGACTGAAGAGGATACGGTAAGACTACTTGAAAACACACATGATAGTGTAAAACTTACATTAGATACTGGCCACATGTTATTTGCTCAGGGAGACTCTTTAAAAATATTAAATGATTTTAGCGAAAGATTAATTCATATGCATTGTAAGGATATTAGAAAAAGTGTATTAGAAAAATCTTTAAAAGAAGACTTAAGTTTTAGAGGGGCTTTTTTAGAAGGTGCATTTACAGTTCCAGGTGATGGATGTATTGATTACAAACCATTGTTTGATGTATTGAAGAAAAAAAATTATTCTGGATGGTTGGTAGTAGAGGCTGAACAAGATCCTGCAAAAGCAAACCCATTTGAATACGCAAAAATAGGTTATAAGTATTTAACTGAAACTTTAAATCTTAGTGGTATCGAGCTTTATAAAAGCTAACTTTTAAAACGATATATCTTACTACAATCTTACAATTTTTGATTTTTCTAATGTATCATCGAAATAATCAATTATATTTTGAATTGTTTCTACACCCATTCTTGTCATACATTCATCAGTAAAAGCAGCAGTATGTGGACTTAAATAAACTTTATCATTTTTTAAAAGAGGATTATCATTTTCTGGTGGTTCTTGTTTGAATACATCAATTCCTGCTCCAAAAATTAAATCTTCATTTAAAGCTTTATTAAGATCTTCTTCATTTATAATTCCACCTCTAGCAGCATTAATGATGATACAATTTTTCTTCATTGTTTTAAGCAAATTATAATTAATAAGGTTTTCTGTTTTGTCTGTTAAAGGCATGTGTAGAGATATTACATCCATTGTTTTTACTGCCTCTTCAATATTATTAACTTTTTTTCCACCAAGCTTATCTATTATATCTTTATCTACAAATGGATCATAGACGTAAACATTCATTTCAAATCCCAAACACCTTTTAATTAGTGCTTTACCTATTCTACCAAATCCCATAATTAGGAAATTTTTTTTCCATACTTCAATGGTTTTAGGTAATTTATTTCTGTCCTTAAAATTACCTTCTTTCACTGTCGTATGATAAAGTTCTCTTCTTTTTGCAATATTTAGCAAGACAAACATAACATGCTCAGCAACTGTAACTGCATTTGCATTAGCTGTAATAGCAATTTTTATATCTCTTTCTTTAGCTGTTTTTAAATCAATATTATCGTAGCCAACCCCATGTCTAGAAATTATTTTAAGATTTTTTGCTTCATTAATTACATCACCTGATAATTTTGCTATTCTAATTGAAGCGCCATCACAATCTTTTATTTTAGATTTTAAATTTTCTACAGAGGTATCATCAGTTACTTCAACATCAAAGTTAGGGTGGTTATTAATTAATTCCATACCTTTTTCATGGACTTTTTGAATAATTAATATCTTTTTTTTATTACTCATAATTGTATATAAATTTTTAGAAAGCATTTTTAATACGAGAATTATTATATAAAGTAAATTAGTTTTTTGATTAAAGTTGTATTTATTAAATAATTAAAATAAATTTAGCTGTGAATTTGACAATTAATATTCTCCTATTTGTTTTTAATACCCTTGAGAAAATAAATACTTTTTTTTTAAGAATTGGCAGACAATTTGCATGGATAGCAATACTCTTGATGGTGATTGTTATCTTGGTACAAGTATTTTTTAGGTATGTATTAAATAATGCACTGCCATGGCCTGATGAAGTTGCTAGATTTTTAATGTTATGGATGACAGGATTGATTGCACCCTCAGCATATAGATGGGGTGGATTTGTTTCTATTGATTTATTAGAGAGATTTTTACCAAAAATTATCTCCACATTTTTAACTTTGTTTTTATTAATTGTATCTCTTTTTGTCTTAGTTATAGGTCTAGAATTAGGTTTTAAACATATTAATGCTGGGTGGATATTTAATTCCTCATCGATAAAAATTCCTTTTCATTTAATTGGTGGAAAAGCAGAACCAATAAAATTAGCTTGGATGTATATGTCATTACCAGTTGGTATTATTTTTTTAATATCTGTGAATATTGAATTAATTTTGAGAAATATTCTTACTAATTTTACAAAGTTAGATTTACCTGAAGATTACGATAAACAAAAGTTGGAGACACAATAATGTTAGTTTGGTTTCTTCCTTTGTTTTTATTATTTTTATTAATTGGCTTACCAGTATTTTTTGGCTTGTTAGCAGCACCAGGAATTTTACTTTGGTTAAATGATCAGGCCAGAGATGGCGCAATGCTTTATAGAAATATTTATAATGGAATAGATAGCTTCCCTTTGATGGCAATTCCATTTTTTATGTTAGCAGGGGAGTTAATGAACAGAGGAGGAATAACCCATCGACTTGTAGAGTTTAGTCAGGCGATGATGGGTCACTTAAAAGGTGGATTGGCTCATGTCAATGTACTAACTTCAATGTTGTTTGCTGGTTTATCTGGTTCAGCTGTAGCTGATACTTCAGCAATTGGATCAATGCTTATTCCTGCAATGGAAAAACAAGGATATACAAAAAAATTTGCAGCAGCTATTACTGCAGCTAGTTCAGTAATCGGACCCATAATTCCACCTTCAGGGATAATGATTATTTATGCGTATGTAATGGGTGAGAGTGTTGCAGCATTATTTTTAGCAGGAATTGTACCAGGTATTTTAGTAGGAGTTAGTTTGATGGTCACAATAAAATTTATGGCCAAGAGATATAATTTTCCAGCAGTGACCGAAAAAACAACCTGGGGTCAAAGAGGTAAGGCATCTCTAAAAGCTTTTTTTCCTTTGATGACACCTGTAATAATTTTAGGAGGTATCCTTGGAGGGATTTTTACACCAACAGAAGCATCAGCTGTAGCAGCTGCTTACGCAATGTTTATTGGTCTATTTGTTTTAAAATCATTGAAATGGAAAGATGTTCCTAAAGTGATGACAAAAGCAGCGATGGTATCTTCCGTTGTACTTCTTTTAGTTGGTGCTGCAATGGCTTTTAAAACTGTAGTTAGCTTATCTCATGCACCTGAGCATCTTGCTGCATTCGTTTTAGGATTAACTGACAACCCGTATGTTTTATTGTTTCTTATAAATATTTTATTATTTGTTGTTGGAATGTTTTTAGATGCAGGCCCAGCGATAATTATCTTAGGACCAATTCTTGGACCAGTTTTTGTTGAGTTAGGAGTTCATCCTGTGCATTTTGCAATAATAATGTCGGTTAATTTGACAGTCGGTTTAGCAACTCCACCTATGGGTCTTGTATTATTTGTTGCATCTTCTGTTTCTGGGGAAAGAGTTGAAACAATAGCAAAAGCTATATTGCCATTCCTGGCAGTTGAAGCTATAGTTATATTTCTAATAACATATTTTCCATCAATCTCGATGACAATTCCTTTGCTTACTGGATTCGCAAAATAAATTTGAATATTTTTTTTACTAGTCGATAGACTCTCTAATTCAATTTAAGTATAGTTTTCATACATAAATATTTAATGAGAGGGAAATAATTATGAGTAAAATAATAAAATCATTTTTTTCATTATTATTCTTAATTAGTTTTACTGCATCTGTTTCAGCTGCAGATTATAATTTAAGAATGACAATGAACTCTAATGATCAAGATGAAGATTATGATGGTGCTGTAGTGTTTAAAAACTATGTAGAAGCAGCTTCAAATGGTAAAATAGCTGTAGAACTATTTGTAGGTACGCAGCTTTGTTCAAAAGGTGCTGAGTGTTTACAAGGTGTATCTGATGGAAGTATAGATATTTACATTTCTACTTCTGGAGGTGCAGCAGGTGTATTCCCATATGTTCAAGTTTTAGATTTACCTTATCTAATGGCTGATGACAGAATTGCTGAAGATGTAATGCAAGGTGATTTTGTAAGAACAATGAGAAAAATGGCTCTAAAAGATTCTAATGATTCAATCAGATTGATGACAATTGGAAATACTGGTGGATGGAGAAATTTTGCTAACACAAAAAGAAGAGTTGCAAACCCATCCGACATGAAAGGTTTAAAAATCAGAACAGTTGTAGCTGATTTACCTCAGGAACTTGTAAGAGCATTAGGTGCATCTCCAACTCCTATTCCATGGCCTGAATTATTTACATCATTTCAAACTGGTGTAGTTGAAGGTTCTAAAAATGGAATTACTGACATTATGAACATGAAGTTTCCTGATGCAGGTCTAAAATATGTTACTTTAGACGGTCATGCATACATGGGAGCATTATGGTGGATGAACAATGCAAAATATCAATCGATGTCAACAGACCTTAAAAAAGTAGTGACTGATGGTTTCTATGCTTTGCAGCAAGCAACTTTTGCTTCTCCTAAAAGAAAATCAATCAAAGCTTACGAAGACTTTGTAGCAGGTGGTGGAGATTTATATGTTCCTACGCCTGATCAAAAAGCTAGTTTTAAGAAAGAAGCTAGCCCAGTGTATGATTGGTTTAAAGCTAATGTTAAAGGTGGAAAAGAGATTTTCAACGCTTTAACTAAAGCAGTAGCTAAAGCAGAGAAAAAAGCATCGAGCGCATACAAAAAAGATTTGTAATTTCAAATTAATATAATGGGGCGGATTTTAGTTCGCCTCATTATCTAAAAGGATATATCCAAGATTTATAATCTTTTATGAGAATATGAGCTTTTTCAATTTGTTCAGGAGTCATTTTTTTAATAACTTCTTCCTGAGAAATTGCAGCGTCAGGATCTCCACCAATAGCAGACAAACCGTACCACATATAAGCTCGAACAAGATCGGGAGCAGGAAGTCCTCTGCCAATTTCGTAATACCACCCAACACCAGATTGAGCACCAGGATGACCTTTCATAGAAGATCTAAGATACCATTCAAAAGCTCTAACATCATCTCTTTCAACACCAAGACCCATAGCGTACATAATACCAATAAGTTCTTCAGCATCAGCATTACCAGATCTAGCTGCTGGCATAAGTTCTTCCATAGCTTCTTTAAATTTTCCTTCCTCCATCAAATCTCTAGCATTTTCTATTTCTGCAAAAACTATGGATGGAATAAACAAAAGTATAAAAAGATATTTAATCATTTAAAAATTATAATATTTATAATTCCATTTTTAATTTCAGTAAATAAAACTTACGCAACAGAATTACCGAAACCATTAAAGAGTGAAGATTTCCATGAGGTTGATATAGAAAAAGTTAAAATTGGAAGACTTTTATTTCATGATAAAATTTTATCTGCAAATCGAAACATTGCTTGTGCAACCTGCCATAGTCATGATCAAGGAGGTTCAGATGGACTTTCATTAGGTATTGGTGAAGGAGGGCAAGGTATAGGATTAGAGAGAACTGCAGGTGAGGGTGATGATAAAATAAAAAAACGAATTCCAAGAAATGCTTTAGCTTTATGGAATTTAGGATTTAAAGACATTAATACTTTGTTACATGATGGAAGAGTAACTAAATCGAATATATTTGGTAACGGTTTTAATACACCTGCTCAAGAAGCTCTTCCTAAAGGGCTTGATAATATAGTTGCAGTTCAAGCTTTGTTTCCAATGACTAGACAGTTTGAGATGGCAGGAAATCCAGGTGAAAATGAAATTATAGGTTTGGTCTCAAAAGTTGGAAAAGATAGTATGAGAATCGATAGAGTTTGGCCTGTAATTACCCACAGGATCAGAGGAATTCCAGAATATGTTGAATTATTTAAAAATGCTTTTGATGATGTAAACAGTCCTCTAGATATTAACATTACACATATTGTTAATTCGATTGCTGCATTTGAAATTCATGAATGGACATCTTTTGACTCTCCCTTTGACGAATATTTAAATGGAGATAAACAAGCTTTAACTTTAAAGCAAATAAATGGGATGAATTTATTTTATGGAAAAGCAAACTGTAGTTCTTGTCATTCAGGATCTTTGTTGTCAGATCAAAAATTTCATTCAATAGGAATTCCCCAATTTGGTCCTGGAAGGACACGACCCTTTGATCCTTATGCACGTGACGTTGGACGAATGGTCGAAACGGATAATATAAATGATATGTATAAATTTAAAACGCCAGCACTAAGAAATGTTTCTTTAACAGCACCCTACGGTCATAATGGTGCTTATCCAACTTTAAAATCAATTATTAAGCATCATTTAAATCCAATAAAAATGAATAAGAATTGGAAACCTGAATATGCAAATTTACCTAAGGCACCTTGGTTAGAAGAAATTGATTTTGTAACTTTTTCAGACAAAAGGGAACAAGACAGAATTCTATCAAGCATTGACATACAGCATATAGAATTGAATGATAAAGAAATTGATCAACTTGTTTCTTTCCTCGAATCTTTAACTGGCAGAAGTGGAAATCAGCGACCGCTAGGTAAACCAGATAAAGTGCCAAGCGGGCTAAGTATTGATTAAGTTTTTAAATTAAACTGATACAAACAGAATATGAAAAAAATAAAATATGGAATTATTGGAGCAGGGACGATGGCTCGAGAACATATTTTAAATATATCATTAATTGATAATGCTGAAGTAGTTGCTCTTGCTGATCCTCATGAAGATTCATTAAATCAGTGTAAAGAAATTCTAAAAACAAAAGTTTTTTGTTTTAAAAATCATTTAGAAATGATTGAAAAAAATATTGTTGATGTATACTTAATTTCATCTCCTAACTTTACTCATATAGAAATCTTGAAAGATGTAATCAAAACTAAAAAACACATATTAGTAGAAAAACCATTATGTACTAATACAAAAGATTGTTTAGAAATAAAAAAACTTACAAAAGGTTATCCTTCAGTATTTTGGACTGCGATGGAGTATAGATATATGCCGCCAGTTTCAAAGTTTATTAATGAAATTCATAATAACAAAATTGGCGATTTAAAAACTTTAACCATAAGGGAACATAGATTTCCTTTTTTAAAAAAAGTAAATGACTGGAATCGTTTTGAAGAAAATACTGGTGGTACACTTGTTGAAAAATGCTGTCATTTCTTTGATTTAATGAGATTGATTATACAAAGTAAGCCACTCAGTGTTTATGCAAGTGGTGGTCAAGACGTTAACCATTTAGATGAAGTGTATAATGGAAAAAAGCCAGACATCATTGATAATGCCTATGTAATAGTAAATTTTGAAAATGGAGTAAGAAGTTTGCTTGAGCTTTGTATGTTTGCAGAAAATTCTGACATGCAAGAAGAGCTTGTAGCCACAGGAAATAAAGGAAAAATTGAAACTTCAGTACCCTCCGATGACTCAGGTAAAACCTCATCAAATATAAGAATTGGAATGAGAGATGGTAAAACACATATCGAAAATGTTGAAGTAGATAAAAAAATTCTTGAGGCCGGCCACCATCATGGATCTACTTACTACGAACACTTAGCTTTTTTGAAAGCTATTAAAAATAATTCAGATCCAGAGGTTTCATTAGAAGATGGTTTAATTGCTGTTGCTGTGGGAGAGGCTGCAGAACAATCAATAAAACAAGGTCGATTAATAAATCTAGAAGAAATAATTAGTTAAAAAAATCTGTAATTTTTTTAACTATAAAGTCACTTACTCTGATGTTTGACTCTGTTGTTACACCAGAAATATGAGGTGTTAATATACAATTCATACCTGGTTTTATTTTGTTATAAAATTCACTCTCTATTGGTTCTTTTTCAAACACGTCTAGAGCAAAGCCAGAAATAATATTTTTATGGTAAGCTTCAATTAAATCACTTTCATTTATGATGCTTCCTCTAGAAGTATTTATTATAATAGGTTTATTTTTCATTTGAGAAAATGATGATTTATTTATCATATTTTTGGTTTCATCTGTTAAAGGTAGGTGTATGGAAATGATATCTGATTTTTCATATATTTCATTTAAATTTGATAATTTAGCATAAATTTCTTTGTCATTTAATTCCTTAATATAAGGATCGTAGGCGAAAATTTTTAAACCGTTTTTTAAAGAATACTCAGCAACTTTTTTTCCAATTGTGCCAAATCCAATTATTCCTAAATTCTTTTGTTTTATTTCTGTCGACTTAATTGTTGTTCTTGGCCATTCACCTTTAATAGTTCCATTGTGAAACATTGGGATTTTTTTTATAAGAAACATTGATGAGGAAACAACATATTCAGCAACAGAGTCTGCATTCATTCCTGTAGCTGGCTGAACATGAATGTTTTTATTTTTACAATATTCTGTATCAATATTGTCCAAACCAACACCCAACCTTCCAATAAATTTTAATTTAAATGCATTTTTTAAAATATCTGAATTTACTTGGGTTTTATTTCTTACAATTAGACCATCATAGTCTCTAATTATTTTTATTATTTCATTTTCATCTTCACATAATTTTTCATCGTAGTTAACATCAAATTTTTTATTTAAATTTTCTAAACTATTTTGGTTGATAAATTCAGTAATTAAAATTTTAGTCATTAATTATTTATAAATATTAAACTAAATTAGATAAATCTCTTTTATTATTTTTATACGTTGGAAGTGGATATTTAAAGGCATATTTTCTTGGAATACATTTTTCTTTTGCCTTTTCCCATAGAGATAACCATTGTTTAAAGTTTTGAACTTTGAGATTTTTTTTATTTTTACTTCTTACATAAAAATTTGGAAGTGGTTCTCTACCTGATGGTTGTCCAGCAACATTATATCTAAGATCAGCACTTATCCTAAAATCATTTGATCTGTTTGGTAAAGAGCAATGTATAGAATGTTTATGCAATAATATTACATCTCCAACATTTGCTTCTAAATAAATGTGCTCCATGTCATCAAGTAATTTACTATTTTTTAATTCTACTTGCCCCCTGTATCCTGATACATGATTTAATAATCCCATTTTATTTATTTTTTTTACTGTAATCATGCATCCATTTTTCTTAGTTGTTTTAGTAAAAGGGATCCATACAGTAACCATGTCAGTTAATTTTTGTCCTCTTGAATTTAAAACAGCAGCATCTTGATGCCATGGTGTTCTGCCGCTTAAACCATCATGAATTGAACCTTCTGGTAATTTTTTTTCAGGTTGTTTAATTCTAGTATTTTGAACAGGGTTAGACATTATTTCTTTACCTAAAATTTTTTCTACAACATCCAAAATTTTTTTATTATTAATTAAATTCCATAATGATTGAGTAGCAAAATAATCACTATCTTTTTTTACGTGGTCTCTTGGTAATCGAGTATTAAAATACTGATCCAAATCATGAATATTAAGCTTTGAGATATAAGAATATTTTTTTTTAAAATCGAAATTAAGAACTTTCTTTATATCTTTTTTTTTTGCATACTTTTGGATGAGACAATCCATAACAAATTCCATATCATTTAGAATTGGTTTTAAGTCTCTTCTAAAGTTAAGTACATTTTTAACAATCAAGTACCCATTCTCATATAATTTTTTTTGAAGACTATTTGTCATCAGTAAAATTTATTTTATCATTAACAATATTTCAATGTTTTGGTGCTGTGGTTAAATAGTTCGCATCATGAAAAGAGGTTAACATTCTTTTTTTGGTGCTAATTATGTGCGGATAATATGAAATCGCTTTGTAATTCCATATAACCGGTTTATTTAAGGCATAACTTCCATAAATAAAAAAACGCCTTGGACAATTTTTTTCTACAAACCGCTTTACTCCATGATAGGAATTTGGAGTAGATTGGAAAAAAACAACTGTTCCTTTTTTGGGTGTAAATGATTTGACTATTTCAAGTTCACTCATTTTTGGAAATCTTCTGAAACTTTTCCTTAAATTTTTTTTAGATTTTTTTCTATAAATTGTAAGTGAGCCTCCATTTTTTTTTGGAATATCTGTTAAATAAATTAAGAAATTGTATAATCTAGTTATATCGTCTCGATGAGGTCTTAATCTATACCCTCCCTTTGATACCGAAAAGTCTATATCTAAATTTACTTTAGGACTAGTATAATTGTTACCCAACATTTTTTTTAATTCACTAGAATTTAATTTTTTTTTAATAGTGAACTTTTTAGGATTAAATGATTTTGGTTTGTGTAAATTTACCCATGATCCATCCTTAAAATTTTTTGTGAAAAGATTTTCAATTTTTTTATAAAAAGATTTACTATTAAAAAGCTTAAAAAGTTTTGCAGAGTTAACTGAATTTTTAATATATAAATTAAAATTTTTAGAACCTTTGTTAATCCTGCTTCTACCCCCCATAATCATATCATCAAATGATTTTGAGTTGCTTATTTCTTTAATTAATAAATTACAGATTTTTTTCGAAACAACGTTGTCTCCAACTAAAACAGGAAAGTTACTTTTGATTTTTTTTAATTTATTTGTACTGAGCATTTAGCTGTACATACCTTCTTTTACTTTAATCATTTTATACATAAGATCATTTAAAGGTGTTTTTACACCATGTTTTTTACCTATTTTTGAAACTGCACCACTAATAAAATCTATTTCGGTTTTTCTCTTGTATTGAACGTCAAAAGCCATAGATGACTTGTTAGTTTGCATTGAATCTACAATTTTATTGAACATAAATAAGCATTCATCTTCAGACACATTTACACCATCAGCTAGTGCCACTTCTCTTGTCTCTAAAATGATTTCTTTACCAAGTCCTCTTGAGACGTCATTAGCCTTATTGTTTACGTAAAGATCGGTGTGATGTAGATCAAATATAGCTGAAAGAGGACCAATTGCCGTTAGAGCAAAAAGCTTCATCCATTTTCTTTTTTTTACATCTTCAGCTGCAATCATTTCTAAATTGTGTGCAGTAAAAGTGTCAGCTATTTCTGTAATTCTCTCTGTTATTCCTCCTTCATATTCACCAATCCATGAAGGCAATGCGCCGTGGTTCATTATATGACCTGGTCCTAAAATATTTGAAGCTTGCGTTGTTGTTCCGCCGATTACCTTTTCATTTCCAACAATACTTTGAATTATTGCTTCATGACCAATTCCATTTTGAAATGACATGAAGACTGTTTTTTTACCAATAATATTTTTAATACTGTTTAATGCTGGTTCTAATGCAGTTGCTTTACACATAACAATCACTGCATCCATTTTATCTAACGATGATGGATCTGAAGTAGCTTTTACTTTAATTATACGATCTCCTCCATAACCATCCATTTTCAAACCAACTTTGTTAATTGCATCAACATGTTCTTTCCAAACGTCAATTAAAGTTACATTCAAACCTTTTTCAGCTAGCAATCCTCCAAATAGACATCCCATAGCACCTGCACCTAATACAGCTACTTTTAAATCTTTATTTATCATCGTTACCTTTTTTAAAATTATTTATGTATAGAAATTATATATATTATCTATAGACAATATGCAAAATAAATTATAGCTTATTATCACCATGCAATTAAAAATAGAAAAAGGACTTTCAGAAAATTTTAAAAATGTTGAAGTAGAAGTTGTAGATTGTCCTAATCTTCGTGAATGGGATTGTCCATCTGAAGGAATAAGCGGCAACCAAAAAATCATAGATGTTGGTGGAGAGCCATACATGCATGATCCTAATTTTATTGGTGCAGAATTTGATTACGAAGAAATTTCAAAAATGATCGGATCAGAAAAATCTTATGCTTTAGGTGCAGGATCTGGTGCAATGTCGTGTTTGGATGGTCACTGTGGTGAATTAGTAATTAATGAAAATTTAGTTACTGATGAGTCTAGATCTATAATTGCAAGAGTAAGTCCTGATAAAAAATGTATTGTTGAAAAATATAGCGCAAGAAAACATGGTGGACTTGGAAACATTTATTATACTGATGGTAAACAAGGAAAAGTAATTAAAATAAAAATCAAAGGAAGATCAGGAGATCAAGCTTCATTACCACAAGCAATGAGGTCTTCATTGTCAAATAATTTAAATCTTAAACCAAATGAACATATTGCTCTTGCTGGTGTATTTAGAATTCTAGAGGGAAAAGTAAGATCCCATGTTCAACCAGATTATAAAGATATCAAACATGAATACTATGATCCAAAACAAATGAAGTGTGTAAAAGATTTTCTTCAATTTTATGAACCTGTTGGTCCAAAGTTACAGTGTTATACAGTTCTTTGGACTGGAGATCCTACTGGAGGGGAATTAAATTTAAGAGAGTCTGGTGAACATACTCACTTTCATTCTTATGAACATGATAAAGACGCTGGACACTATCATTTTGATGTCACGCCTGAAGAAATAGAATATGAAGGTTATTTTAATACTGCTACTGAGGTTCATAGAGTAAATAACATTTATAAAGAACTATTAAGTAAAAATAGTATTGAATAGAAAACTCAATGAGTTTAAATTTATTTAAATGAAAAGACAGTTCAAGTATCCTAAGCACTTCGAAGAACAAAAAAAAATTCCAAAACTTACTCAAAAAAGAATTCAATTAGCAGAAATATCACTTGGAGATTTTGAAGGAAGATTAGCTAACGAGTTATTGAATTGGTTTTCTTTAACCCCACAACATTGGATAATGTTGCATATGGTGATGCTTGCTTATTACAAAAATAAATCAATTACAAAAAATCAATTACTTAAAGTGATAGAGAAATCATATTTAACCTCAAACGTTTATATCGATACAGCAATTAAAAAAGGATATTTTAGAATTATAAGAAATGAGCGAGATAAAAGATCTATATTTATATTACCTTCAGTAATTACCATTAAAACTTTTGAGGAATTTATTGATAGGAGAGATATTCTTTATAAAGGTGTTAAATAATGAAGAATATCTATACTTGGGCTGCTAAACCGGCAAAACGAACTTTGACTGTTGGGGATTTAAAAGCAGCAAAAGGAAAAAGAAAATTTACACAAGTTACAGCGAATAGTATTGAAGAAGCCGAGGCAGCTGAAAAGGCAGGATTTGATATGATTATATCAAATGCAAAAAATGTAATTCCTGTAAGAGAAGGTTCAAAAAATTTATTTTTAACAGCTGCTTTAGTTTTAAATGAGTTTGTAACTGCAGAGGATATTATGCGTGGAGCTTTTAAAGCATTGGAGAATGGTGCGGATGCAGTTATGACACCAAGAAGTATGGATATAGTTGAAATGCTGGCTAAAGAAGATGTTCCAGTAATGGGGCATTTAGGTTTAGTTCCAAGAAAATCTACTTGGATTGGTGGCTTAAGAGCTGTGGGTAAAACTGCTGATGAAGCATACGAACTATTTCAAAAGTTTAAAAGATTGGAAGATGCAGGTGCTTTTTCAGCTGAGTGTGAAGTAATACCTGAAAATGTAATGGGTGAAATTTCCAAGCGTACAGATATAGTTACTGTTTCATTAGGCTCAGGTAAAAACGCTGATGTAATGTATTTATTTATGGAAGATATCTGTGGCGATACAGAAAATCCCCCAAGACATTCAAAAGCATATGGAAATTTATTGAGACTTAGAAATGAAATAAAACTAGAAAGAGTAAAAGCTCTTAAGAGTTTTAAAAAAGATTCAATGAATGGAAAATTTCCAGGAAAAAAACAATCTTCTAATTTAGAAAAAAAACAATTTGATGAATTTTTAGATCAACTTGATTAATAAGTAGAGTTGTCGTCTTTTTTTGATAAAGAACCCTTCATTTTGTCTACTGTTTCTTTAGCGCCAGCACTTAAAGCTCTTAAATCAGATGCTATAGTTACAAAATCAAAACCTTTTTCGATCATCTTAGTAGCATATTCTGTAGTACCGTTATGAATTCCTGCAAAAATATTATTTTTTTTAGCATGTTCTAGAATTCTTAAAATCTCAGAATAAGCTTTTGTAGACTCCGACCTATCAAAACCAGGTTTTTCACCTATTGCTAAACTTAAATCTGCTGGACCAATATAAATACCATCGACACCTGGTGTAGACATTATCTCATCAAGATTTTCTAAAGACTCTTTTGTTTCTATCATTGCTAATTTTAGTATTTCTTCATTAGCGTGATCTGCATAATCAGCTCCACCATAAATTAAACCTCTAATAGGACCAAAACTTCTGTAACCATCAGGTGGATACATGCAAGCTTGAACAAAATTCTCTGCCTCTTTTTTATTACTTACCATAGGACAAACAATTCCGTAACATCCAGCATCTAAAATTTTCATAATTTGACCTGGCTCGTTCCAATTAACTCTAGCTAAAGGAGTTACATCTGTTGTTGATATTGTTTGAAGCATGGGAAGCGCATTACTGTAATCAACTAAACCATGCTGCATATCAATAGTTAAAGAATCCCAACCTTGATGAGCCATTGCTTCGACAGAGGCTGTGCTTGGAATCGCACACCAGCCGTTAATAACAGGCTTACCTTCCTTCATCATTTGTTTGATTTTATTTTTTTTCATTTTTTAGATTTTTAATCCCATGTGAGTGTATTTCACATTTAGATAATCTTTTATCGCTCCTGAACCACCTTCACGACCATAACCAGTTTGTTTTATTCCTCCAAAAGGTGCCTCAGCAATAGCAACAACACCAGTATTCACTGCAACACAACCAGACTCTAATTTTTCAGATCCAATGTGAGCTTTATCCATGGAGTTAGTGTATAAATAACTACATAATCCTAAGTCATTATCATTTGCTCTTTCAATTACTTCATCAAAAGTTTTAAAAGTTAAAATTGGAACTAGTGGACCGAAAGGCTCTTCTCTCATAATTGTAAAATTATCTTTAACATCATCAAAGACTGTTGGTTCATAATAGTATCCCTTGTTGAATCCAGAAGGTTTTTGTCCACCCATTAAGACTTTTGCTCCTTCTTTTTTAGTAGTTTCAACTAGTTTTTCTATTTCTTCCAATCTTTTAGCGGTAGTTAAAGGTCCAAGATCCACACCTTCGTCCATACCGTTTCCAATTTTTAATTTTTTTGCCCTTTCAATAAAAGCATTAACAAAATCCTCTTTTCTATTTTCTTGGATATAAAATCTATTAGGTGAAATACAGACCTGACCGTTATTTCTAAATTTACCAGTTATTGCTATATCAGCTACTTTGTTCATATCTACATCTTCACATACAATAAAAGGTGAGTGTCCGCTTAGCTCCATAGTAACTCTTTGAACTTTATCAGCTGCTTTTTTTAAAATAATTTTACCTACTCTAGTTGATCCAGTAACTGAAACTTTTTTAATTATATCAGACTCCATTAATTCATTTGATATTTCAGCAGGATCACCTGATAAAAGACTAACAACACCATCTGGTACACCAGCTTCTTTGCAAATGTTTACTAATTCCATTACAGCACCAGGAGTAATCACATCTGGTTTACAAATTACTGAACATCCTGCAGCTAAGGCAGTAGAAATTTTTCTAGATGCTAAAACTATTGGAAAATTCCATGGAACTAATGCTGCAACAACACCAACAGGCTGATAATAAACATGAACCCTTGTATCTGGAAATCTACTTTGTTGAGTTTGACCATAAATTCTTTTTGTTTCTTCAGCATTCCATTCAAAAATATCAGCTCCACCTCCAACCTCACCAACTGCTTCTGCTAGAGGTTTTCCAACTTCAAGAGTTAACCATTTTGCAATAATATCTTTTTTTTCTCTCATTAGATCAGCAATTTTTCTAAGTACATACGCTCTTTGCCATGGCGCAGTATTTTTCCAAACTTCTAAACCTTTTTCTGCTGACTTTAATGCTTTTTGTACTTCAATAGATGAAGCTTTCGAAGCTTTTCCAATCACCTCTTCAGTTGCAGGGTTGATTACATCATAAGTTTCTTTTTTTTCAGCTTGTTGCCATTTACCATCAATGAATTGTCCAAATTTTTCGTACATAGAATTTATTTTTAAGTTTACTTAATTAGGTTTTTTAATTTATAAATAGAATTATATATAAACACTATACATATTAAAAGATAAACATATTTATGAAAAAAATTACCCTCACTTGTGCTCATGCGATAGTTAAATATTTAATTGCTCAGAAAATATTAATTAACGGCAAAAAAGAACCACTCTTTCCTGGTGTCTTTGGAATTTTTGGACATGGAAATGTAGCTTGTTTAGGTCAAGCACTAGAGGAAAATCAAAAAGAACTTCCAACATATAGAGGGCATCATGAACAAAATATGGCTCTTACAGGTATTGGCTATGCAAGAGCAAAAAGAAGACAACAAATTTTCGTAGCAACATCCTCTGTTGGACCTGGAGCAACAAATATGGTTACAGCTGCTGCAGTTGCTATGAGTAATAGGTTGCCAATATTATTTTTACCTGGAGACACTTATGCAAACAGAATGCCAGATCCAGTACTGCAACAAGTTGAACATTTTAACAACCCAAGTACAACTGTAAACGATGCTTTTAAACCAGTAACAAGATATTTTGATCGTATCACAAGACCTGAACAAATAATTCAATCATTTCCAATAGCAGTTCAAACAATGTTAGATCCTGCAGATTGTGGTCCTGCATGTATTGCGTTAAGTCAAGATATTCAAGGCCAAACTTTTGATTACCCAGAGGAGTTTTTTAAAGAAAGAGTTCATACAATTCGAAGACCAAGACCAGATGAATTTCAAATTAAAGAGGCAGCAGAAAAAATTAAGTCATCTAAAAACCCAATTATAATTTCTGGTGGAGGAGTTTTTTATTCAGATGCAATGGAAGAATTAAGTCAGTTTGCAATCAAACATAATATTCCAGTTACACAAACTGTAATGGGTTATTCAACAATGAAGAGAGATCATTCTCATTACGCAGGTCAAATTGGAGGACTTGGAGGAAAAAATACAAACACATTAGCTAAAGAAACTGATCTTGCTATTGCGGTTGGAACAAAGCTTGCTGATTTTACAACAGGATCATGGGCAAATTTTGAAAACGAAAATTTCAAGTTAGTTTCTATTAATGTATCAAGATATGATGCCAATAAACATTTAGCACAAGCGGTTGTTGGAGATGCAAAAGTTTCTTTAACTGAACTTTCTCAAGCTTTAGGTGATTGGAAAGCAGGAGAAGATTGGAATAAAAAATCTCAAACTGAGCTTAAGTCATGGAATGAACATATAGACAAAGAGAGTGCTCCAACTAATCAGGAAGTCCCAAGTTATGTTCAGGCAATTGGTGCAATCTATAGAAATTCTGATCCAACAGATATTGCTGTTACAGCTGCAGGAGGTTTGGTTGGAGAGGTAATTCAAGTTTGGAGACCAAGAGAACTCAATACTCATGAAACAGAATGGGGTTTTAGTTGTATGAGTTATGAAATATCTGGAGCTTTGGGAATTAAAATGGCAAATCCAGATAAAGAAGTAATTTCTTTTGTAGGAGATGGATCTTATCTATTAAATAATACTGACATTTATTCTTCAGTAATAACAAAAAATAAATTGATTATAATTGTTTGTGATAACGGAGGCTTTGCAGTTATTAATAGGTTACAGTTATTTAAAGGTGGTAAAGAATACAACAACTTATTAAAGAGTTCTAATACACCTGGCTTAGTTGATGTAGATTTTGCAAAACATGCAGAAAGTATGGGTGCAAAATCTGAACACGTTACCTCAATATCAGATCTTGAGGCTGCATTTAAAAGAGCAAAAGCATCTGATGTGACTTATGTTATTTCAATTAAAACTCATGCATATAAATGGGTTGAAGGCTCATCTTTTTGGGATAGTCCAACTTTAGAAATTCCAACCACTAAAGAAAATGAAGAAGCTTTAAAACTTTATAAAGAAGGAAAAGGCAAACAAAGACAAGGTATTTAGCCCTTTATGAACAAAGTATTTAAAGTAGGTCTAATAGGCTGTGGGCATATTTCAGAAACTTATTTTAGAGCTCAAGAGTATTTCAATAATATTAGGATTATTAAATGTGCTGATATCAACATGGAAACAGCAAAAAAGTGTGCAATCCATTATAATATTGAGGCAGTAACTGTTGAAGAACTTTTAAAAGATAAAGAGATTGAAATAATACTAAACCTTACAATTCCTAGAGCACATTTTGAAGTTTCAAAAATGGCCTTAGAAAATGGTAAGCATTCTTATGCCGAGAAACCTATGGCTGTTAATTTTGAAGATGGAAAAAAATTAGTTGAGCTCGCTAAAGAAAGAAATCTTTATATTGGAAATGCACCTGATACTTTTTTGGGTGGAGGTATCCAAAAAACTAGGGAGCTAATTGATAATGGAGTGATTGGTGAAATAAAATTAGGTAATGCAATTTTTGCTTTCCCAGGAGTTCAATCATATCACCCTAATCCAGAACCTTGGTTTGCTGAAAATGAAGGTGGCCCTGTAATAGATATGGGACCATATTATCTTACAGCATTAGTAAACCTAATTGGTCCAGCAAAACAAGTCCAAGGAAGATGTACAAAAGTCTTTGAAGAAAGAGAAATTGGAATAGGTCCAAAAAAAGATCAAAAATTTAAAGTAGAAACTCCAACGACTTATCTTGCAACTATACAATTTGAAAATGATTGTATCATACAGATAACTTTATCTTTTGATGTGGTTGCTCATCAAAGAAACCATATAGAGCTTTATGGTAATAAAGGATCAATTATTGTTCCTGATCCAAATATGTTTGGAGGATCTGCTTTTGTTTCAGTAACCGCTGGCGGTAATTGGGGTGAACATAAAACAGATATGATGCCTTTAGGAAGAATTAATATTAAAAGTCAAAGCTCAAGAGCAAATGAATCTCCAACAAATGCAAATTATAGAGGAGCTGGTCTGTCAGAGATGGCTTATGCAATTGAAAATAATTTAGAACATAGATGTAATGGAGAGCTTTCGTTGCATGTTTTAGATATCATAGACTCAACAATGAGAGCGTCTCAAACAGGTATTCCGCAAGAAATAAAGACAACTTGCAAGAAACCAAAACCTTTTACTTTAGAAGAAATAAAAAAAATATTAAATTAATTATAAATTCTTATTTAAATGAAAGTTGAATATTTTGATTTAAAAGATAAACGCGCATTAGTTTCAGGTGGAGCATCTGGTATTGGCGCATCAATTGTCGAACACCTTTGTGAGCAAGGTGTTGAGGTTTATTTTTTCGATATAGATAAAAAAGGAGCTGAAAAATTAATTTCAAAAATTAAAAAGAAAAAACAAAAAATACCTACTTTTCAATTCTGTAATATTAAAAATATAAAAAAATACAAAACTCTAATTCAGAACATTATTAAAAAGAAGGGAACAATTGACATTTTAGTTAACAACGCTTCAAATGATCAAAGGCACACTCTTGAGGAAGTTACAGAAAAATACTGGGATGAAAGAATGGCAATAAATTTAAAGCACTATTTATTCGCTATTCAAACAGTTAAAAAAAGCATGATTAAAAACAAAGGTGGATCAATAATAAATTTAGGTTCAGTTAGCTGGATTAGAGGAGCTGTCATGTTTCCAGCATACAGCACAGCAAAAGCTGCAATTTATGGTTTAACCAAATCTTTAGCTAGAGATTTAGGACAACATAATATTAGAATTAACTCCATAGCACCTGGATCAGTTGCAACTAAAAGACAGTCAAAATTATGGTTAAATCCAAAATTTAAAAAAGAAATTTTAGATCAACAGTGTCTTAAAAAACAAATATTACCTGAGGATGTTTCAAAAATGGTTTTATATTTGGCATCAGATGTTTCATCGGGATGTACTAAACAAAATTTTACGGTAGACGCTGGTTTAATTTAAAGCTTAGCTTAACTTTTTTTTATTTTCAGCCATTGATAATGCAATTTTAAATGAATTTAAAATTGGAGCTAAGTTAGCTTCATTTTTTCCAGCAATTGCAAATGCAGATCCATGTGCAGTAGTCGTTACTGGTACAGTTAATCCACCTTGAACTGTTACTCCTCTGTCAAAACCAAATGCTTTAAGACCAGATTGTAGTGCATCATGATACATACCAACCATACAATCATGGTTTTTATTTTTGTAGGCTACTACAAAGGATGTGTCGCATGGCAATGGACCATCAACATTGTAGCCAAGTTTTTTTGCTTCTTCAATCGCAGGAATGATTTCATCTTTTTCCTCTGTGCCAAACTCTGCGTGTGGATTTAAAGCTTGAATGGCAATTCTAGGTTTCTTTACACCATTCAACTCCATAACCTGATTTATTAATTTTATAGGTTTCAAGATATTTTCTTTAGTAACATGTTGAGCAACTTCTTTAATTGGAATATGAGAAGTTACTCTTGCTGTCCAAAAATTATCAATCACATTAAATTCGCAACAAAAACTATTCACTTCAAGTTTTTCAGCCATTAACTGTAATTCATCTGAATGTTTATTTCCTCCAAGTTTTAAACTTGTCTTATTCATTGGCGCAAAATTAATTGCATCTATTTTTTTTTCCTTAGCAAGAGTTAAAGCTAAATCTAAAGCTTCCAATACACTTTCACCAGACTCTTTTGATGGTTCTGCTATTTTATATTTATGATTTTTTCCTTTAGAAATATCTAATAAAAATCTATTTGATTTATCAAAATCTATTTCATCAAAATTTTCAACAATATCTATATTATGTGAAATTCCTGTGATACTATTTCCACTTTCAAATACTTGTTTCTCACCAATGATGACTATGTTTGCTTTTGTAGTCATTTCATCTTTTAAAAGCTTTGAAACTAACTCTGGTCCGATCCCCGCTGGATCACCAAGAAGAACAGCAATGTTAGATTTGTTTTCAGGCATTTTTTTCTTTACGTTTTGTATCAGATTATGTTTAAATTATTAAATATAAATTAACTAAATAAGAGGGAAATAATGAAAAAAAGCTTTAAACTATTTTTAGCAGCTGCTTTCCTAGTAACTGAATTTTTTGTTGTAGCTCTTCCATTAATGATCACATCAGCTAAAGCTGATGGTCACCCAATACAAGCAATTACACACGCTGGTTTTGGTGGTGGAACTGACGTTACTACTAGAATGATGTTATTAAGAGCAAGAAGAGTTCTTAAACAGGATATGCAATTAGTAAACAAAAAAGGTGGTGGTGGAGCAGCATCGATGGACTATATGATGTCTTTACCAGCTGATGGAAATCATACTTTAACTTGGACTACAGGTCATGCTGTATCTATGGCTTTAGGTAAAACTAAAGTTAAGTTGAGCGATATGCAACCACTTGCAAGAGGAACTGATGATCCTCAATTATTTGTTGTTAATTGTAAAAACGATATCAAAGATGCTAAGAAATTTATAAGCACACAAAAATCAAAATCACTAAAATATGGAACTACTCATACTGGTGGTATTGATGATGTTAGTGCAATCGCATTTACTAAAAAAGGTGGATTAAAAGATCCAACTATCGTTGCTTACAAAGGTGTTGCTCCAATTAAAACTAACCTTATCAAAGGAGATATTGATGTAGGTGTTTTAAACTTAGGTGAAGCATTGACTGAAATTAATGAAGGTAAACTTTGTGTTTCAGTTGTATTGGCAAACAATAGAATGGCTAAAATTGGAGACTCTCCAACAGCAAAAGAGTTAGGTATACCTGTTTCTTTATCTACTGTTAGAGGTTTCGTAACAAAAAAAGGTGCTCCAGCAGACAGAGTTAAACAATTAGAAGCTGGAATGATGAAAGCTATGAGCCACAACTATTACAAAAATTTCTTAACTGAAATTGGTCTTGATGACACTAGTGTAGTTGGTGCTGACGAGTGGGGTAAGCAAATGGAAGAAATGCTTACAGAAATGACTGCTCAGCTTAAAGCATTAGGTTACATTAACTAATCTAATTAAAAGTACATTTAAATATGAAGAATGTACAAAAACAAAAAAGGGCAAACAAAAGTTTGCCCTTTTTTTTTAGAGACGAGTTTAAAGTTTGTTTGGTTATTATTTTAATTTCTATAGCATTATTAATTACTACTTTTACATTTGATATTGTTCCTCCTATTTTAAATAGAGGAATTCAACCAGCAACATTTCCAAAGGCACTTTTGATTTTAATAATATTAATGAGTTTACTAATTTATTATTTAGCAATCAAAAATCCTTGGAAAGTTAAAAAAAAATTACCTAAATCATTTTTTTTGACAATTTTAAGTTTTTTTATTTTTGTGGTGATTTCAAAAACTTTAGATTTCTTTTTAGCAATTTCAGCTTTATCTATTTTTGTTTCCTATTATTGGGGAGAAAAAAGAATATTTTATTTATTACTTGTTGGTATTATTTTTCCAGTCTTAGTATTTATTTTTTTTGAAACAATTCTAGGTCTAAGGTTTCCACCTGGAATTATAACTAATATTTATTATAGCTAGATGGAAAATTTATTATTAATGATGGCTCCTTTGTTTAGCTCAAAGCTATTGTTGGTTTTATTTTTTGGAACTTTGTTTGGTTTAATATTAGGTGTTCTACCTGGTTTAGGACCAACAACTGGTGGAGCATTAATTTTACCTTTTACAATGACGCTCGATCCATTATCAGCAATTGTATTGTTAACCTCAATTTATTGTGCAGGCACTTATGGAGGTGCAATCACTGCAGTTCTGATTAATACACCTGGAACCCCAGCTGCTGCAGCAACTTGTTTAGACGGGTATCCTTTAGCACAAAAGGGAGAGGCTGGAAGAGCTTTAGGAATGGCAACTGTTTCTAGTACAGTTGGGGGTATTTTTAGCGTTATTATTCTTGTCTTTTTTGCACCTATTCTGGCTCAACTAGCTTATGAATTTGGTCAACCAGAATATTTTGCGTTAGCAATTTTTGGTTTAACGATGCTTGCATCAATAGGAGAGGGAAGTCCAATTAAGAATTTAATCGCAGGTGCGTTTGGAATTTTAATTTCAACAGTTGGCAAAGATTTTATGACTTCAATTGATCGATTTACTTTTGGAATTAATGAATTAACTGAAGGGATTGGTTTTATACCGGTAGTAGTTGGTTTATTTGCAATGAGCGAGATGCTAACTCAATCAACTTTAATTAACCAAGTATTTAATAGAATAGCTTTAAAAGCAATAAAACTTCCAAGTAAAGATGATTATAAAAAAACCTGGAAAACAATTTTAAGATCCAGTGGTATAGGTTCATTTATTGGAGTGTTACCTGCTGAAGGTGGAACAGTTGCTTCTTTAATTGGATATTCAGAAGCAAAAAGGTTTTCGAAAAAACCCGAAGAGTTTGGAAAAGGCTCTATAGAAGGTATTGCGGGTGCAGAAGCAGCAAATAATGCAGCAACAGGAGGCGCAATGGTTCCAACACTTGCACTTGGAATTCCTGGTAGTGCTACAACAGCTGTTATCTTAACAGGATTAATTATACATGGTGTAAGACCTGGGCCTGATTTATTTAGAGAACAACCCGATTTTTTATATGGAATCTTTGGAGCAATGTTAATTGCTAATGTTTTATTTTTTATATTTGGGTTCTTTGGAGCAAAAATTTTTGCAAGAATAACGTTGGTGCCAAATAAAATCTTATGGCCAATGATATTTGCAGTTTCAGTATGCGGAACTTATTCTTTAAATCAATCCATAATAGATGTTTGGATAATGTTATTTTTTGGTGTTCTAGGTTTTTTTATGAGAAGATATGGTTTCTCAGTTGTGCCAGTTATTATCGGATTAATTTTAGGTGAGTTAGTTGAAGGAACTCTAAGACAATCTCTGGTTATATTTGATGGTAATTGGCTGATGTTTTTCACAAGACCAATAGCTTTAACGTTCTTTATTTTGTCTTTAATTGCCTTAGCTTTTCCTTTAATAAGATCAAAAAAATTTAAAAAATAAAGATGATTAAATATGATTTGAAAAATAGAGTAGCAATTGTAACAGGTGGAGCTCAAGGATTTGGTTTAGCTATCACTGAAAGATTTATTGAGTCTGGAGCTAAAGTAGTAATTTGGGATATTGACGAAGGTGAAGCCAAAAAAGCTTTAGAAAAAGTAAATTCTGAAAACTTAATTTATCAAATAGTTGATGTGAGCAACTATGAAGCAATAAATTCAAAATTATCTGAAGTTGAAAAATCACATGGTAAGATTGATATCTTTATTAACAATGCGGGTGTGGCTGGAATGAACACTACAGTTGCAGAATATCCAATAGAAGAGTGGGATAAGGTAATTAACTTAAACTTAAATGCAGTTTTTTACTGTTGCAAAGCAGTTGTACCATTTATGGCTAAGAATGATTATGGAAGAATTGTAAATATTGCGTCTATAGCAGGTAAAGAAGGAAACCCAAATGCAAGCGCTTACAGTACATCTAAGGCAGGTGTTATAGGTTTAACAAAATCTCTAGGCAAAGAGCTTGCGCAAAAAAATATAGCCGTAAATTGTGTAACACCAGCAGCAGCAAAGACCAGGATATTTGATCAAATGACAGAAGAACATATAAATTATATGTTATCAAAAATTCCTAGAAACAAATTTGCAAAAGTTGAAGAATTAGCATCATTAGTGACTTGGTTAGCCAGCGAAGAAAATTCATTTTCAACTGCAGCAGTTTTTGATTTAAGTGGTGGAAGAGCCACATATTAGTTATGCAAGTAGGTATTGATGTTGGTGCAACCAAAATAGAGAGTGTTGTTCTTGAAGAAAATGGGAACGAAAAATACAGATCAAGAATATCGTGTCCAAAGGAGTATACCCAAATTATAACTGCTATAAGAGATATTCATAGACAATTAGAACAAGAGTTTAAACAAGAACTTCCAATTGGAGTTTGTCATCCAGGTGTTCATTCTCCTCAAACTGGATTAGTAAAAAATGCTCCAAATATATCTTGGTTAGAAAAAAAACCATTTCAAAGTGATCTACGTAAAGCACTTGGAAAAGAAGTATTTTGTGAAAATGATGCAAACTGTTTTTCTTTATCAGAAGCTATAGATGGATCAGGTAAACATTACAAAATTGTTTATGGAATTATATTAGGCTCAGGAGTTGGAGGTGGTTTAGTAATAGATAAAAAAATTATTACAGGCTCGAATGGAGTAGCAGGGGAATGGGGACACAACCAAATTCCATATTTTGCAGCTAAGAAAGAAAATTTTGACTCAAGCAATGCTAGGGAAGCAGAGATTGAAAGTTTTTTATCCGGTTTAAGTTTAGCAAAAAGATTTAAGAAACTTTATGGAAAAAATTTAAAAACAAATGAAATTTTTGAACTGAACAGAAAACATGATTTAGATGCAGAAAGATTTATAGATGATTTTAAAGTAAATTTGGCAATGTCACTTTCAAGCATCATAAATATTTTAGATCCTGATGCTTTTATCTTTGGAGGAGGAGTTTCAAATGAAATAGATTTTTTACATGAAATAGATTCACTAGTTAGAAAATTTGTTATTGGTAGAGAATACGAAGGTGTTTTTTTAAAACCTAGATACGGAGACGCTAGTGGAGTTAGAGGAGCTGCAAGATTAGGAAGAAGCGCGACATATTAGAAAGTTCAATTCTAAATTTAGTATAAAAAAAATTAAATTTTTTAAAAAACACCATAACAGTAGAAAAATTTTAATAAAATTAATATCAACCAAGAGTTGAATTCATATCAATCTGCCAAAGATAAAATTAGGTATAGATATTATATATAAATTTTTAAAATTTTTTATTTTTTACTTTACGAATTGTGTTTGGATATGTTTATATCCCGTTCAAATAATTAATATATATATATTAACTAAATTAACTTAAGAGGGAAATAATGAAAAAACTTATACTTTCGATTGCAGCTCTTGCATTATTTGCAACTTCTGCTTTCGCTGAAAGATATGTCATGGTCACTCATGGAGAAGGTAAAGATCCTTTTTGGCCAGTAGTTCAAAAAGGTGGTGAAGATGCAGCTAGAGCAATCGGTGCTGACTTCGAATATATCTACAACCCTTCTGCTGATATGGCTGATATGGCAAGCTCAATTCAAGCTGCTGCAGCTACTCAACCAGATGGAATGGTAATTTCTTTACCAGACCCAGATGCATTAGGCCCAGCTATTAAAGCTGCTGTTGCTGCTGGTGTTCCAGTAATTACAATGAACTCTGGTTTAGAGTCTTCTGCTAAACTAGGTGCTTTAATGCACGTTGGTCAGCCTGAATTACTTGCTGGACAAAAAGCTGGTGAAAGAGCAAAAGCTGAAGGTGCTACTAAAGCATTATGTATGATTCAAGAAGCATACAACACAGCTCTTGTAGACAGATGTGAAGGTTACGGTTCTGCTGTTCCTATGCAAATGACTGATACTACATCTGACCCTGCAACTATTCAAACTAGAGCTACTGCTGCTTTACAAGCTAACAGTGATATCAATGCGATCCTTTCAGTAGGACCACACGTATGTGAAGCTGTTGATAAAGCTTTAGTTGATCTTGGTATGACAGTGCACCACTCTTGCTTCGACTTGAGTCCTGCAGTTATGGACTTAATCGGATCTGGAAGAGTTTCTTTCACTATCGATCAACAACAAAGACTACAAGGTTATATGCCAATTATCGTATTACACTTGTACAATAACAGTGCTGGACTTCTTCCAGGAGCTAACATCCCATCAGGACCTGGCTTCGTTGATAAGTCTAACGCTTCTTCAGTTGCTGCTCTTGCAGGAATTGACAGATAGTCAGTAATAATTTAAAGGGTCGATTTCTAAATCGGCCCTTTTTTTTTATAAATCAACAAACCTTTTTTTTAAATGAATACATCAACAACAAAAAAACCAAGACAAGAGTCAGACAGACAAGGAGAGAAAAAATGGTATTCCGCGTTAACCTCTCGTCCAGAGATCGGACCTTTTGGTGTGATGGTCTTACTTTTTTGTATGTTGGGATACTTTTCAATTCCAGAAGGACAATTTTCTCTTAATCCTTTTTCTGGTGAAGGATTTAACGCTTTAGGAATTAGAAATAATTTTAGGGTAATTGCTCAATTAGGAATCGTAGCACTTGCTGCTGGAATGTTAATTATAGCAGGTGAATTTGATCTCTCCGTCGGTTCAATGATTGGTTTTGCTGGTGGTTGTATGGCAATGATACTAAAATGGGGTTTTGCTGTTGTTATTCCTTATATATCTTTTGAAGGAGGTTTTCATTTTGAGGGATTAAGATTATTTGAAATAAGAGATGTATCTCCACTACTAGCAATATTAATTACTTTATGCATGACTCTATCTTTTGGATGGATTCAGGGATGGATAATAGTTAAAAGTGGAATAGCTTCTTTCATTGTTACACTAGGTGGACTTTTCTTTTTAAGAGGTTTAACAGAAGTATCCTATAGAGCATTTAACAGAGCCCCTGATCAAACTGCTGGATCAACAACTGTTACAGATTTACCAGATATTAAAAACATTATAAATGTACCAGGTCATGGAGAAATGGAAAGGGATGCGGCTAAAGCTTTACCAAATGACCAATTATTAGAAATTCTTAGCACTGTGCCGGCAAGCACGGTAGCAAAATTAACTGAAAAATTAACATATATTAACGAAAAAGTTGCAGCTTTCAAAACTGCCTCAAATTCAGAAAAAATGATTGCAACTTTAGAAAAATCTTTAGCTGGAGCAAAAAAATCTGGCAATGATTCAATGGTGGAAATTTTGACAAAGAAAATAGAGGCTGGAGTTAATGTTCCTGAAGTTGCAGCAAAAGCAGTTACTGATATTGATATAGCAAAAGCTTATATTGATACAATATATACTGCAAGACCAGTCGCTAACTTCTTTGGAGGCGACATAATGGAACCAATTTTTAATTGGTTATATTTTACAGCAGATTGGAATGTAAATAACTATGGGAATATTTTTGCTAAAGGAATGTATTCTTGTTTAATGATTTGGGCACTTATCGCTCTAATTTTTTATTTTATTTTGAGCAAAACTCAAGCAGGTAACTGGATTTATTCAACTGGTGGAAATCTTAGTGCTGCAAAGGCTAATGGTGTGCCAACAAACAAAGTTAAGATTTCACTATTTGTGAATACTGCATTCTGCGCAACTATGTTTGCAGCTTGTCAAGTATTTGAAGTTAATACTGCGGATACAGCTAAAGGTAATTTAAAAGAATTAGAAGCGATTGCTGCAGCAGTTATTGGTGGTGTCGTGCTAACAGGAGGTTTTGGTACAATAGGCGGAATTATTCTAGGTACAATTATTTTTGGAATAGCAAAAGAAGCTTTCTTTTATATTCCAGGAATTGATGGATCATTCTATAGAGTATTCCTTGGAGCTGTTCTTGTTACTGCTGCTCTCACAAATGAGAATATTAGAAAACGAATTATGGGAAATATATAATGGATAGAAAACCATTAATTGAACTAAAGAATGTAGTAAAAAAATTTGGAACGTTTACTGCTTTAAATGGTGTTTCATTAGATGTCTATCCAGGAGAAGTTCATGCTCTTTTAGGTGATAATGGAGCTGGAAAGTCAACTTTGATCAAAGTGTTATCCGGAGTTCATCTTATGACAAGTGGAGAAATAAAAGTTGATGGAGAAACTGTTAATTTTTCTACACCGCGACAAGCATCTGATGCAGGTATTGGTACAGTTTATCAAGATTTAGCACTCAATGCTCTAACATCAGTAACAAGAAATTTTTTTCTTGGACGTGAAATAAAAAAAGGACCTGGCCCATTTGGCTTAATGCAAATGGATGAGATGGATAGAATAACAACAGAAGAAATGTCTAAAATTGGTATTAACATTTCAAACCCCAACCAACCAGTTGGAACAATGTCAGGTGGACAAAGACAAACTTTGGCTATTGCAAGAGCAATTTACTTTGGTGCAAAGATACTAATATTAGATGAACCTACATCAGCATTAGGTCAAAAGCAGCAAATGGAAGTCTTAAAAACAATAAAAAAAGTTCAAAGACTTGGAAATATTGCAATTATACTTATTACACACAATGAAATTCATGCACGCCTTATAGCTGATCGATATACTTTTTTAAGTTTAGGAGAAGTAATTGGTTCAGGATTGTCTTCAGAACTTGGTGGTGAAGATGTAAAAAGATTGATGTCAGGTGGTGCAAAAATTGGTGATCTTGCTCAAGAATTAGAATTATAATGAAGGTAAAGTATTACGATCTCGAAAACAAAAGAGTATTTGTAACAGGCGGAGGATCTGGAATTGGGGCTTCAATTGTTGAACATTTTTGTGAACAAGGTTCTGAGGTTTACTTTATAGATATTAAAGTGTCAGAAGCTGAAAAATTAATTGAAGATATAAAAAATAAAAAATATTCAATACCAACTTTTATTGAATGTGATTTATTAAATATAAAACAACTCCAAAAGACAATTGTGGACATTATTGATCAAAAAGGTCCAATTGATATCTTAATCAATAATGCTGCTAATGACACAAGACACAAAATTGATGATGTTACAGAAGAATATTGGAATGAAAGAATGAATGTAAATCTAAGACATTATTTTTTCACAGTTCAGTCAGTTAAAAAATCAATGATTGAAAATAAGGGTGGTGTAATTGTCAATATAGGATCTTCCTCTTGGATGGTTGGACAAGGTGGTATGGCTGCTTATACAGCTGCAAAATCAGGGGTAGTTGGTTTAACTAGATCATTTGCAAGAGATTTAGGAGAATTTAATATTAGAGTTAATTCAGTAGTGCCAGGATGGGTATTAACACAAAGACAAATCGATCTTTGGTTAAATGAGGAATCTGAAAAAGACTTGATGAAAAACCAATGTTTAAAATCGAGATTATTACCGCATGAGCTTGCTCAAGCAGTATTGTTTTTTTCATCAGAACAATCAGGTGGATGTACAAATCAATCTTATATTGTTGATAAAGGCTGGTTGTAATAGGCTTTGTGAAAGTACAAAGCTCAATAATAGAAAATAAGTATCTAAGAATTAAATCTATTAACATTGGTGCCTGTCTGTATGAGGTTTTTGACAAGCAAAAAGGGATAAATTTAATCTTAAATTTAGGCCCTACAAAAAATTACAGCAGTAAAAATTTTTATGTAGGTGCTACGTGTGGTCGGTACTCAGGAAGAATATCAAATTCGAAATTTAAGATTAAAAATAAAACTTACAAACTCGATGGCAATGAAGGAAGAAATACACTGCATGGAGGAAAAATAGGATTTGATAGATTAGAATGGAAAATAAAAAATCATTCAAAAACTAAAATTATTTATCAACTGCTATCTAAAAATTTAGACCAAGGTTTTCCAGGAGATCTAAATTCAGAGTGTATTTTTGAAATTAAAAATAAAACTTTAATTATTAAATACAAATATAAAACAAATCAATTAACGCATGTTAATTTAACAAATCATAGTTATTGGAATTTAAATAAAAATAAAAAAGAGACAATTTTTAATCATGATTTAAAAATTAATTCAGAAAAATATCTTGAAGTAAACAACGAATTGATCCCAACTGGCAAAATTAAAAAAGTTAAAAATACTATTAATGATTTCATTAAGTTTCAAAATATTGGAGAAAAAATAAATATTATCAAAAACGAAAAAACAAAAATAATACCAAATAAAATAAATGCATTAGGATTTGATTTAACATTTTGTGTTAAAAAAAATTCCAAAAATTATTTAGCCTCATTAAAAAATAAAAAAACCAATACTCAATTAGATTTTTATTCAAATCTTCCTGGGGTACAACTTTATACTAGTCAGGGTTTGCGATACAAAAATAAACTTACTCCTTACCAGGGTGTTTGTTTGGAAACTCAACACTATCCAGATGCACCGAATAATAAAAATTTTCCAAGTACTTTAATTAAACCCAAAAAACTTTATAAGTACTTTACAAAAATCAATATTTCATAAAATGAATAAAAAAATAAACATATCAATTATTGGAACTGGATTAATGGGATTGCAGCACATAAAGGCAATTTTAAAATCAAAAAAAGCTAATCTCCATTCGATAGTAGATATTAGTAATAACGCTAAAAATTTATCAAAAAAATATAAAATTCCACTATATTCAAATGTAGATGAACTTTTAAACTCAAAAAATTTAGATGCAGTGATTGTTGCTACCCCAAATCAACTCCATAAAAAGCATACAGTCGGTTTTTTAAAGAAAAAAATTCCAGTGTTATTGGAAAAACCTATTTCAGATAATATTAATTCAGCTAAAAAAATTATAAGTAGTGCTAATAAAAATAAAACACCGCTATTGATAGGGTATCACAGAAGACATAACTCAATAGTATCAAAGGTAAAAGGTCTTATCGACAAAGGAAAACTGGGAAAAATTGTTTCAGCAAATGTGTTGTGTTGGCTTTATAAACACAAAGCTTATTACAAAGAAAAATGGAGAATAAGCAAAGGAGGAGGGCCTCTAGGGATCAATTTAGTCCATGATATCGATATGATTTGTTATTTACTTGGATCTATTAAATACGTTCAAGCCTTTACAACTAATAAAACTAGAAAATTTATAGTTGAAGATACAGCAACAATAAGCCTGATCTTTAATTCAGGAGCACTTTGCACATTAAATTTATCAGATACAATTGTTGCACCATGGAGTTATGAATTAACTGCTGGAGAAAATCCCGCTTATCCAATTACTAACCAATCTGCATATATGATCGGTGGTACCAAAGGTTCTCTACAGTTTCCTAACCTTAAATATTGGTTTTATAAAAAAGAGAGAAGTTGGTGGAATAAGATATTTGTTAATGAAGATAAAAATAAAAAAGATGATAATACATTAGTTAATCAAATTGATCACTTTGCTGATGTAATTTCAAAAAAAGTTAAGCCTAAAGTAAATGGAAATGATGGTTTAATTTCTCTTAAAATTTTTGCAGCAATAACAAAAAGTGCTAAAACTGGCAAAAAAGTAAGAATTTAAAATTTTTATTAAACTTTAAATCATTCATTGTTTTGACATATTTTATTTGTTAACTTTTCTTATGAAAAAAATTATCTTACTTGTAGTATTCAGTTTATTATTTTTTACAAATTCAAATGCAGCGTGTGACGATCCTTTAACTGAAGGAGTTGATTATTCTAATTGTAGATTTTCAGACTCTCAAGATTTACAAGGTAGTTATCTTCCAAATTCAAATCTTTCATTTGCAAGTTTTATTCAAGTTAATTTTGATAAAAGTATTATGATGACTTCAAATCTATCATTTGGAACTTTTCCAGAGTCTACATTTGTAAGAGCTAATCTTTATGAGTCTGTTTCTATAGGTGCAAATTTTGAAAAAACTAATTTCACTGGAGCCAACTTAACTAGAGTGGATTTTATGGGTGCAACATTAATCGAAGCTAATTTTCAAAACTCTAATTTAATGGAAGCCAACTTTACATCATCTAACATTACCAATGCTAATTTTGATGGAGCTAATTTAACTGGAGCTACGTGGACTAATGGTCAAACTTGTGGTCCAGAGTCTATAGGTACCTGCAAACAATAATTAATGAATGCTTCAGTTAACACTGATGATGTTATCTTTAATTTTTTTAAGCAAATTTGTGATGAAAAAGATGACCAAAAATGTGTTGAACTTGGAAACGAGTGGATAAAGGCAATGGAAACTAATTTGTCTGAAATGGAAAAAAACCTTAATGGAACTGATTATATTAAGCATAAAGATGACATTCAAAGTAACAGAAATCATTTAAATAGCTTAAAAAACAAAACTTCATCTGAGTGGAGAGAATACGCTACACAATGTATGGTCGAAATAATGAACCATAAAACTCGGAAATAATTAAATTTAAAAACACTTTCCATAATAAACAAAATGTACTAAGTATATTTATAAGGGGTGTCTTAACAGACTGAGATTATACCCAAAGAACCTGTCCGGTAATTCAGAAAGGGATAAAATGGATAAATCATATTTTTTAACTCAATCAACATCATTAATATTAGTAATCGTAATTAGTTTAATATTTGCTTTTTTAGGAATTCTTCATTCTAAAAAATTTAAAGGAATTAATAATTATTTAACCGCAAATAGAAAAATTGGTTTATTTTCACTTACTACAAGTCTTGTAGCATCAGCCTTAGGTGCTTGGATTTTATTTGGTCCAGTTGCGGCTGCAACGTGGGGTGGTCTAGGTGCTGTCATTGGATATGCATTAGGCACAGCTTTTCCAATGATTTTCTTAATATATTTCGGAAAAAAAATTAGAAGCGAATTTCCAAAAGGATCCTCTTTAGTAGAGTTTATGAGAAAGAAATTTGGCAGAAGTCTATTTAAGTTGATTTTGTTAATGACAATTTTTTATATGTTCATTTTTCTTTGTGCAGAAGTAACTGCAGTTGCTGTATTAATTAATTATATATCTGGAGCAGAATTGTGGATTACAGCATTAATAGTATTGGGAGCAACTTTAAGTTATACGCTTTACGGCGGATTAAGAGCATCAATATTTACGGACAATATCCAAATGATTGTAATTGGTGTTTTGTTGTTTATTCTGATTTCAATTATTAGCTCCTCTTCAGGAAATAATTTTTCATTTTCTTTAATTAATGAGAAAAACCCTCAATTATTAAGTTCAAATTATATTCCGGGATACACTGCTGGATTAACTTTTTTTATTGCAGTTGCAGCAACCAATTTATTTCATCAAGGAAATTGGCAAAGAGTATATGCAGCAAAAGATTACCAAACATTAAAAGATGGTTTGGTAATTTCCTTTTTTATTATTGTTCCAATAGTTTTCCTAATGGGTTTTATTGGAATGGTTTCATTTTCAATGGATCCATCTATTAGACCTGATTTAGGATTTTTTAGTTTATTATTAAAAGATCAAACAGAAATTTTGTCCTTATTGATCGTTATCCTTGGTCTTGCATTAACAATTTCAACCGTTGATACTTTGGTTAATGCTATTTCCAGTTTATTTGTTGTTGATGGTAAAGCGACTTTTAACTTAGATAAAAAAACTAATTATTTAAAAATATCTAAATATTTTATTTTAATCTTGTCTGTAATTGCTTTTGGTGTTGCTTCAAAAGGATTTGATATTTTATATTTATTCTTACTTGCAGATTTATTTTGTTGTGCATTTGTAGTGACTGTTTTTTATAGTTTCTACAACAAAGTAAATGAAAAAACTGCTCATATTTCAATTATAATTGGTCTTGTTGGTGGATTTTTAATGTTTCCATTTCCAGATTTTTCAAAAAGTTTATTAGTGGGAGTATTTTTGTCTAAAGACTTATTTTCACCTTTTATATCTCAATCTTTATTATTTTTATCCTTTTTAATAGCAACTTTCTTACCTGCAATAATTTTAAAAATTAAATTTAGATAGAGGATTTTAAAGCTTCATAAATTAGTTCTTTAGTGGTTTCACCAATACTTCTATAAACTTCTTTATTATCTTTAAAAATTAAAAGTGTAGTTTGATATTGAACATTAAAAAATTTAGCAATTTCTTTATTTGTTACATCAAAAGCAAAGTATTCTATATTATCAAAATCTTTTTTTGCTTTTTTTAATACTTTCATTTGTCCTGCACATGATGAGCAATATTTAATCCAGGAACTTACAACTACAACTTTACCATTTGATATAGCTTTATCGAATAATTCTTTGCTATACGTAGTTTCCTTTCCAATTGCCTTGGTGCTAAATGCTAATACAAAACAGACAAATACTAAAAATTTTTTCATACTTAGTCATATGTAAAACAAATTTTAATTCATTGTAATAACATAAATTGTCTCTATATATGCTTAACTCATGTCAAATGATCAAATAAGTATAAATAATTTATCAAAAGTATTCGATAATGGATTTGAGGCATTAAAAAATATAAATCTAAATATCAAAAAAGGTGAAATTTTTGCAATGCTTGGACCAAATGGAGCTGGAAAAACAACACTTATAAGCATTATTTGTGGAATAGTTAGACTTTCTTCAGGCAAAGTAACCGTAGATGACCTTGATATAATTAAAGATTACAGATCGACTAGATCTAAAATTGGATTAGTTCCACAAGAGCTAACATTAGAACAATTTGAAAGTGTTTTTAATAATGTTTCATATTCGAGGGGACTTTATGGAAAAAAACCTAATCCAGATTACATAGAAAGGATTTTAAAAGATTTAAGTTTATGGGACAAAAAAGATTTAAGTCTTAGACAATTATCTGGTGGAATGAAGAGAAGAGTTTTAATTGCAAAAGCCTTATCTCATGAACCATCTATTTTATTTTTAGACGAACCTACTGCTGGCGTTGATGTTGAGCTTAGAAAAGATATGTGGAAGATAGTTGAGGATTTAAGAAAAACTGGTGTAACAATTATTTTGACTACACATTATATAGAGGAAGCCGAAGCAATTGCAGATAGGGTGGGAGTAATTAATCAAGGAGAAATTATTGTAGTAGATGAGACTAAAGAATTATTAAAAAAAATGGGTCACAAGAAACTTACAGTAGACTTACAGGAAAAAATTTTTGAATTACCAAACAGTTTAGATAAATATAAACTTGAAATTAGTAAAGATAAAATGTCAATAGATTATAAATATAATGTTCAAGCAAAACAAACTGGGATTACGAATTTACTTCAGGACTTAAAAGACGCAGGTTTGAAGTTAAAAGATTTAAAAACAGAACAAAGTACATTAGAAAAAATATTCGTCACTTTAGTAAAGGAAAACAATGAAATTTAATTATTACGCATTCAAAGCAATTTATCTCCATGAAATGGATAGATTTAGAAGGACATTGATGCAATCTTTGTTATCACCTGTTTTATCAACTTCTTTATACTTTATTGTTTTTGGTTCAGTGATAGGCGGCTATGTTCAAAAAATTGATGGTATAAGTTATGGATCATACATTGTACCTGGATTATTAATGCTTACTCTTTTAACGCAATCGATTAGCAATACTTCATTTGGTATTTTTTTTCCTAAATTTAATGGAACAATTTATGAAATTTTAGCAGCACCAATTTCAACTTTAGAAATAGTTCTTGCTTTTGTTGGCGCAGGAGCAACCAAAACACTAATTGTTGGTGTAATGATTTTTTTAACATCAACTTTTTTTGTCGAAGTTGAAGTTAAATATCCATTATTGATGATATTTCTTTTAGTTTTAGTTTCTTTTACTTTTGCTTTGTTTGGTTTTTTAATTGGTTTAATGAGTTCAAATTTTGAACAAATGTCAATCATTCCTTCTTTGGTAATAACACCAATGGTTTTTCTGGGTGGTAGCTTATATTCCTTAGATATGCTCCCAGAGTTTTGGCAAATAGTTACTTATTTTAATCCAGTTGTTTATTTGATAAATGGATTAAGATTTTCTTTTTATGGGGTATCAGACTTTAATATATGGATAAGTGTAAGTTTAATGCTAGCTTTTCTTGGTATTTGTATAGCTATAGTTACTAGCCTTCTTAAAAAAGGTTATAATATGAAAGCTTAATTATGATTAAATATATTCTTCCAGCTATAATTATTTTTTTAATAGTCTTATTTTGGGAAAAAATTTCTGAGTTCATAGAAAAAAAATTCAATATTAAGCTCAATTATATTGTCGTTAGTTCTATTATTGCTGCTATAGCGGTTGTCCTCTTGCTTCTAAATTACTAGGATTTATGAACAGCCTGGAAATTTCAAATTTTAAAATTGAAAAAACAGAGGGAGTTTTTACCTTTAAAAATGAAAATACTACAATAGGCTTTGTTAGGTTTAATGAGAAAGGTGAGGTAGAATATATTTTTGTTAACCCAATTTTTAGAAAACAAGGTTTAGCAACCAAATTATTACAATTAGTAAGAGAAAAAACTAAAAAAGATATAATACTTCAAGAGCCAATTAGTCCTTTAGGATCAAAATTATTAAAATCATTAAATAAATGGAAATAAACTTATTATTTTTTTTAACAGTTGTTCCAGCCATAATTTTATATGGAATTGCAAAATCAGGCCTAGGTGGTTCCATGACTTTAATTTCCGTTCCTTTAATGACAATAGTGATGCCTCTAAATCAGGCTTTAGGAATTATTTTACCAATTTTAATATTTTCAGATTTTATTGCCGTTTATAAATATAGAAAAGAATTTGATTTAGGAACTTTGAAATTAATGGTTCCATTTGCAGCTATCGGTATAATTATTGGATCTTTAACTTTTTCATATTTTTCAGAGGACTTGTTAAAATTTATAATCGGTGTAATGGGTTTTTTGTTTGCAGGTCATTATTTTTTTTTTAAAAAGGACAAAGAAAAAAAATCAGAAAAAAATTTTTTAAAAGGTGGGTCATGTTCAGTAGTTGCAGGTTTTACAAGTTTTTGTGTACATGCTGGAGGAACTCCAACTAGTCTGTACTTGCTCCCACTTAGAATGAAAAAAGAAATATATGTAGGAACAAGAATATTTTTTTTCACTTTTGTGAATTTAATTAAACTTCCTTTGTATATTAATTTATCTATGACAAATTTAGAATCTTTTAAACATTCGGTAATATTATTTCCAGTTGCGTTATTAGGGATATTGATTGGATATAAATTACTTAAAATTATTGAAGAACAATTATTTTATAATATTTTATATGCTTTAATTTTTGTTACTAGTACAAAGCTTTTATATGATTATCTGGTATGATTTTATAACACATTAAAAATTTTAAATAAGTGATACATTTAATTTATAAATATGAATAAAAAATTTAATACAAGAATAAAAGCTAGACTAAGAAAAAATAGACAAGTATTAAGTAAAAATATTGATAATTTTTTTGGCTGGGTAAAAGGTGCAAAGCTTGTTGAGCTTAAGGAATGTAATACTGATGAAGATCCTGTAAGACCAGAATTAGATAATAAATTTAGAACAGGTTTTGGAAGAAAAATTTATGGTGTTGAATATAAAGGAGAAATTCATGCTGTAATGTGTTTTGCGTATACAAATGAAGTCCCAAAAAGTGTTGATGAGTTAGAAAAGTTAAGTACAGATGCATTTCTTCAAACTGCTATGAGAGATCAAACAGGAGGCCGAATTGCGATTGCTTACACAGTATGGTCCAAAAAAAAGGGTGGAGGAAAATTAATTGTTAAAGAAGTGTTCAAAAAGATTAAAAAATCCAATCATCTAAACAGATTAGTAACTCTTTCGCCACTAACAGAAATGGCAACTAATTTTCATGAAAGAAATGGTGCAAAATTAATCCAAATTAATGAAACTACACAAAATTTTGAATATAAAGTTGTGTAACAATGAGAATAATTAAATTTTATTTGATAGTATTTTGTGCTTTATTTATTTTACCCTATTCTACTATTATGGCTTACGAAGAAGCAAATTATGAAATTGTATCTAAAAATGAGGTGTATGAGGTTAGAAAATACTCTGATCGTTTAGCAGTTGAAACAATGACATCTGGAATAGATAGTAATTTTAGGAAATTATTTAATTACATTTCTGGCAGAAACGATACTCAAGAGAAAATTAAAATGACAACCCCAGTTACTCAAGTTGAGAAAAATGGAAACATGAGCATGCAATTTTATTTGCCCTCTAAATTTAATTCAGAAAATGCACCAAATCCAAGTAGGGAAGATGTAAAAATAGTTAATATTGAAGGAGGATATTACGCAGTGTTAAGGTATTCTGGACGAGCTTCAGATAGGAATTTCCTTAAACACAAAGAAATTTTAGAAAAAGAGTTACAAAAAAATAGTATATCAATTATAAGCCCGCCTATTAGAGCAACATATGACAGTCCATTTACACTTCCAATGAATAGAAGGAATGAGGCTATGTTTAAAGTTGAATTAAATTGAAGAAATCCAAATTTAAAGCAATGGTGTTATCTTGTATGGATCCAAGATTTCAACATTTAGTTCACAATTATTTAAAGAAAAAAAGATTAACAGGAAAATACAGTGCGTTCACAATTGCAGGTGCAGCTGTTGGAGTTACGCATAATAAGTTTAAGAAATGGCATAAAACGTTTTATGATAATTTATCAACCTCTATTCAATTACATAAAATAGAAAAATTAATTGTCATTAATCACAAAGATTGTGGTGCAGCTAAAATAGCTAACGGAAAAAAAGAATTTAGCCCAGATAATGAAAAAAAAATTCATAAAGAGTCGTTTTCTAAAATAAAAAAACAAATAAAAAAAAGATTTCCAAAATTAAAAGTAGAATTAAATCTTATTTCTTTAGATAGTAAAATTACTAAATTCTAATTATTGATTTCTTATTAAAGGATAAACCTTAGGATTTAGATATTTTAAGTTTGTTAGTAATATTAAAATTAAAGTAACAAGGCCGATTGAAATTCCTAAAAAAATTAAAACTTTAAAGTCAAACATCCAAACCAGATCAAAAATATTTTCCATAATAAATTTGGAACCAATCACTGCAAAGAGTATTGCAATTAAAATTACAGATTTAAAAATAATAATGAATTCAATAAGGGATGAAAAAACAATTTGTTTTTTTGAAAAACCTAAAATTTTGAAGACTAAATTTTGATATTCTTTTACTTTCCCTTGAACCATAATTGCACTCGAAATTACGATTAACCCTATAACAATAGTAACCGCTGAGATTAAGGTAACTGCAATAAATACTTTATTCAAAACAGCTGTAACTTTAGATAAATAATCTGCAATTTTTATCATTGATAAACTTGGCATGATTTCTAGCATTTCAGTTTCATCAAATTTATTTGAATTAAATTTTGCAGTAGCCAAATATTCGTGTGGAATATTTTTTGCAAATTGAGGATTAAATAACATTGCAAAGTTGATGCTTAAATCTCGATAATCCACCTCTCTAAAATTAATTACTTTTCCATCAATTTCACGCCCATAAACATTTAAAGTAAAAATATCACCTAACTGGATATTTAAATCTTTAGCAACTTTTGCATCAAGAGATATTTGAAGTTGATTAGGGTTTAATAAATCCCACCATTCACCTTCTAAAATTGGATTGTCTTCAGGTACATTTTCTACCCAAGAAGATCTTCGTTCACTACCAATTACCCAGTAACTATCATTATCTGGTTTAATATAAGTGTTAGGATCTACACCATTAATCTTTACAATTCCAGAGGATACCATTGGCACAATTTCAATAGATGCATTTGGATCCATATTTAAAATTCCTTGTTCAAATTTCTCCCTTTCTCCCTTTTGAATACCTACGAAGAAATAATCAGGCGCAATATCAGGAATAGATTTAGCAATTTCTCTTTGAAAATTTGTGCCAACCAAAGCTAATGTTAATAACAAAGTAACCCCTAAGCCAAGAGACATAACTGTAATAGGAGTAATACTTTTCGTTTGGGTAATATTTTTAATTGAAACTTTTAAAGAAATTATTGAACTAGATTTGAATTTTTTTAGAAAAAAAATGATTAATTTTGAAAGCAAGAAAAATACAATTAAACACACAAAAAAAGCAGCAAAGTAACCCAAGCTATAAGAGGGCTGTTCAGATCCAATCGTGAATAACAAAATTAAGATAGATAATAAAACAAAGCTAAGAACAATTGATCTCTTAGAATAATAAAATTGAAGATTTTGAAATACGTTTCTAAATAAATTAGACGCTTTTACTTGATCAATAGAACTGATTGTTGGGATAGAAAAAATTATTAAAACTAATAATCCCACTAAAAATATTTTTAAAAAATTTAGTAAAGAAAACACTGGATAAACATTCAATCCTAATCCATCAGATAAATATTTATCTGCTATTGGCACAATTAAAAAACTCGACCCATAAGCAACAACAGTGATAATAAATAAAAGTATAAATAACTGCAGATAATATAGAGTTTTAATATTACCTGAATAAAAGCCAACTGCTTTTCGTACAGCTATCGACATATTGTTTTGATTAATAAAAGAAAGCAAAGTATTTGCTATTCCAATACCTGCTATCAACATAGCACTGATAGAAACAAGTGACAAAAATTGAGAAAAATTATTAATAATTCTCTTTATACCACTTGCAGAATTTTCAGGATATCTAAGTTTAACTTTTTGATCTTCTTTAAATATTTCTTCAATTCGTTTCTCAATTTCTTCAGGCTTATCATTGTCATTAAACTTTACTTTATATTCATAGTTTAAAAAGCTTCCAATTCCGTTTAGTTTTAAAATTTCTAAAGTTTGTTTTCCTGCTAAAGCCCAATCGCCAAATGCAACAAATCCACTTACATCTGGTACTGATTTAATAATTCCAATTACTGTAAAATTTTGATCTTGAACTTTTACTATTTCGTTAATTTTAATATTTAGAGTTTTTGACAAACTTTCATTGATCAGGATAGTATTAGGTTCTTTTTGCATTCTTTCATAAGCACCAATTGGTTCATAAAAAACATTTCCATATAAAGGATATTTTTCATCCACAGTTTTAATTCTAGTAAATAATGATTTATTTTTTTCTCTGCCAGTAGTTGAAAGCATAGTGCTGAACTCAATCATTTGAGAAACAGTTGCAAACTCTTTTACTTGATTAACTAAATCTAAATTTCCTTGATTACGATTGTAATCAATTTCTAAATCTCCACCTAAAAGTGCTTTGGCATTATCATTAAGTTCTTTTTTAAGACTATCTTCAATTGTGAAAATAGCACTTAAGATAAAAAGACTTATAAATAGCGTTACAATGATACTAGAAATTTTATGATAATTTCTGCTTAAGTCTTTTAAAGCATATTTAAAAATCAAACTAAATTCTGAAGGATTATTTAATTTTTCCATCTTTAATTTTTATTTTTCTTTTAGCTTTGTCTGCAAGCTTAGGATCATGAGTTACCATGATTAAAGAAGAACCTTCTTCTTTTACATATTTAAATAAAATATTTGCAATCATGATAGAATTTTCAGTATCTAAGTTTCCTGTTGGTTCATCTGCTAAGATTAGTTCTGGTTTCATCGCAATTGCTCTAGCGATAGCAACCCGTTGCTGTTCACCACCTGATAATTGACTTGGTAGATTATTAAAACGATGTTTCAAACCAAAACGATCTAATAAAATTTTTGCTTCTTTTTCTGGATTTTTAAAATTATTAAGTTCAAGCGTTAAAGCAACATTTTCAACTGCTGTGTAATTAGGAATTAAATAAAACGACTGAAATATTATTCCAATATTTTTCTTTCTTATCTCAGATACTTCATCTTCACTAAGGCCTGTTATTTCTTGATCATTAAAAATTATTTTACCAGAGGTTGGTTTTTCTAAGCCTCCAATTAACATTATTAAACTTGTTTTCCCTGAGCCACTTTCTCCAACTACTGAAACAGTTTCTTTTTTCTTAATATTTAAATCAATATTCTTTAAAACACTGATACTATCTTTACCAGTTTGGTATTTGAGATTAATTTTTTTTAATTTAAGAATAGTGTTCATGAATAAAACTATATTTATTAAAATTTTGATATTCTTTCTAGTGCACATAAAAGCAAGTGCAATAGAAAAGGTAGTTTTATACGGTGATAGTTTGATGGCTGGTTATGGATTACCTAAAGAGCATCATTTATCAATAGTTTTAGAAAACAATCTTAAGCAAGCTGGGCTAAATATTAAAGTCATCAACGGAAGTGTCTCTGGAAGCACTTCATCAGGTGGGTTGAATAGAGCTGATTGGAGTTTATCAGAACCTGGAATAGATTTAATTATTTTGGGATTAGGGGCTAATGATATGCTCAGAGGAATTCAACCAGATGAAACAGAAAAAAATTTAGAACAAATAATCAAAGTTGCTCAGAATAAAAAAATTAAGATTATTTTAGCTGGAATGGTGGCACCAGATACTCATGGAGAAAAATATAAAAAAGAGTTTGATGCTATTTATCCAAAGTTAGCAAAGAAGTATAATTTAGCATTAATTCCATTTCTTCTTGAAGGTGTGGCACTTAATCCAAGATTAAATCAACAAGACGGTATACATCCCAACAAAGATGGAACACTTAAAGTAAGTGAAACAATACAAAAAAGTATTATTAATATAATTAATTAAATGAAAATCTTTTTATCAATAATTAGCATATATTGTTGCCTCAGTTTTGCTCAAGCTCAAAATACAAATATTACTCTAAATTCTGATTTGAACTTAAATTGTAAATTTGAAAAAGTAATTTTAAAAAATTCAGACCATAACTTTGTATCTTTCACAAAAGATCAAATTAAAAGAAAAGATATTAATAAGTTAATAATCGAGTCTAAAACACCAGATATTCTAAATGTTAAAAATTTATCAGAATTTTTTAATAAAATTGATTTAGAGGTTAAAATTTCGAATAAGGATATATTCTTAATCCAAGCATTTGATAAAGGTAGGAATTATTCCGAGTCTGCAGTTTATACTAGAAAAACAGGTGAACTTATACACGAAATCACAACCAATATAAAACAAGAGGAAAAAGAAAAAGATATTTCTTTTTATAGTTGTAAAAATAACAACAAAGACACTTAAGACCGAAGACTCTAATTCTAATATTTGATAATATCTAACTATGAATAAGGTATTCCTGGTAATTTTGTTTTATTTATTTTCACAGCTTAGCTCTTTTGCAAACGAAAGAGACACTAGATTGAATCAATTATTTAATGAGTTAAAAGCTAATAAATCGAAAATAGCTTTTATAGTTGAACAAGAAATTTGGGCTTTGTGGAGCACCCATCCAACAGATGAAAAACTTACCGCAAGATTAGAGGAAGGTTCTCAATTTGTGAGAGATCAAAATTATTTAAAAGCAAAAGATATTTTTACTGAAGTTATTAATCTTGATCAGACTTGGGCTGAGGCATGGAATAAAAGAGCAACTGTACTTTATATGTTAGGAGAATTTCAAAAATCTCAAGATGATATAGATCAAGTATTAGCCTTAGAACAAAGACATTTTGGAGCTTTAGCAGGACAGGGTTTAGTAAATATTCAGCTTAAGAATTATGAAAAAGCAATTAGAAGTTATGAGCAAGCTCAAGAAATTTATCCTGCAATGAGATCACCTAAAATAATGATCAAGCAAATAGAAGAATTAATGAAACAGCAAACAATATAATGTGTGGGAGATATGTAGTAAAAAACTCGGTAACTAAAACTAGTAAATTAGTTAAATCTGCAATTCAGGTTGAAGATACAGAAAACTATAATGCTCACCCATATCAAAAACTTCCTGTAATAAAAAAATATAAAAACGGTAACACTTTAGAAAATCTTCAATGGGGTTTAGTGCCAGGTTGGGCCAAAGATAAGAATTTTAAAGCTTTAATTAATGCAAGACTTGAGACTATTGATGAAAAAGTTTCATTTAAAAAATTAATTAAAGATAATCGGTGTGTTGCAGTTGCTGATGGTTTTTATGAATGGAAAAGAGAGGAAAAAGAAAAAACCCCACATTATTTTACTCGTAAAGATACTAACCCTATTTATTTAGCAGGTATTTTTGAAAAAGATCAATTTTGTCTAATTACCGAAGATGCAAAAAATAATATAAAAGAAATTCATCATCGTCAGCCCGTAATTCTTAACCAAACTGATATTAATCGATATTTAAATATAGAACTTCAGGGATCAACTTTTTTAAAGGAACGTAAAATACCTGATCTTATTTTTCATGAAGTTTCAAAAGATGTAAATAAACCAACCAACAATAGTGCTTCATTGGTCCAACCAGTTTAAAATGGCGTCAATTTAGTTGTTTATTGATGGTTGTTAATAACAAATAAAATTATAAAATAAAGAATGCTAAGTTATATTATACCTTTTTTAATCTTAATTCTTGTTGTTGTTTTTATTCATGAATATGGACATTATTTTTTTGCAAGAAGATATGGTGTAGGTGTAACTGACTTTTCAATTGGGTTTGGTAAAGAATTATTTGGTTGGAACGATAAATTTGGAACAAGATGGAAAATTTGTGCAATTCCTTTAGGTGGATATGTAAAATTTTTTGGAGATAGAAATGTTTATTCTCAAGCTGATCATCAAGAAATTTTAGAAAAATATAATGAAGAGGAAAGGGAAAAATTATTTATTTTAAAACCCTTATACCAGAGAGTTTTAATAGTATTTGGTGGTCCTTTAGCTAATTTTATATTAGCTTTAGTAATTTTTTTTTTAATTTATACTTTTATAGGTAAAGATTTTACTCCTGCAGTCATAAATGAAGTTCAAAAAGATAGTCCAGCAATGGTAGGAGGGTTAAAGTCTGAGGATATAATTTTAGAAATAGATGGTAATGAAGTTCAAAGTATTATGGAAGTTTCTAAATTTATCACAATGTCTACTGGTGATTATATAGACTTTAAAGTTAAGCGTTCTTACGATGAGTTAATTTTAAAAATCAAGCCGAATATAGTTGAGGGTGATGACGGATTGGGAAATAAAATTAATAAAAGAATGGTTGGTATTAAGCTTGGTGCTTATAATAATAAAGTTAACCATGTTAAATTAGGACCTGCTCAGGCTTTATATCATGCAGGTTATGAAGTTTATTTTGTCAGTATTTCCTCACTTAAATACATCGGAGGAATGATTTTAGGTAAAGCTGATACATCTCAATTAGGAGGCCCGATTAGAATCGCTAAAATTTCTGGACAAGTTGCAACCTTTGGGGTGTTGGCTTTCATTAGTATGATGGCATATATTTCAATAAGTTTAGGACTAATTAATCTATTTCCAATACCAATGTTAGATGGCGGGCATTTAATGTTTTATGCATTTGAGAAAGTTTTAGGCCGACCATTATCACAAAAAACACAAGAGGGCTTTTTTCGAATCGGTTTGTTTTTGTTGCTATCATTGATGTTTTTCACCACATTCAATGATCTAAAAGACCTAGGTTTATTTAGATAATTCACATTTTTAAAAGTTAAAAAAAGCCAATAAAACCAGTGTTTATTAGTGTTTTTACAAGATATTGTGTGTTTTAAAAAACCTAACACTAAAAAAAAGCTTGATTTATCAACGTTTATGACAAGTATAAATATTAACCAACAAAACCGGAGCTAAAATGAACAAAAAACAACTAATTGCTAAGCTTTCTGGCTCATTAAATTTGAGCAAAGCAGATGCTGAGCGTACTTTTGATATAATTACCAACACTATTTTAGACGCTCTAAAAGGTGATGACTCAGTAAAAATTGCTGGGTTTGGTACATATAAAGTAGCGAAGAGAAAAGCAAGAGTTGGAAGAAACCCACGAACTGGTGAGCAGATTCAAATCGCTGCTTCTCAAAAGGTTAAATTCTTACCAGCTAAAGCTTTAAAAGAAGTATTCAACAGATAATATTTTTTTTTAACAGCCCTAACGTTTTAAAAAATCACGTTCAGGGCTGTTACTATATGCAAAAAATGCATACCAAATTTTCCTAATCAGCGTTAGTTTTAAAAATTAATAAAACTATAAGACACCACTTAAACAAGTGGAGGTCTAATGACTAAAATAATAAAAAAAATATCAGCACCACTTCTAAGTTTAATATTTTTATTAAACATGAGTAGTGCAGGTATGGCAGAGACAACTGTCTCTGGAGAAGTTCAAGCGATATTTAACTCGCTTCTATTTTTAATTTGTGGTTTCCTTGTCATGTTCATGGCAGCGGGTTTTGCGATGCTAGAATCTGGTATGGTAACTTCAAAAAGTGTATCAGTAATTTGTGCTAAAAATATAGGTCTTTATTCAATTGCCGGAATTATGTTTTGGCTTTTTGGTTACAATTTAGCATACGGAATTCCAGAAGGAGGATATATTGGAACATTCACACCTTGGTCAGATGCAAGTGCAGTTGACACGGGTTATGCAGATGGATCAGACTGGTTCTTCCAAATGGTATTCTGTGCAACAACAGTTTCAATTTGTTCAGGTGCTATGGCTGAAAGAATTAAGCTATGGCCATTTTTCTTATTTGCAGCTCTTTTAGCTGGCGTAATATATCCAATCGTTATGGGTTGGCAATGGGGTGGAGGCTGGTTAGCTGAACTAGGTTTCTCTGATTTTGCTGGTTCTACATTAGTACACTCGACAGGAGGTGCAGCTGCTTTAGCAGGTATCATGTTGTTAGGTGCTAGATATGGAAGATTTGATAGTAAAGGTGAGGCAAAAGCAATTAAACCTTTTGCTGCTTCTTCAATCCCATTAGTAACAGTTGGGGTATTTATTTTATGGTTAGGTTGGTTTGGATTCAATGGCGGATCTCAACTAGCTATTGGAACATTTGATGATGCTGTTGCTGTATCAGCAATATTTATCAATACTAATCTTGCTGCCTGTGGTGGTGTTATGGCTGCTGCAATAATCACAAGATTAATGTTTGGTAAGACAGATGTAGTTCAAATGTTAAATGGAGCAATTGGTGGTCTTGTAGCTGTAACAGCTGAACCATTAGCACCAACACCTCTAGCAGCAATCTTTATTGGAGCTGTGGGTGGATTAATCGTGGTATTTGGAACTAAATTGTTATTCAGTTTCAAACTTGACGATGTTGTAGGTGCAATTCCAGCTCACATGTTTGCTGGAATTTGGGGAACATTAGCAGTGCCATTAACAAACTCTGATGCTTCATTTAGTGCACAATTAATTGGTGTGCTTTCAATTAACATTTTTGTGTTTATTGTGTCCTATATTATCTGGTCAATAATGAAAGCTACTTTTGGAATAAGATTAAGTAAAGAAGCTGAAACCAAAGGTACTGACGTTACAGAAACAGGAGTAATAGCTTACGCAATACGTGACTAATTGCATGCAATATAGAGGCTCTTCGATCTCCATGTCGTTATCTCATTGAAGAGCCTCTAACTAAAAAAAAGAATTAACTATAATCTCTCTCTAGTTAGTTAAATAAGGGCCCCAGAAATGGGGCCTTTTTATTTTTTTATAATGTTTTTTAAAGTTTCTAATACTTCTTTTGCGTGGTCTTTAACTTTTACATTATCCCAAACCTTAAGTATTTTACCTTTTTTATCTATTAAATAAGTCGTTCTAATTATTCCCATAAATTCACGACCCATAAATTTTTTCTTTCCCCAAACTTTATACCTTTTAAGAACTTTTAATTCTTCATCAGAAAGTAAATCAAACTTAATTTTGTATTTATCTTTAAACTTGTCATGACTTTTTAAACTATCCTTTGATACCCCAAATATTTCACAGTCTAATTTTTTAAATTGAGATAGAAGTTTGTTAAAGTCATTTGTTTCTATAGTACATCCTGGTGTATCGTCTTTTGGATAAAAATATAAAACAAGATATTTTCCAAAAGAGTTTTTCAATGAATATTTACCAACTGAAGTTGCAGGAATTTCAAAATTTGGTGCCTTAGAGTTTATTTTTAATGTCATATTTTATTTTCTTTCCATAATTTCTCATAATCTATCAAGGGTGATAAACCATATATTGAATTAATGTTAGTAAAATGTACTGCCAAAGCAGGCATTGGACTGATACATAATTCTTTTTTATATATATCATGAAATGGTTTTTCAAAAGGATAATGTTCAAACTCACAGGCACTAATAAATTTTTTTAAATGTTTGTTAACTAGTTTTTTACTAGTTAAAAAAGTACATAAAGACTCCTCGATAGATCTCCAATGACAGTTATTACCTAAAATTATTTTAGAGTCTTCTAATTTATTATAAAGATATGGATAATCAGCAGGACACATAATTAATTCTTTACCTATTTGTGAAGAAATTCTTTCATAAGAAAGGATCATTTCCTCTATAGCATCTCTCTTATGCAAGTAGTCATCTTCTACAAAATAAACCAAATCATCACAGTTTTTTCCAATATTAAGTGATTGATTTATATTAGACATATTTGAAATTTGATTATCTGTAACACTTTTTCCCTGTTGATTAATTTTTTTTATTTTTTTTTTATAAAAATTTATATTTAAATTAAGAATTTCACTTTTAAAAAATTGTTTTTTTAAAAGTTTTTTAAATTTTTCAATAACTTTATAATGAGAGTTATGATCGATAATAGTTAGTTTAACTTTAATGTTTTTAAATATTTTTTTATTATTGTTAATTGAATTAATAAGCGATTTTAAAGTTTTTAAAGAATAATCTTCTTTAGGTGATTTAAATATCCTTTTTTTTGATTGTGTTAGCATGTTAACAGAGGTGCATGTTCTTAAAATTATATCTAATGATCTAATAGGTCTATTTATTTTTATTCTGCCCATTGGTAGTACTAGAGATTGTTTTCCTAAATTAGATAAGTTTTTTGAACCTTTTTTATTAGTTCTTGGAAAACTAAGATCACCTTGATCGACAATTTCATAATCAAAAAATCTGCAAAATCTTATAAATAGTTTTTTAAAAAAATTAGATTTTCTTGTTTTATTTTGAACTTTCATAAGTTAGAAATAATTAATTATGACAGTTAAATCAATTCAAAGTTTAGTAAATTCAGCAATGCAGGTAATAAAAACTATTACTGCAAATGAAGCTTATGATTTGCTTGAAGCCAATAATTGTAATTTAATTGATATCAGAGAAATAAATGAATTAGATAATACTGGTAGAGTTGAAGGTGCATACCATATCCCAAGAGGTATGTTAGAAGTTTATTTAGATCCAAATAGTCCAATCATTCAAAATGGACAAGTTGATAGAAATAAAGAGCTTATTTTATTTTGTGCAGGAGGCGTGAGATCTGCTTTGGCAGTAAAATCATTAAAAGAAATGGGCTATGAAAAAATTTCTCATATTGATGGTGGATTTGCTGCAATGAGCAGCAGTAGTTTTAAAATAATTTAATTATTATTTAACTCCTCTAAAGCATACTCAAGTCTATCTTGTCCCCAAAAAACTTTATTATTGACAATAAAAGTCGGAGTTCCAAAAACTTCTTTATTAAAAGCATCAGTAGTTAATTTAATCAATTGATCTTTGACAGATTGTTCTTTTATAGATTGAAAAAATTCTTCACTATCAATATTTAAATCCCTTATTAATTTAGAAATATTCTCAATATTTGATAAGTCGTGATTATCTTTCCAATAAGCGTCAAAAAAACAATTTAAGTAATCGTTTTGCTTATCCTGACTAACACTTATATATCCTCTCATTATATTTAAAGAATTTATTGGAAAATTAGAATTCCATTTGAATTGAATATTATTTTTTTTAGATACTAAATTACAATCATTTATATTATTTCTTAATTTATATTTATTAAATGCAGGAGAATCAATTCCAGCAAGCTTATGAAGACCTCCTAAATAAATTGGTTTGTAATTAATACTTACATTTTTATGCTTAAGAATTTTTTTGTGTGCAATATATGCATAGGGGCTAATTATATCGAAATAAAAATCTATATGATTACTCATATAAACTAATTCTTTTTGCGTAAAAAATTCTTATTATCCAATATAAAAACAAACCTATTGGACCAATTAAATAAGTCACAATTAATGGTACAGCTGTCAAAACTTTATTTATAGAAAACTTTTGAGAGTCTTTAACAATCCAGCCACCAATGAATAAGTTAATTGCTATAAAATGAGTCCAAAATAGCATTATGTACAAATGATCTTCGAATAATCTAGATAACTCGCTTAGACCTAAGTAAAGAGAGAAATTTCCATCAAAATCGTAACCAATTAAATAAGATTTATATAAAATGTAGATATACACACCGCTTAATATGAAAAAAGGAAAAATTGATGTTACAAAAATTCTATTTAAATGTGTTTGAGGAAACACTATCAAGATAAACCAAAAAGGTAAAACTCCAAGGTTGATCCACATGTAGAGTGTCTCAATTGTGAAATAAGTATAAATTTGTTCAATCATTTAAATATATTATATTAAATCTAACAATGATTCCTATAAGAAATAGAAAAAAAACGCTTCAAGTAACTGTCGATGAGATGCGTAATTTTGCCTTTGCTTATGTTGAAAAGTATGCTCCTTCAAAACAACAACTCAAAACTTATTTATTAAAAAAATATATGAAACTATCAGCATCTGATGTAAGAAAAAAAGATGTAAATAAATTGATTGATATTGTTTTGTCCGATCTAGAAAAAAATAGATTTATAAATGATCAATTTTATTCTGAAAGTAAAGCTAAAAGTATGATTCAAAGAGGAAACTCAATTAATAAGATTAGAAATTATTTAATTGGAAAAGGGATTAACCAAACATTTATTAAGGATACGGTCAATAAAATAAAAGAAGATAACTCTGATCAAGATTTTTTTTCAGCGATAAAATTATGTAAAAAAAAAAGAATTGGTCCCGCTAGAGCAGAGGATAATAGAACTTTATTTTATAAAAAAGATATATCTCTACTTGCAAGAAATGGATTTGATTTTGAAACATCAAAAAAGGTAATGGATATAGAAAAAGATGAATATCTAAAAATAATAAATCTACTTTGAATTTTTATCTTTTTCTTCTTTAATAAGCTGATTTATTTTATTTCGTATGTAATTTTTTACGAAAACAAACACTAGCAATCCAAAAATTGAAACAGAAACAATAATTATTAGTATTATTCTTAATTGTTCATCCATTATAAAATATTTTTATTTTTCAAAATTATACTTGGATTTTTTAAATCTTTTTTACCATACAAAATTTCATTTCCTTGAAAATCAGTTACAGTTCCACCTGAATGTTCTAAAATTGCATGACCAGCAGCTATATCCCATTCATATGCCCTGGGTTCAGCAACATAACCATCGTATTCACCAGCAGCAACGACACAGAATTTTAAAGAACTTTTCATTCTAGTATTTTCTTTTACTCCTAAATCATCATAAATTTTTTGAATTTCAGGCTTTATTTTAGTTGAGTATGAAATAAATTTTAAATTTTCTGATTTCTTGGCAGGTAAATTGCTTAAGTTTGTTTTTTTACCGTTGCTAAGCTCAAAAGCATTACCTTTTTCATATGAGTAAAACATTCTTTTTTTTGCAGGAGCATTAATTAATCCTGCAACAGGTTTATTATTGATTACCAAACCAGCATTAATAGTAAATTCCTCTAAATTATTAATATAATCATAAGTTCCATCAATAGGATCAACCAGCCAGAAATCTTTTAAATTTAGGTTATCTTTATTTTCTGAAGTCTCCTCTGAAATGATAGGTAAATTAGGAGTAACTTCTGAAATTTTTTTTGATATAAATTTGTTTACTTCCAAATCACCATTACTCACTGGGGTGTTGTCTGGTTTAATTTTTTTTATTAAACCTTTTTCTCTTAATTGAATAGCCAAATCTCCAGCCTCTAAAAAATTATCAATTAAATTTTCAACAATCTCTTTTAAGTTTACCTTCATTTTCCTAGTTTTTTTAATTCAACGTTTTTTGCGTTAATTACTTTTTTTCCAACATTTTCAAAATTAACTGTCACTTTATCTTTAATTATAGATTGCACTTGCCCAATTCCCCATTCTTTTTTTTGCGGATTAGTGACTTTGTCACCTGGTTCATAATCTAAAATCATTTAATTTAACTTATATTGTAAATAAGTATAAATACCACCTTATGAATAAAGATTTAAATTCTATTGGATTAGATAAAAAACCCTCAGATACTACCGTAGTTGTCGCAATGTCGGGTGGAGTAGATTCTTCCACTGTAGCAGGCATCATGAGAAAAGAAGGTTACAATGTAATTGGTATAACACTAAAACTTTATGACGATGGCAAAGAAGTAGCTGCATCAAAACAATGTTGTTCAGGTCAAGACATAATGGACGCTAAACGTGTTGCACATAAGTTAGGTATAGAGCATAAAATTTTATATTACCAAGACAAGTTTAAGCAAGGTGTTATAGATAATTTTGTTGAGAGTTATTTAAAAGGTGAAACCCCAATTCCATGTGTTCAGTGTAATCAAACTGTTAAATTTAAAGATTTATTTGAAGTTTCAAAAGAACTCAAAGCTGATGCATTAGTTACTGGCCATTATGTAAAAAGTATTACAGAAAATAAAACTACAAATATGTATAGAGCCATAGATGAAAATAGAGACCAAAGTTATTTTTTATTTAATACAACTAGAGAGCAATTAGATTATTTAAGATTTCCATTAGGCGGAATGTTAAAGGACAAAACTAGAGAAATCGCAAAAAATTTAGATTTAAACGTTGCTGATAAACCTGATAGTCAGGACATATGTTTTGTTCCAAATGGTGATTACGCTTCAGTAATACAAAAGTTTAGACCAGACTCCTTTCAGAAAGGGAATATAAAAAATTTAGATGGTGATGTAATTGGTGTTCATGATGGAATTATTAATTTTACAATTGGACAAAGAAAAGGAATTAAAGTTTCAGATAAAGAAGCCCTTTATGTATTAAAGATAAATTCAGATAAAAATGAAATAATAGTTGGACCTAAAGAAAAACTTGGAAAAAAAATAATTTCTTTAAAGGAAATAAATTTATTAACTAACAAAGAGGATTTAGATCAAAATTTATTTGTTAAAGTTAGATCTACTGGAAGTCTTCTAGAGGCAAAAGTTGATCTTATAAATAACAATAATGCTAAAGTTAATTTAACAATTCCTGAGGATGGCATTTCACCTGGTCAGGCATGTGTTTTTTATCGTAAAGACCAGTTTGGCCACAAAGTGCTTGGTGGTGGTTGGATTAAAGAATAACAGAAGAATTATTTCTTCTTATTTTTTCTTTTAGCTCTTCTTTTTTTAGACCCTTGTTTTCTTCGGCCTCTATGTTTCTTTGGGTAACTCATTTAGTCCTATTTTAATTTTATTGACGTTCTTCATGGGATATAGCATTGTCTTAATAACATATCAAATTTATTATGGGTAATTCCTTCAAGACTTTCCTGAAACATACAGCTAAAGATTTTCATAATCAGTCAGTAAATCCTCCTGTGGTTAGAGCTTCTACTATTATTTTTAAATCTATGCAGGATATTAAAAAAACTCAGAATAAATATTTGAAAGATCCAGTAAGTGGAAATTTTGATTATGGTCGACAGGGAACATCCACAACATATGCTTTACAACAAATTTTAAGAAAAATTGAAGAATGTTATAAGGTTTATTTAACCCCCACTGGTTTTGGTGCAATATTTCTTGGTGTGTTAAGCGTTGTTAAACCAGATGATGAAATACTTGTTACAGACTCAGTTTACTCGCCATCAAGACTTTTAACAGAAACATACCTTAAAAAATTTAATATTAGAGCAATATTCTATAATCCAAATGACTTTAATGATTTAAAAAGTAAAATTACAAAAAAAACAAAGCTTATTTTTGTTGAAAATCCTGGAAGTAACACTTTTGAATTTCAAGATTTATCTAAAATAGTTGCATTGGCAAAAAAAAATAAAATTTATACAGCCATAGATAACACTTGGGGAACACCTTATTTTCTGAAACCAATAAAGCTAGGTTTTGATATGTCGATTGTCTCTGCAACAAAATATTATTCTGGTCACTCAGATGTAATGGGTGGCAGTTTAGCTATAAGTAAACGAGTTTTTAAATTAGTAGAAGCAACAAATAAAGTTTCAGGATTAAGATTAGGTCCTGATGATGCTTATTTAATTCTAAGAGGTATTCGAACTTTAGATGTAAGATTAGAAAAACATCAGGAAAATGCACTTAAAGTCTCCAAGTTTTTATCAAAACAGAAAAAAATAATTAAAGTTTTTTATCCATATAAAAAAGGTAGTCAAAATTATAAATTATGGAAAAAATATTATTCTGGAGCATCGGGTTTATTAGGATTTAAAATAAAATCAAAAAATAAAAACTCAGTATTAAAATTTGTTAATTCTTTAAAACTTTTTGGGTATGGATTTAGTTGGGGAGGTTTCGAAAGCTTAGCACTTTATCAAACACACCAAGCACTAGGTAAGAGACAATTTACACATATAAATAAAGATGAACATATAATAAGGATGCACATTGGACTTGAAGATCCTAAAGACATTATAGATGATATAAAACAAGCATTAAAATTTATTAAATGAGTTCAGAAAGTTTTACTATTAGCAAAAAAGCACTAATCACTTTAATTGCTGCTTCTATAGTTGTAATTATTTCTTTAGGAATAAGACAGACCTTTGGATTGTTTTATTTTGATTTTAATACTGACTTAGATATTTCCATTTCTCATTTTGGTTTTGTTATGGGATTGCAGTTATTACTTTGGGGAGTATTCAGTCCGTTGTTTGGTGTAATTACTGATAAATACGGAGGAGCGGTTGCAATATTTATTGGTTTTGTTTTTTATTTAGTTGGGGTTTTGCTTTTTTATTCTGGCTATAATACTGGAGGTTATTTCACTTTAACCATAGGAGTAATGATAGGAATTGGTTTAGGTTCAACGGCAATAGGTATTCCAGTATCAGTTGTAGCTAAACATTTTCCTGCATCTAATAGAACTATTGCAACAGGAATTGTTACATGTGCAGGTTCATTTGGATATTTTGTATCACCGTTACTTGTAAGATATTCCTTAGTTGAAACAGGCTGGGAGAATACTCTTTTATATTTTTCTCTTCTTTTAGGTTTAGGATTAGTGGTAGCTTTGTTTGTTAGTACTCCAAAAATACCTGTAGGAGTTAATCAAGATAACAATCAAACAGCAAGAGAGGCTCTAAAAGAGGCATTTGCAAATAAAAGTTTTATTTATCTCACTTTAGGTTTTTTTGTTTGTGGTTGGCATATTGCTTTAGTAGCAACACACATTCCTACCTATATGGCAGACAAAGGTTTGCCTGATTGGACACCTGCAATGGTTTTGGCTTTGATTGGTGTATTTAATATGGCTGGTACTATTACAAGCGGTTATTTAGCAACAAGGTATAGTAAGAAAAAAATTTTAAGTGCTATTTATCTTTTAAGAGGCGTTTCAATTATCTATTTTATTTTCTTACCACCAAGTATATTTAATTCTGTAGTTTTTGGAGTTACTTTTGGTTTTTTATGGCTATCCACAGTTCCTCCAACAAATGGAATTGTTGCACATATATTTGGTACAAAATATGTTGGACTTTTATATGGAATAGTTTTTGTAAGCCATCAAATTGGTTCTTTCCTAGGAGCGTATCTAGGTGGTGTATTTTATGAATTAAATGGAAATTTTGACTATGCATGGTACGGATCTATCGCATTATCATTATTTGCAGGTCTGATACATTTACCTATAGTAGAGAAAGCAATTGAAAGAACTCAGCCAGCATAAGTTTAAATTTAACCCTTATTTAGAGGATCTGTATCAATCAGATAAACCTTTAATTATTTATAAAGTAGACGGTGGATACAATATTTACACTGATTTTTCAAAGAAGATTATTTTAACAAAAAAAAATATTCACAATTTTCTTAATTCGTTAGAGAAAAAAAAATACAAAAAAGAAACAGATTTATATCTTGGTTTTTTTGGTTATGAAATTTTATGTAATTTGATTGGTATTAATTTAAAAAATAAAAAAAGGATAAAGTTTTATAAAGGAATTTTTTATAAACCTGAGACTATAATTAAAATTAGAAAAGATATTAAGGTTATATCTAATATAAAAAAACATGCATTCAATTATCAATTTAACAAAACTCAAATACTAAGTCCTTTTAAGATTAATATTTCTTATATTAAATATAAAAAAATATTTGAATTATTTTCGAAAAAAATAAGACAAGGTGAGACTTATCAAATTAAAATTTGTACAAAATATAAGAATAAATCATTAATTAATCCTATTAATTTTTTTTGGAAATTAATGCGCGTTAATGCGTCTCCAGAGTCTTTTATGATAAAAGACAGGGATTATTCTATAGTAAGTTGTTCTCCTGAAACATTAATAGATAAGAAAAAAAACAAAATAATTACTAAACCTATAGCTGGTACGTTTAAGAAAAAATTACTATCAAATAAAAATATAGCTCTTAAATATTTTAAAAATAACGAAAAAGAAACCAAAGAACATAACATGATAGTTGATATGGAAAGAAGTGATCTATCCAAAATATGTAAACCAGGAAGTGTTAAAATACTCAAAAAAAAATATGTCGAGGAATACAAGCATCTTTTTCATTATGTGACTTCAATTGGTGGAATATTAAACAAAAATACAAAATTGATTGATATCATTAAGGCTATGATGCCCGGAGGATCTGTAATTGGTTGTCCTAAGATAAGAACGTTAGAACTTCTAAATAATCAAGAAAAAGAAAGTAGAAATATTTTTACAGGAAGTTTTGGATTTATTAAATTTAATCAAGATATGAAGTTTAATATTATAATTAGATCTATATTAAATTACAAAAATCAATCAGAGATTTCTGCTGCGTCTGGAGTAGTATTAGATAGTTCACCTAAGAAAGAGTTTAATGAAAATTATATTAAAGCAAAATCTTTACTGGAGTTGTTTAAATGATTTACATAATCGATCATCAAGACTCTTTTACTTGGAATGTTGTTCATCAATTTGCAAAATTTGATAAAGTTATTTGCTCAAATTATTACGAGTTAAATAAGAAATTAGTTGATAAAAGTGATGTGATCGTTTTATCACCAGGACCTGGATCACCAAAGGATTACCCTAATACTTCAAAAATTTATAAAAAATACAAAGGAAGGAAAAAAATTATTGGTATTTGTCTTGGTTATCAAATGATTTTGTATAATGAAGGGGGCAAAATAATACAACAAAAAAAAATTTATCATGGATTTCAATCTAAAATAAAAATAAATAATCAAAGTAAAATCTTTAAAAATAATCAACAATTTAAAGTTGGAAGATATCATTCATTAAAATTAAAGGAGCCATTTAAATCTAATTCTATTAAGATAACTATGAGATGTAGTAAAACAAAAATACCAATGGGCCTTGAGGATAATCAAAATAAAATATATGGATTTCAATTTCATCCAGAATCTTTTTTAACAGAAAATGGCAACACTCTTATTAAAAAAATCTTATCAGCTTAGTAATCTTAATGAAGTTAATTTCAATGATCTTTGGGGTTCTAGAGGTGTATTCACCACAATGCGAATGGTTGGAAAACCTCCAAAGTTAATACTTTTAGAACCACATTTAGAGAACTTAATAAAATCTACAAAAAAATATGGAATAAGAAAAAAAAATTTAAAAAGCATTATTAAAGATTTAATTGATAAAAACACTCTATACAAAGGTCCTGATAATTTATTTCGTATAGCTTTAAATAAAAAACTGATATCAGTCTCAATTAGAAAAAGACCAAAACCAAAGAGTAATTTTAATCTGTTATTGTTTAGTTATAAACGAGTAGAGCCAAATTATAAAAATCTCTATTATAAAAAAATATTAGCAAAATTAAGTAAGGTTGACTCAACTAAATTTGATATTGCTCTAGTCGCAAATGATAAAATTTTAGAAACAGGTACTTCAAATTTAGTTTTTGTGAAAAATGGAAAGATTTTTTCACCTAAAAAAAACTGTTATTTTGGAAACACACTTAAATTTATAAGCAAGAAAATTAAAATTAATTTTAAAGATATTTCTATTAAATCAATTGATGATTATGATGAAATAATTCTTATTGGATCTGGAAAAGGAGTAACATCAGTTTCAAAAATAAATGATCTTAAATGGAAGAGAAGAAAGACTGGTTGCTACACTAGGTTAAATAAAATATATAATTCTCTTGTTTAAACATGAAAGATCCAAACAACCCTTGTATATTTTGCAAAATCAGAAAAGAAGAGCTGCAGTTTGAAAATCAATTGGCTTACTCATCCCTAGATAGCTATCCAGTCTCAGAATTTCATAGTCTTATTGTTCCTAAAAGACATGTTGAGACCTACTTTGAGCTTACTAAAGAAGAGATTCAAGCATGTAACGAGCTAATTGTAAAAACAAAAGAAAAAATTTTAAAACAAGATTACAGTGTAAAAGGTTTCAATATAGGTACAAATGCTGGAAAAGTTGCAGGTCAGTCAATTATGCATTGTCACATTCATTTAATACCAAGAAGAGAAGGGGATGTAGAGAATCCGCAAGGAGGTATCAGGTCTGTGATCCCAAAAAAACAACATTACAAAAGAAAGTAAATATTTTTTTAGTTGTTATTAAAGACAAATTTGTCAATAGTTTTTGTTGATATGATGAGTTAACTAGACTAGAAAACTTTAAAATTATTTTAAAATAATTTAACATAAGGGTAAAATGATTGAAACAAATCCATTTTCGTTATTATCAGAAGTAGTTCCTACTGTTGTTATGCAAGGTTTTATAATTGCAATGGTTCTTTTAATTGCTCTAGGCACAATTATTCAAATGATACACCATAAAAATTTAACTTATTTTTTTAACAATGCAAAAAAAGCAAAATTGCAGGCAACAAGAGAAGTTGGAGCTGCTGAGAAGGCAAAAATTATTGCTAAGACAACTGTTTATGACATTGGAACAACATCAGAATTAGGTTTTGGAAAAAGAAGATTAGCACATGTACTTGGCATGTATGGAACTATAATTTTTTGGATTGCTTCAACAATGTTAGTTTTTTGTTATACAGGTGCAGATAAAACTTCTTCTGCATTGTGGTCAATGCTATGGCATGTAGGAGCAATACTTACATGTGTTGGTGGATTTTGGTTTTGGTTTTTTTTAAGAGTAGATGTATCAGCTGAAGCACACCCTTGGTATAGAATTATTAAAGCTGATTTGTTTGTTCTAGCTTTATTAGCATGTTCGACTTTTGGATTAGCTTGGTCTTATACTCAATTTAATGGTCAAGTAGGTTTGTCATATTTATTCTTCGCATTATTTGTAGTTTCAAATCTAGTCTTATTCGGTGGAGTTTATTGGTCAAAATTTGCTCACATGTTCTACAAGCCTGGAGCAGCAATTCAGAAAAATTTGGCTGAAGCAGACGGTTCTAGAGATAATTTACCGCCTCCTGCAGACGCGCCTGAGCAATTTGGCCTGGGAATAAAAAGAGAAGAGCCAAAACATTATTAATATGATAACAAAAAAGGAAAGAAAATAAATTATGTCGACTTTTGTATATATGACTAGATGTGATGGATGCGGTCACTGTGTAGATATTTGTCCATCTGATATAATGCACATTGATGAAAATATCAGACGTGCGAAAAATATAGAACCTAATTTTTGTTGGGAATGTTATTCATGTGTAAAAGCATGCCCAAATCACGCAATAGACGTAAGAGGTTATGCAGATTTTGCTCCAATGGGACATAGCGTGAGAGTAAGACGTGAAGAGGAAAAAGGAACTATTTCTTGGAAAATAAAATTTAGAAATGGAACTACAAAAGACTTTGTTTCACCAATAACAACAAAACCATGGGGAAAATTTATTCCTAAACTTGCAGATGGTGAAAAAATAAAACAAGGAGAATTAAATTCACAAAGACTTTACACTGAACCTGAAGGTTTAAATATTGATGGTGAACTTCCTGCAGTTCCAAAAGAGTCTTTTAAAAAAGGAGTTTATTACTAATGGCTAAGCACAAAACTCATTACGAAGATTGTGATGTCTTAGTTGTTGGTGGAGGCATGGCAGGTACTGGTGCAACTTTTGAAGCAAGGCACTGGGGTAGAGACATGAAAATTATTTGTGTTGAAAAAGCAAATATTGATAGAAGTGGGGCAGTAGCCCAAGGACTTTACGCAATAAATTGTTACATGGGTATGCAATGGGGTGAAAATCAACCCGAGGATCATGTCAGATACGCAAGAAATGATTTGATGGGAATGGTTAGAGAAGATTTAGGGTATGACATGGCTCGACATGTAGATTCAACTGTACATATGTTTGATGAGTGGGGCCTTCCTATGATGAAAAATGAAGAAACCGGAAGATATTTAAGAGAAGGTAAGTGGCAAATAATGATCCACGGAGAAAGTTATAAGCCAATAGTTGCAGAAGCAGCAAAAAAATCTGCAGACAAAATTTACAACAGAATAATGATAACTCATCTTTTAATGGATGAGGCTCAAGAGAATAGAGTAGGTGGTGCCGTCGGATTTAATATGAGGACAGGTGATTTCCATGTATTCAGAGCAAAGGCTGTTATTGTTGCAGCAGGAGGAGCTTCACACATATTTAAGCCACGAGCTGTTGGTGAAGGTATGGGAAGAACTTGGTACGCTCCTTGGAGTAATGGCTCAGCTTATGCATTACCAATTGCAGCTGGTGCTAAGATGACCCAAATGGAAAATAGAATTGTGCTATGTAGATTTAAAGATGGATACGGACCTGTTGGAGCATATTTCTTACATTTAAAAACATATACACAAAATGCAAATGGTGAGAATTATGAGAAGAAATGGTACGACCAGACTAAAGAATTAGTTGGTGAATATATAGACCACCATCCAACACCAACGTGTTTAAGAAACCATGCTTTTATTCAAGAAACAATCGCAGGCGGCGGTCCAATCCACATGGTTACTACTGAGGCTTTTCAAGATCCACATTTAGAAACTGTTGGTTGGGAAAATTTTTTAGGAATGACAGTAGGTCAAGCTGTCGTTTGGGCATCTCAAAATATTGACCCTAAATATACAAACCCTGAATTAACAACCTCTGAACCATACGTAATGGGTTCTCATGCTACTTGCTCTGGGGCTTGGGTAAGTGGGCCAGAAGACTTGTCTCCACCAGAATATTTCTGGGGTTATAATAGAATGCTAACAATTGATGGATTATTTGGAGCAGGTGACACTGTAGGTGGAAGCGCTCACAAATTTTCGTCAGGCTCATTTACTGAGGGTAGATTAGCAGCAAAAGCAGCTGTAAAATATATTGAAGATAAAAAAGCTGAGGGTTTAAAGGTATCAGACGAACAATGTGAAGATTTTAAAGCTAAAGTCTACAAACCTTTGGAGAACTACACAGTTGCTCAAAATGAGATTACGGGTGGAACTGTATCTCCAAGCTATATCTCACCTATTCAAGGCTTGCAACGTTTACAAAGAATAATGGATGAATATGTAGGTGGAATAGCAACAAACTATATGACAAATGCTAATATGTTAAAAAGAGGGTTAGAGTTGTTAACTTGGCTTGAGGAAGATCTTGAAAACGTAGGAGCTGAGGATTATCACCAGCTTATGAGGGCATGGGAACTTAAACACAGAGCTTTAACTTCGCAATGTGTAACAGAACACACTATGTTTAGAGAAGAAACTAGGTGGCCAGGGTATTATTATAGAGGTGATCATATGAAACTTGATGATGATAACTGGCATTGTTTAACTGTTTCAAGAAGAGATCCCAAGACTGGTAAGTTTAGTATGGAGAAAGTTCCTGTCTACCATATAGTGGATGAGAACGAGAAGAAAAAAGCTTCTTAATAAAATTTTCAAATAAGTTTTATGGATATTTTATCTAAAACAGACGATGAAATATATGAACTAGCCAAACCAATTTGGGATAATTTGGTTAAATCATCTAATCTTAAAGATTATGGTGGTTTCACTAAAGATTTCTCCACTCAAATGCTTTTTGGTGCTAACGAAGTAGAGCTTGGTAAGCAGTGGGCCAATAACAAGCTGATTACTAATCTTAAAGAGACTTTTGAACCGTTTGGATGTCTAAGAAGAGGGGACTATATAACTATTTTAATTAAACAGAAAAATAAAGAGATTCCAGGAGAGTTCCTTGGTAGGTTGGTCTTAGGAGTTGAGGACGATACAATTAAAGTCTTTGGGGCTACCATCTACTAGATAAAAAAAATTGCTTAATACCAAATAATTGTTTGACAAATTTCGTTGTGGGTGTATTGACGAATTTAATGTTACTCTCTAACGTAAAAATTATTAACAAACTCTCAAATTTTAAAACTACATTTATTAAAGCAGGAATTATTGCAAGCTTAACGGCCTACTGGGGAGTGATTTTAGTTGGAACTTTTATTACTTTTAACTAAGTTGTTTTTAAACAACTTTTAAATTTTTTTATGGAAGTATTTTTACCGATAGCTCAAGTTTTTGTTAATCCTATAGAAATACTTTTGTTAAGTGCAATTGTTGGCGTGCTTTCAGGTTTATTTGGTGTTGGTGGTGGTTTCTTAATGACACCTTTTTTAATTTTCTTGGGAATACCCCCTGCTTATGCAGTTGCAAATGAGGCAAATAATATTTTAGCTACATCAGTTTCAGGATCTACCACTCATTATTTAAAAAATACTTTAGATTATAAAATGGGTTCGATGATTGTGATTGGAGGAGTAATTGGAACTTCTTTAGGAATTTATACTTTTACATATTTTAAAGGTATTGGAAAAATTGATACAGTTATCTCACTGGCTTATATGTATATATTAGCAATAATCGGAACTTTAATGTTGGTTGAAAGTTTGGGTGAAATAGATAAAGCAAAAAGAAATGTCGTAGTTAAAAAAAAATTACATGTTCATTATTGGATACATGGTCTTCCATTAAGAATGAGATTTCCAAAGTCTAAATTATATGAGAGTATTTTTACTCCAATTATAATTGGTCTATTAGTTGGTTTTATCGCTGCTATTATGGGAATTGGAGGTGCGTTTATTTTAGTTCCAGCAATGATTTATATAATTAAAATGCCTACTAAATTAGTTCCTGGTACATCTTTATTTGTAACAATTTTTGTAAGTGTAGTTGTTACTTTTCTTCATTCATTTAATTATGGATCTATAGATTTATTATTAGTTCTAATGTTAGTTATAGGATCTATCATAGGAGTTCAAGTCGGGCAAAAATTAGGAGAAAGAATTGATAGTTCTGGTTTAAGAGCTTTATTAGCAATTTTATTGTTAATAGTAGGTATAGCAATTGCATACGATACGTTTTTTGCAGATCAGATTATAAATGGAACTGGAAATGCAACCAGTTCAGATTTAAATTTCTTTTCTCAATTTATAATTGATTTTTCAAAAGAGATGCCTTTCTTTTATGGATTATTTACGATTATGTTTGCAATTATTTTAGGTGTTGGAGCAGCATTTATTAGACGTTTTATTTCAAACTTGAGAAAAAAATTATTAGTAAAATCTTAAATTAAAAAATTATTTAAAGTTTCTATATACAATAAAGTAATAATCCCAACAGTAACTGCCGCAATTAAACCAACTATAAATGGTTTATATCCCATGGATTTAAGTTCACTTAAATTTATTGAAATTCCCACTGCAGCCATTGCCATTGTTAAAAATACAGTTGTTAAAATTTTTAAATATTCAATAAATTTAGACCAGGCATAAAAGTTATTACTTTCAACTGAAAATAATTGATCTCCTAAATTTCTAACAATTATCATGCCAATAAAACCAAGTACAAAATAAGGAAAAATACTCAAAATTGAATATTTTTGATCTTTAAATTCACCTCTATTATACAAGAAAGCAAATAATGGAATAAGTATTACTAGAAAAGTATTTCTGATTAGTTTTGTTACTGTAGCTACATCTAAAGTTTCAGGATTATCAAATTGTTGGTCATAAATTAATCCTGCTGCAGCGACTTGAGAAGTTTCATGAATTGAGGTTCCTAAAAATAAACCAGCTTCCAAAGAATTATTGTCAAAGTACCATTCTGCAAAATAGGGGTAAACAAGCATGGCAATAACTCCAAATAATGTAATATTCGCTATAGCATAAGCAACCTCTGTTTTTTTTGCATTGATAACTGGAGCCGTTGCAACAATTGCTGTGGCACCACAAACGCTTGTACCAATAGCAATCAGATAAGACATTTTTGATGATATAGATACTTTTTTTATTAGAAGTTTAATTAATATTAATACCCCCAAAATACAAAATATAACTAGAGGTATAGCAACAGAACCAAATTTTATAAAATCAGCAAAACTTAATCTAATACCTAAAAAAATTATTCCTAATTTTAAAATGTATTGTTGGGTAAAATCCAAACCAATCATCATACCTGGTCTCGGAGTAAAAGCGTTTCCCATTAATATTCCAAGCAGTATTGCAATTAGTACAGTTGAAATTGGACTTTTTTCAGTCCCAAAGATCTCTATAGCTAGTACATTATTAATACCCTGGGAAAATAAACAAAATATTAAAGCTAAAATAACACCTGGGAAAATTGATTTAAGATACTGGAATTTAATAGCCACAGAAATTTTTATGCACTTCTGTAGAGTTTAGTCATCACAAATTCTTTGTGACCTAAAGCTTCTGCACAAGTCAATCTTCCGTTAGCTACCCTTAAAGTTGTTTTGATTAATTCATCTCCAGCTTGAGATAAATTCATTTCTCTTGAGAGAATTTTTGAAACATCACAATCAATGTGTTCACTCATATTAACTGCTGTTAATGGATTAGCAGTCAACTTAATAACAGGTTCAATAGGATTTCCAATTATATTTCCTTGTCCTGTTGGGAATAAATGAATATTAAACCCGCCAGCAGCTTGTAATGTTACACATTCAGCTGCAGCAGAAGAGGTATCCATAAAATATAATCCTGGCCCTTTTTCAGGCTCTTCTGCAGGTGTTAAAACATCAATAAATTGTCTTGAACCAATTTTCTGAAAATTACCAAAAGCTTTTTCCTCAATTGTTGTTAAACCTCCAGCAATATTCCCAGCAGTAGGTTGGCTTTCAGATAAATCATCAGTAGCCTCTTTTAAAATAAAGTCATTATAATCATTCCATGTTTTTTTAAATTTTTCTTGCGCTTCAGGAGATTTACCTCTTTTTTCACAGACTGTTTCGGCACCAGTTAATTCAGAAGTTTCTCCAAAACATAAATGAACACCTAATGGCTCAAGTTTATCCATTAAATTTCCAACAGTAGGATTGGATGCAAGTCCTGATGTAGTATCAGATTCTCCACATTTCACTGAAATCCATAAATCACTAATTGGACACTCTTCTCTTTGTTTTTCAGATGCCCATATAGAAAATTCTTGAGCTTTTTTTGATGCTTTCATAATTGTTTCAATATCTCCAGCTCCTTCAATGCTAAATCCTTCAACTGGTTTTCCAGTTTTAGCAACTTCATCTACAATTCTTTTTGTCCATTTCGGTTCAATTCCAATAATTATCGCTGCAGCTACATTAGGGTTTTTTGCAGTTCCAATCATGGTTTTAAAATGTAATTCTAGATCTGCTCCAAATTGTAGTCTTCCGTATGAATGAGGAAGAGCAATTGTTCCTTTAATATTGTTTGCGACAGCTTCAGCACATGCATTTGATATGTCATCTACTGGAAGAATGATTACGTGATTTCTTGTTCCGGCTCTGCCGTTCTCTCTTTTATAACCTAAAAAACTTTTTGGGATTTCCATATAATTACCACTTTTTCGTTTTTACATTATGAACATGTACATGTTCACCTTTTTTGATTGATTTAACTACTTTTCCAATATCGTGACCATATTTAATAATTGTGTCACCTTTATTAAGATCTGTCATAGCTATTTTGTGACCTAAAGGAATTTCATCTGCTGATTGAATATTAACAGTTTTATCGTTTTCCATTACCCAGCAAGAGCAATCTTGTTTTGGAGTGATTTTCTCAATTACAACTACCCCAACGTTATCTTTTTCATCGTGAATTATTATATCTGTTGCCATATCGTGTCGATTTGTTTGTTTGAATTTTGTAAAATCTTATATATTAATCGCAAAAATTAACAAACGAATTTTATAAATACTTAAAAATATACTTTAGAGAGGTTCTAGTTTTATGACAAAAATGACAACAGAGGAAGCTTTTGTAAAAGTTTTACAGATGCACGGTATTGAAAATGCATTTGGAATTATAGGTTCAGCCTTTATGCCAATTTCAGATATTTTTCCAGATGCGGGTATTACTTTCTGGGATGTTGCTCATGAAACAAACGGAGGTTTAATTGCTGACGGTTACACAAGAGCTACTGGTAAAATGTCAATGGTTATTGCTCAAAACGGACCTGGAATAACTGGATTAGTTACACCTATTAAAACAGCTTATTGGAATCATACTCCTCTTTTATTAGTAACGCCGCAAGCAGCGAACAAAACAATGGGGCAAGGTGGATTTCAAGAAGTAGAGCAAATGAATTTATTTAAAGACATGGTTTGCTATCAAGAAGAAGTTAGAGACCCATCTAGAATGGCAGAAGTACTAAATAGAGTAATTGAAAAAGCCATTAGAGGATCTGCGCCTGCACAGATAAATGTTCCAAGAGATTATTGGACACAAGTAATTGATATTGATCTTCCGCCAATTGTAAGATTGGAGAGACAAGCAGGTGGAGTAGATGCAATAAAAAAAGCTGCAGACTTATTATCAAAAGCAAAATTTCCAGTTATATTGTCTGGTGCTGGCGTTGTAATAGGTGACGCGATAGAAGATTGTAAAAAACTTGCAGAAAAATTAGATGCACCTGTATGTTCAGGTTATCAACATAATGATAGTTTTCCTGGAAGCCATCCTTTAGCCGCTGGTCCTTTGGGATACAATGGTTCAAAAGCTGGAATGGAATTAATAAAACAAGCAGACGTCGTATTAGCTTTAGGTACACGATTAAATCCATTCTCCACATTACCTGGTTATGGAATGGACTATTGGCCAAAAGATGCAAGTATTATTCAAGTGGATATGAATTCTGATCGAATTGGTCTTACAAAGAAAGTTACAGTTGGAATTTGTGGTGATGCAAAACTAGTAGCACAACAATTACTAGCACAACTTTCACCAACTGCAGGTGATACAGATAGACAAAAAAGAAAAGACATAATTCATCAAACAAAGTCAGCATGGTTACAAAAATTATCAAGCCTAGATCATGAAGAAGATGATGAAGGTACAGTGTGGAATGAAGAAGCCAGAAAAAGAGATGCAGATAGAATGTCTCCTAGACAAGCATGGAGAGCAATTCAAGCAGGTATGCCAGATGACGTAATTATATCAAGTGACATAGGAAATAACTGTGCGATTGGTAATGCTTATCCTACTTTTGAAAAAGGTAGAAAATATTTGGCACCTGGTTTATTTGGTCCATGTGGATATGGTTTTCCATCTATCTTAGGAGCAAAAATTGGATGTCCAGACACACCAGTAATAGGTTTTGCAGGTGACGGTGCTTTTGGTATCAGTATGAATGAGATGAGCTCTTGTGCTAGAGAAGAATGGCCAGCAATTTCGATGGTCATTTTTAGAAATTATCAATGGGGTGCAGAAAAAAGAAATACAACACTTTGGTTTGATAATAACTTTGTTGGTACAGAGTTAGATCCAGAATTAAGTTATGCTAAAGTTGCTGATGCTTGTGGTTTAAAGGGTGTAACTGTTAGAACAATGGAAGAAACCACAAACGCAATCAAGCAATCTTGTGAAGATCAGAAGAAAGGAATTACAACATTTATTGAGGTAATTCTTAACCAAGAGCTTGGGGAACCGTTTAGAAGAGATGCTATGAAAAAACCAGTAAGAGTAGCTGGTATTAAAAAAGAGGATATGAAGAAGCAGCCTTCTTTAAATTCTTAAAATCTTTTAAATAACATCCATTTATCGTAATCTTCTTTCATGGAAGTTGTGAACGATAATAGCTGTAGTTGGGTTAATGATTTAAGTCCAAGAAATAAAATTTTAACACTTTCATCTAATTTAGATTGTGAATGGTTAATTGTAGGAGCGGGTTATACAGGATTATCTGCAGCAAGGAAATTAGGTCAACTTTACCCAAATCAAAAAATATTATTAGTTGATGCTCAGTTAGCAGGCGAGGGTGCTAGCTCAAGAAACTCAGGCTACTTAGTGGATACAACACTTAATGATGGTTTTACCTCTAATAAAGAATTAGATAATTATAAAAAAAAAGCAGATATCTATAAATTGGGAATAGATGTTATTAAAAAATTTATAAAAGAATATCAGGTAGATTGTGATTGGAATGAATGTGGAAAGTATTTTGCATCATCTAAGCAAGAAGATAGAAAAATATTAGAAAATTTTTCAGACACTTTATCAAAATTAGGTTTTGAACATAATTTGCTATCAAAAAAAGAACTTAAAAAAAGATTAGGAACCAATTTTTACAATATTGCTCTTCATACAAAGGGAGGGATTCTATTACACCCAGGTAAATTGGTTAGAGCTATGATTGATACATTACCAGAAAACGTAAATCTTTATGAAAATTCTTCATTATTAGATTGGAAAAAGAAAAATGATGCAGTCATTTGTAAATTTAAAAATGGTTCAATTAAAACTAAAAAGATTATTTTTGCTACAAACGGATTTCTGAAGTCTTTGGGTATAAAATCAAATTATAATTTTCCTATTACTTTAACAGCTAGTATGACTAGATCTTTATCAGATGAAGAGTTTGTATCTATTGGTGAGCCTAAAGAATGGGGTGTTTTACCTGTTAGACCAATGGGAGCCACTATAAGAATGACTAAAGACAGAAGAATTTTAATTAGAAATACTGCAGAAGTTTATAATCCTTTTAAAATGTCTAAATCTGAATTAAATAAAAGATCATTAAAACAAAAAATAGGCATTAAAAAAAGATTCCCACAATTACCAGGTGAGATCATTCAATCTTCATGGTCAGGAATTGTTTCAAGAACCAGAAACAGCTCTCAAATTTTTGAAAAAATAGATGAAAATATATTTGTTGCAGGCTGTTATAATGGTTCAGGTATTGGAGTTGGTACTTTATTTGGAGAACAAATAGCTATCAAAGCAATTAATGAAAATACAAATGAGATAGAAACTATTGAATCAAGAAATAAACCTACTTGGCTTCCTCCTGATCCTTTTTTAAGTTTAGGAGTTAGAACTAGATTGATTTATGAACGTTTAAGAGCAAGATCAGAAATTTAAACTATCTCTTAGAAGTTTGATTAATAACAAATATTCCCGATGTTGTTATTATTATCGCACCTAAAATTGTAAATAAATCTGGAATATCCTCATAAAAGAAAAATCCAAAAATTATTGCCCAAAAGATTAATGTATAATGAAATGGTTGGATGATACTAGCCCTAGCATTTTTAAGAGCTAATATTTGGAAGTATATACCCAAGGAAAAAAAAATCCCAATTGGTAAAAAGAACCATAATGACTTCAAATTGACAGGTTGCCAAAAGAAAAACGTCATTATTGAGGTTATAAATATTCCAACTAAAGAAGAATAAAACAAAGATACTTCAGGAGCATCATATTCTGTAATTTTTTTTGTAGCTATTTGATAGAGACCCAGAAAAAAAGCAGCTATTAATGGAATAAAAGATTTTACACTAAAAACATCAGAGCCAGGTCTGATAACAATTAGCACTCCAATAAACCCAATAAAAATTGCTACCCAAGTTTTAATTGAAACTTTCTCGTTTAAAATAAATACAGATAATACCACAATTATTATTGGTGCTAATGCCCCAATACTATGAGCATTTGCTAAGGACAAATACTTAAAAGATAAAACAAAAAAACCAGACTCTAAAATAGATAATAAACTTCTTATAATTTGTAGTTTTAAATTATTAGATCTATAAAAAGTAATATTTTTGGTTCTTCTAGCCTCTAGAATACTTAATAAAAGTACAAAGATGTATTTTATAAATAATAATTGAAATATAGAATAATATAATACTGCACTTTTTTGAATTGCATCTAGAATTGAAAAAGAAAAATAAGCTATGATTACAAAAATTATACCTAGTGTTTCTTTTGATTTATAATTCATCTGTTTTAAATTTAATTATTAAATACAGACATTGGATCTAGTCTTGTTTGAAACCAATTCACTCTAAAATCTAAATGTGGTCCTGTTGATCTTCCCGTTGATCCTACTGTTCCTATTATATCACCCTGATTTATCTGATCACCAACCGAGACTAATACATTTTCTAAATGAGAATATATCGTTGATATCCCATGACCATGATCCATTATAACTGTTCCACCAGTATAATATAAATCGTCTTCTGCCATAGTAACTACACCTGAACCAGAAGATTGTATCATCGTTCCTTGTTTAGCTGCAATATCTATTCCATAGTGTGGCCATCTTGGCTTACCATTTAAAATTCTTTGACTACCATAAACACCGCTGATTATACCTTTAACTGGCATTATAAATTTTTCTTTAAAAAATTGTAGATCAGAATTAATTGCTCTTGCTTCTCCAATTGCATTATTTTCTTTTTTAATTCTTTTATAAACAGACTCAGGTGGGGTAACTTTGCTTTCTGCTAAACCATCTATTCTTTGTATATTATATTTTCTTTTTAAAACTTTTTTTGTAGTTAATGATTTTTTTCCATTAATAATTTTTGTAAATGTTATGTCATATTTTTGATCTCGATCTATACCAAAGACAAAAAAACCATCTTTTGAAACTTTTACTTCTTTTTTTCCGACCAAAATTTTAGCATTAGGCTCAGTTTTACCTAATATAAAATGACCTTGTAGAAATTTACCTTTGAATTCAATAGCTTTTACTGGTGATATAAAAATTAAAAAAACAAAAAAAAATCTATAAATTATTGAGCTGTCCATCCACCATCTATAATTATTGATGTTCCAGTTATCATTGAGGATGCTGAGGAAGCTAAAAAGCATACTGTTGTAGCAACATCACTTTCAGTAGCTGCTTTTCCCATAGGAATATTTCCAAGGGCTAACTTTTTAAATTTTTTATTTTTAAAAAAATTTTTAACCATTGGTGTTTCAACAAAAGTAGGTGCTACAGTATTAACTCTTATATTTTTTTTGGCCAATTCGACACCCATCCCTTTAGTTAACCCCTCAATACCAAATTTAGTCATATTGTATACATTTCTACCACCCATACCAACGTGACCTAGTTGAGATGACATATTTATTATTGAACCAGGTCTTTTTTTATTTTTAAGCATTTTTTTTACAACAATTTGTGCCACGTTAAATGCTGCTTTTAGATTTAAATCTACTAGATAATTCATGCTTTTTTGTTTAATTTTTTCAAAGGGTTCTGGAATGTTAGTTCCAGCATTATTTACTAACACATCAATAATTTTAATCTTTTCTAATTTCTGTTTTAAATCTTTATAGTTCATTACATCACATGAAACCTTTATAATTTTACCTTTAACTTTTTTGATATCCTTTTCTAATTTACTAAGATCTGAAGATGTTCTGCTTAAAGCTATAACAGTTGCACCTGCTTCAGCTAATGCAATTGAACATGCTCTTCCAAGTCCTTTGCCTGCACCAGTAACTAAAGCATATTTATTTTTAAGATTTATTTTTTGAAGATACATTAAAAGAATAATATTTTAATATCTGTGTAAATCAACTCAACTGCTACAATTAAAATGGCTAATAATCCAAGCCAAGCTATCCATTTATATTTTTTAATCCATCCAGAAATTAAAGTTGCTGCAGTTGCCATTAAAATAATTGATAAAACTAACCCAAAAACAAGTAGTCCATAATGTTCACCAGCTGCACCTGCCACACCTAGGACGTTATCTAAACTCATTGTAAAATCAGCTAATAGAACAGTCCAAATAGCCTTTAAAAAACTAGAGCTATCTACTTTAAGGTCTTCTTCGGTTTCCGAGCCTTTTATTACATCCACATAAAGTTTGTAAACAATATAAAGCAACAATAATCCACCAATTAATCGTAAACCAGTGATTTGCAGTAGATAAGCAGTAAGCAAAGTTAGTATGATTCTTAAAATTACAGCACCACCAATTCCCCAGAAAATAACTTTTTTTCTTTGTTCAGGTGGAAATTTAGATGCAACCATTCCAATTATAATTGCATTGTCTCCAGCTAAAACTAAATCAATAAGAATAATTTGAGTTAATATTGCAATTTGTTCTGGTGTAAAAAATTCTGAAAACATTATTGCTTTAGTATCATGTCCGCACCTTTTTCTGCAATCATAATAGTAGGTGCATTAGTATTTCCTGAGGTGATGTAAGGCATTACTGATGCATCAATCACTCTTAAGTTTTTGACTCCATGAACCTTTAACTGATCAGATACTACTGCATTTTCATCATTACCCATTCTGCACGTACTGACAGGATGGAAAATTGTATTTGCATATTTTCCCGCTTCAACAGCTAGCTGCTCATTGTCAGTAATATTTATACCTGGTCTTAATTCTTCTGGTCCATAATCTTTATAGGCTTTTGATTCCATAACTATTTTTCTTACTATTTTTAGAGACTTACCTGCTATTTCTCTATCTTCATCTGTAGACAGATAATTCATTTTAATTTTTGGAGGAATTCTTGTATCGGAAGATTTAAGTTCAATAGATCCTCTGCTTGTAGGTCTTACGTTAGTTATGGTTGGTGTGAAAGCAGGAAATTTGTGTAACGATGATTTTCCTAAAAGATCTGTACTAGCAGGAGAAACATGAAATTGTAGGTTAGGAGTTTCTAAATGTGGATCACTTTTTACAAAACCACATAAATAACTAGCACCAACTGTAAGTGGACCAGTTCGTGTTAAGAAAAATTTTAATCCAGTAAATATTTTCTTTGTAAAACTATAATAAATATCATTTAAAGTTTCTAAATTTTTTATCTTATATACAGGTCTTAACATTAGATGATCTGTTAAGTTTTGGCCTATGCTTTTATGATCCAATATAACTTCAATTCCGTTATCTTTTAACAAGTTAGCAGGACCCAAACCTGAAGCTTGAAGTATATGTGGGGATCCAATAGTACCAGCACTTAAAATAATTTCGCTATTTGCTTCAACAGTATTTAACTTATCACCAGTCCAAAAATTAACTTTTTTGGCAATTTTATTTTCGAATTCAATATTTTTGATGTGAGCTTTAGTTATAATTTTTAAATTACTTCTATTTTTTACTGGATTTAAATATCCAACTGCAGTGCTACATCTAAAACCATTTTTTACTGTTAAAGGGAAATATCCCATGCCTTCATTATCACCATTATTAAAATCATCAGTTTTTTTATATCCAAATTCCTCTGCAGCTTCTAAAAATAAATCTAAAACTTTAAAAGTAGATCTAATTTTTTCAACTTTTAAAGGTCCACCTGAGCCATGAAATTCATTTTTTCCAAATTGGAAATCTTCAGATTTTTTAAAATAAGGGAGTACATCTTCCCATGACCAGCCTACATTTCCTAATTGTCTCCAATAATTATAATCATTTGATTGCCCTCGAATATAAAGCATTCCATTAATAGAGGAACTTCCTCCAAGTGTTTTTCCTCTTGGGTAAGTCATCTTTCTATTGTCACAGAAAGGTTCCTCCTCTGTGTTAAAACACCAATCGGTCTCAGGATTATGCATTGTTTTAAAATACCCTCCAGGAATATGTATCCATGGATTGGTATCTTTACCTCCTGCCTCTAAAAGTAAGACTTTATTTTTAGGATTAGATGAAATTCTGTTAGCAAGAACACATCCAGCTGATCCAGCGCCAATAATAATATAATCAAAATTATCCATTAATTAGAACTCTTATAAATTATAATTTTTTTATTTGTAACATTTCTGTACACAAAAAAATTAAAATAATCCAATATTAACACTTGTTTTAGATTTCATTCTTTGACAAGCTTTCGTTTTTAAAAATAAAGAGAGGGAAAAAACGATATGAGAAAAATCATTTCAATGTTATTTGCAGTTGCTATGGTATTAGGATTTATTTCGAATGCTAATGCTGCGAAAACACTAAAATGTCAGACAGTTCTTAACACTAAGGCTGATGAAGTTAAAATGTTAAAAGACTTTACTGACACTGTTACAACTTTGACAGGTGGATCTCTTAAGTTTGAAATTATGCCTGCAGGAGCAGTTGTTGGTGTAAAAGAAACTTTAGATGCTGTTGATAAAGGACTTATCGACTGTGGATTTGCTTGGACACACTATTGGTCAGGTGATCACCCTGCCGCTATGTTATTTGGTTCGCCAGTAGCAGGTGGTGGTGTTGGTATTGACAACATCGCATTCTTATCATGGTTCCAGTATGGTGGAGGAAAAGAGCTATACGACAGACTATGGAAAGAAATGGGAAGAGATATTAAAGGATTTATGATTCAACCAGTTGGTCCTGAAGCTTTAGGTTGGTTTCCAAAACCAATTAAAGATATGGCTGATTTTAGAAAATATAAATTCAGAACTCCTCCAGGAATTCCAGGACAAACTTATAAAGACATCGGTATAGCATCTGTTGCTATGGGTGGTGGAGATATTCTACCAGCTTTAGAAGCAGGAACTATTGATGCTGCTGAATGGTGTTGTCCAAAACCAGACTTAACGTTTGGTTTCCAAAAAGTATTAAAGCACTACTACCTACAAGGTTTACACCAAGTAGTCGTAAATGCTGACTTTTATATTACTGGAAAAACATATGAAGCTATGAGTGCTCATGAGAAGAAGTCTCTAGAAGTTGCAGCAAATGCATCTCTAGCGAAATCTCTAAGTTACAGAATCTATGAAAACGGAAAAGCTTTAAAAGAGCTTACAGAAGTTCATGGTGTAAAATTAGAAGATACTCCTTCTGATTACTTCACAGAATACATGGCAGCTGCTAAGAAAAGTTTGGAAACAAACGCAGCTAAAAATGCATTCTTTGCTGAAGTTTGGGACTCAATGAAAGAATTTGCTGATATCGCAGTTCCTTTCTGGAGTGGTGCTCAAATGTCTAATGCGAAGCTAGGAATGGCTCACGCAGCAACATTAAAGTAATCATTAAATAATCTTTACGTTAGAGCGGACTTAATAGTCCGCTCTAATTTTTTATATAAAATTTTATGGCAGACGAACCAGGTAAATTAGATATATCAGATGAAATGATTGCCGAAAGGCGAGGTGGTTCAGGAAAAATGCCAAGTGATATGCCACCATGGATGGCAAGTTCAATTGTAAATATAGATAAATTTAGCAAATGGGTTGGTAACATTGTTTGTTGGATATTAATGCCATTAATTCTTGCAATGACTTATGAAGTTCTTGCTAGAAAATTATTTCATTCCCCAACAATTTGGGCTTATGACATAAGTCGCTTTTTATATGGTGCACTTTTTATGTTGGGTGCTGGTTATGCACTTTCTAAAGGTGTTCATATAAGAGCTGATTTTTTATACAGAAATTTTAAAACTAAGAATCAAGGAACAATTGATTTCTGGTTATATATTTTATTTTATTTTCCAGGCTTAATAGTATTTCTTTACATGACTATTGGATATGTAGGGGAGTCTATTCAAAGAGGTGAGAGAGGAATGGATACAACTTGGATGCCCTATATGTGGCCAATTAAAAGTTGCCTACTTATTGGAATAATATTTTTACTAATCCAAGGTATTTCAGAATTATTTAAAAGTTATTGGGCTGCTACAAGAGGAAAATGGCCAGGAGAAGACGAATGATAGCAGAATTAATTGATCCAGCCATTTTAGGTTTTATTTTAGTTGGAGTAATGCTTTTTGCAATCTTTGTCGGATTTCCAATTTCATTTACGTTAATTTTCTTAGGTTTTGTATTTGGGTATCTAGGATTTGGAAAATTAGTCTTTTATTTAATGACCCTCCAGTTCTCAATGGTCATGACCGAACAAACCCTTGCCGCCGTCCCGCTTTTTGTCTTTATGGGCATTATGATGGAACAAGCAGGACTGATGGAAAGATTGTTCTCATCATTTCAAATGATGTTGGCTAGAGTAAGAGGTGCATTGTATTATGCTGTATTGTTTGTTTCAGTTATCTTTGCTGCAGCAACAGGAATTGTTGGTGCCTCAGTAACCATACTGGGAATCATGGCTGCAAAATCAATGAATAGATCTGGTTATGATGTAAGACTTGCAGCTGGCACAATTACGGCTGGCGGTACTTTAGGAATTTTAATTCCACCAAGTATTATGCTTGTTGTCATGGGTCCAATTATGGAAATTCCTGTAATTGACTTATTTGCTGCTGCTATAATACCTGGAATTCTTCTTGCTAGTTTATACGCTGGCTACACAACAATAAGATGCATGATAAATCCTAAACTAGGACCTGTAATTCCTGAAGAAATGAGGGCAGCTAGTATGAAAGAGGTTTGGATTGAATTTTTCTTAGGCTTAGTTCCTCCTGCAGCACTTGTTTTCGCTGCGTTAGGAAGTATTTTATTTGGTTTTGCAACACCAACAGAAGCTGCTGGTTGTGGCGCAATGGGTGCATTGTTACTTTCATTAGCATATAAAAAATTAACTCTATCTAAACTCCAAGAAGCACTAGTTAAAACTTTAGAGATTACTGCTTTAATAATGGTTTTAGTTGCTGCATCAAACTTTTTTGGTGCTGTATTTGCAAGACTTGGTACTCCAACCTTATTAACTGAATTTTTGTTAGGATTAGAAATGAATAAATATTTAATCCTAGGAATTGTTATGGTTGCAATATTTTTATTAGGTTGGCCATTAGAATGGGTACCAATTGTAATGATTATTGTCCCAATTCTTTTACCATTAATTGAGGCTTTAGGCTTTAATTTAACTTGGTTTGCAATATTGGTCGCTGTAAATCTCCAGACCGCCTGGCTATCTCCACCTGTAGCTTTGTCTGCTTATTTTTTAAAAGGTGTAGTACCTGAATGGGATTTAAAAGATATTTATTATGGAATGATGCAATTTATGGTTCTACAAGTTATAGGCTTAATTTTAATAATCATATTTCCTAAAATTGCCTTATGGCTACCAACTCTCTTATATGGACAGTAGAATTTATTAGTTTAAAATAAATTAAGTGAATCAACCTAAAGTAAAATACTCTCTATCTAATTGGGACTTAGTCACAGTTAATCCAAATTATAAAACTTGGAATTGGAAAGATCTATTTTGTTTTTGGGGAGCTAATGTACAGAGTATAATTGGTTTCTCATTAATATCCTCTTTATACTTAATGTATAGTTTAAATATATTTGTAGTTTTTTTTGGAATAATATTAGGATCTTTTTTCGTTTATTTATTTTCAAATATTATTGGAAAACCTTCCCAAAAATTTGGTTTACCATTTGCAGTATTGCTTAGATCATCACTAGGATTTAATGGTGCTAAATTTTTTGGGTTAATCAGAAGTTTGGTAGGAATATTTTTATTTGGAATTCAAACTTATTTTTTATCTAAAATTTTAGTTTACTTAATTAGAATAACAATTTTTTCTATAGATAATTCTTTATTACAGCAGGAAATATTTATTTTTTATTATTTTGGTATGAACATTATTGATTGGTCAGCAATAATAATTACAATTATTTTACAGACTTTATTTTTTACTGTTGGGATGCAGCACAACAAGAAAATAATTAATTTTTCAGCAATGACAGTCTATGCTGGTTTGTTAATTTTTTTCTTTGTTGTTTTATTAAGTGATGTAAAAATAACTACCGAAGCTTTTTCAAATATTTTTAATTTAAATAATTTTTTGGATATTAATAATTTAGCACCTTTGTTGACAGTTGCTGGATCGATATTTGCCTATTTTTCAATTTTAATAATTAGCTTTGGTGATTTTTCTAGATATGTTAAAAATGAGCAAGAATTAAAAAAAGGAAACTTAAGTTTAATTTTGAATTTAATTATTTTTTCTTTTTTATCTGTTTTCATTGTTATAGGGTCTGATGTTTTTCTTAATCAAAAATTTTCAGATATAGACAGGATTTTTACAAATCCAACAGATATTGTAGGAAAGTTTGACAATATACAAATAACAATAGTCGTTCTATTTTTTATTATAATTGCTTCAGCTTCTACAAATTTAGTTGCCAATTTCATCCCATCTCAATACTCTCTAATTAATTTTGCTCCTTCAATATTCACTTTAAAAAGTGCCGGTTATTTAATTGCTTTTTTTGGTTTGTTGATAGCAATATTCTGGCTGACTATATTGAGCCAAATAGGAATTTTATCATTTGTTGATACTTTTGGTGCTTTCTTTGGTCCTTTATTTGGAGTGATGGCAGCTGATTATTATTTAATTAAAAATCAAGAATTAAGTAATAAAGACCTATATTCTATAGACAAAGAGAGTGCTTATTATTATTCAGGTGGTTGGCATATAAAAGGTGTTTATTCTTTAATATTAGGATTTATATTTTCAGCGTCTACAATTTGGAATACTAATTTAATGTTTTTACACTCCTATGCCTGGATAATAGGTGCATTTGTTGCTTGGATAACATATTACTTGTTAGCAAAAAAATAATTTTAATGCACACTTTTGATTTTAAAAATAGAACAGCAGTAGTTACTGGCGGAGCTCAGGGCTTTGGTTTAGATGTTGCAAAGAGATTTTTAGAGTCTGGTGCAAAAGTATTTATATGGGATATCGATGAAAAGCTTCTTAAATCAGCAGTTGATGAGGTTAAAAACCCCAATTTATTTCATAGTGTTGTAGATATTTCAAATTATCAAGATGTAGAGAAAAACGTTGCAGACATTAACTCAAAAACAAACATTGATATTTTAATAAATAATGCTGGGATTACAGGTCCTACAGGTCCTCTATGGGAGTATAATGTCGATATGTGGAACAAAATAGTTCAGATAAATTTAATGGGTACTTTTAACTGTTGTCGAGCAATTGTCCCAAATATGATTAAAAACAACTATGGAAGAATTGTTAATGTAGCTTCCGTTGCAGGTAAAGATGGTAATGCAAATGCAAGCGCGTATAGCTCAGGAAAAGCTGGCGCAATTGGGTTAACAAAAGCTTTGGGTAAAGAATTAGCTGACAAAGATATAGCTGTAAACGCTGTCACCCCAGCAGGTGCTAAAACTAGAATTTTAGATCAAATGAGTAAAGAGCACGTACAAAGAATGCTGTCAAAGGTACCAAGAGGAAGATTTCTTGAAATACATGAGTTTACCTCACTAGTTTGCTGGCTTTCTTCACAAGAAAACACTTTTTCTACAGCTGCGGTATTTGATATCAGTGGTGGTAGATCCACATATTAGTCTCAAAAATTTGAAACTATTTTTCGATCATTATTTTGATTTTTAATAGAATTTTTACCCATAACTGGTGCTGTGATCATTATTGACCAATATATAAGAAGCATAAACACAGAAATTATTTTCATTTAATTAACTTAACAATCAATTTTGAATTTAGAATGTTGAAATTGTGACTGAATATTGAATTTATAAATAATCTATCTATAAGAAGAACATGTTAAAAATTTTTTATATTTTTATTACATCATTAATCTCTTTAAGCTCTGCACATGCAGAAACTGTAAAAGTTTTTGAATTTACCGAAAAAGAATTGTCAGTACTTGAAATACGTAAAGTAAGAGGAGCCGATAACAATACTTCTTATACTGTTGGATCAAATGAGAATGGTAATTATTTAAAAGCCGTAGCAGATAATGCTGCTTCAGGCTTAGGAAAAGAGATGAAAATTGATCTAAATAAAACACCTTTTATTAATATTACATGGAAAATTGAGAAGGACCTTCGTGGAATTAAAGAGAATACGAAAAAAGGACATGATTATGCCGCCCGTGTTTTTGCGATTAAAAAAACTGGAGCTACACCTTTATCAAATAGAGCAATTAATTATGTTTTTTCAAGTAATAGTGAAGTTGGTGAAAATAGACCTAGTCCATATACAAAAAAATCAATAGACAATGTATTAGCAACTACTAAAGACAATTTAAATGAATGGGTAACAGTAAAAGCCAATGTTAAAGAAGATTTTAAAAAATTTCATGATCTAGATGTGAATGAACTAGATGGTCTGGCTATAATGGCTGATACTGATAATTCAAAAATGAAATCAATTTCTTATTTTCAGAATATTTATTTTTCAGCAGATTAATTAATATATAGATTATATTTTTGTTTTTTTTTGATATTATTAATTTATGCATAAAAATTTTAAGCATAATGTTAAAGTTTATTATGAAGATACAGATGCTGGTGGAGTCGTGTACTATGCTAACTATTTAAAATATTTAGAAAGAGCTAGAACTGAAGCGTTATTAACTATTGGATTAAGCAATACAAAAATAAAAAATGATTTTGGTGCTCTTATAATTGTTAAATCGTGCAATATTGAATATAAAAAATCAGCATATTTAGAAGATGATTTACAAATTAAATCTTTTGTAAACTCTATTTCAAAAACTTCCTTTTTAATGAATCAATCAATATTTAAAAATGAGGAATTGATTGTAGAAGCTAAAATTCATCTGGTATTTATAAATGAAAAATTTAAGCCAGTTAAAATTCCAGAAAAAATCTTATCAGAATTTAAACCCTATACTTCTATTTCATAGATATTTTTCTAGCTTTTTTAAATAAATCTACAATCATTGACTCAGATATTAAGTTCGTATTTACATTTCTAGGGCTAGGGTGATAACAGGCAATTAATTTAATATTTCCTGGTAGTAAATAGGATTTTCCGTGAATAAATTTTATCTTTTCTTTTAAATTGTATTTTTTTTTATAAAATTTAACACAATTATCAAATGCCACTTTTCCTAATGCAATAATAGTTTTTAATTTTTTTAAATTATAAATCTCACTATCAAAGTATTTTGAACAATTATTAAGCTCTTCTATTTTAGGTTTATCTCCTGGAGGAACACATTTTAAAATATTAGTTATATATGTTGATTTTAATTTAAGACCATCATTTAGATTTTCTGAATTTGGTTGGTTTGAAATTTTAGCTTTAAATAAACATTTAAATAAAAAGTCCCCAGATTTATCACCTGTGAAAGCTCTTCCTGTTCGTGTGCCCCCATGTGCTGCTGGGGCCAATCCAATTATTAAAATTTTTGCATCAATTTCGCCAAAACCTGCAACTGGTTTTCCCCAGTAAGTTTCATTTATATTTTGTTTTCTTTTTTCTGTTGAAATTTTTTTTACAAAATTAATAAGCCTTGGACATTTTTTACATTTAAGAATTGTTTTATTTAAACTATCTATTTTAATATTCATAAATGAAAATTTTAAATTATTTAGTCATAATATTTATATGTATTAATCCCTCAGTTAAAGCAGATTCAAAAAAAATATTAATTAATGAATTACAAAAGGGTGGGAAATTAATTTTCATAAGACATGCTTATGCCCCTGGTGGTGGCGATCCAGATAATTTCGATATTAACGATTGTGCAACTCAAAGGAATTTAAGTGATAGTGGCAGAGTTCAATCACAAAAAATTGGTAATTATTTCAAGAAAAATAAAATTTCAATTGGAAAAGTTTATTCTAGCGAATGGTGTCGATGTAAAGAAACGGCATCTATTGCCTTTAAAGAATATGAAACTAAAAATTTTCTAAACTCATTTTTTAGCGCAAAATTTGCCAATAATAGAAAAAAGCAAATTATTGATTTTGATAAATTTATTAGTAGTTGGGATAAAGATCAAAATTTGGTTTTTGTTACACATTATGTAGTGATTTCTGAAATTTTAAATTACACACCATCATCTGGAGAGATTGTTGTATCAGATAAAAATTTAAAAGTTATTGATACTTTAGAAATTGAATATTAAAGTAAATTATCATGTCATCTAAAAGAGCAATGAGACAAGCGCAAAAACAAGCTTACGCAAATCATCGTTCAAATATTACAAATAGCAGATTTGAACTTAAGAAAAAATTTCTTACCAAAAACAAAGAAGAAAAAAAAATAAAAACTAACTTTCTTGATCAAATTTCTCTATTTTTTTACAAGTAGAGATTTTAGATAAACTTTCGACATCATTCAAAACAGCCTTAACAAATATTTCAGGTTTATTTTTTTCAAATAAAATTTGAGTATAAAACTGAGGATACCCATGTTTTAAAGTAAGTATTTTTCCATCTTCTTCATAAATATTTCTCACATATGAGTTTTTCTTTTTAACGCTTAAATCAGTGATTTTATATTTTTGATAAGTTTTTTCATTATAAACGTAATTACGTGTCATAATTAGTTCATTAAGATTTAAAATATATTCATTTTTTAAAAAACCGTCCTCCTTATGATCACATTTGCTCAACACAATTATTTCTGAGTGTGAATTAAAGGATATAAAAAAAAATGATAAAAAAAATATTAAAAACTTATTTTCTCTCATTCTTATCTACAAAAAATAAAGCTATAATAAATATTACTGTCCATGCAAAAACAGACAATGTTTTTAAAGGAGTGGTATCTGCTCCCCAAACATCAAAGAATAAAGCACCAATAATAATCCCTATAGCATAGATAATACTTACAATTTTAACTTTACTCATATTTAATATTATTCTTTGATTAAGTTTTTCTTGAATAGAGATATACCATTATTTTTCTTATGTTCATAAGATTCATTAAAACTATCCAATTGCCATCCAGACAATCTTTCTTTTATTTCCTTTATATTATTTTCTTTCCATTCATCGGAAGTTTCTGGCTGTTTCCATATTTTTCTTTCTTCAATTGTTCTTGCACAACCATAACAATAACCTGTGGACGGGTCGGTTTTGCAAATACTAATACAAGGTGAAACAATCATTTTTTACAAATTAGTATAAATATTATTAGATAAATAGATAATTTTTTAACAATTGTCATTGGACAAATAGTTTCAATAATATATAAAACCTCGTAATTTGTGGGGCGATGGCGGAATTGGTAGACGCGTTGGTCTTAGGAACCAATATGGCAACATGTGAAGGTTCGAGTCCTTTTCGCCCTACCATTAAAAATTATGAAAGTTACAGTAGAAAATAAAAAAGGATTAAATAAAGATCTTAAAGTATTTATCGATAAAGAGACAATGAACTCTTATATGGATGAAAAATATGAAGAGATCAAAGGCAGTGTTAATCTTAAAGGATTTAGACCAGGCAAAGTTCCAAAAGAAATTTTAAAAAGACAATTTGGTAAAGCAGTTTTTGGAGAAGTTTTAGATAAAGTTTTAAAGGAAACATCAACTAAAGCACTAGAGGAAAATAAGATTAAACCAGCTGGTCAACCAAAGCTTGATTTAAAGACATATGGAGAAGATAAAGAACTAGAGTACGTTTTATCAGTAACGGAGTTACCAAAAGTGGAAATTAAATCTTTAGAAAACATTAAATTTGATGAATACAATGTAAAAATTGATAATAGTGAAACAGATAAAAGAATTGAAGAAATAGCTAAAAACCAACCAAATTTTAAAGAAGCAAGTGCTGATACAAAAGCTAAAAAGGGTGATTTAGTCTCTTTAGACTATAAAGCAACAGTTGATGGTAAAGATTTTAAAGGAAGTGAAGGAAAGAATACTCAGCTTACATTAGGTAAAGATTTATTCTTAAAAGGCTTTGATGAACAATTAATTGGAGTTAAGAAAGATGATGAAAAAATTGTAGATGCAATTTTGCCTGAAAATTTCCCTGAAAAAGAATTAGTAAATAAAAAAGCTAAATTTAATTGTAAAATTTTAAGTGTTAAACAATCAGAAGAGGTAAAAATCGATGATGATTTTGCAAAAACTTTAGGAGCAAAAGATTTAAAAGATTTAAAAACATTAATTTCAAAACAAATTAATGATGAATATAAAAATTCCTTAGATCAATTATCTAAAAACCAAATATTAAAAGAAATAGAGAAGATCAAAGTAGACGAAGTTCCAGAAAATTTAGTTGAGGAAGAAGTAAAGATTCTATCTCAAGGCATGTCAGAAGACGAAGCAAAGAAAAATAAAAAGAATTTTGAAGATAAAGCTAAAACTAGAATTAAAACTGGGTTAATTCTAAATGAGATTGGTGAAAAAAATCAAATTAAAGTAACAGAGCAAGAAGTTCAAGCTGAGGTGCAAAAACAACTAAGAATGATGCCTGGTCAAGAAAAAATGGTTATGGATTTTTATCAAAAAAATCCTTCTGCATTAGCAAGCCTTAGAGGAACAGTATATGAGGAAAAAATATTGAACTTAATTAAGGAAAAAGGCAAGGCAAATAAGAAAGAAATTTCAAAAGATGAAGCAGAAAAAATTTTAAAAGATGCTCAAAAACAAGCCTACGATCAGAGTCAAGAAAGAGAAAAAAAAGTTCCAAAGAAAAAATCAACCACAACATCTTCTAAAGAGAAAAAGCCATTAACTAAAAAGGCAAAATCTAAGCCAGTAGCTAAAAAGACAAAAAAAGTTAGCAAAAAGTAATCTCAAGTTGTATAAGTAGAACGAATCAACTTATGACAACAAAATTATCAGAACATATGAATAATCTCGTGCCGATGGTAGTTGAACAATCTAGCAAAGGTGAGAGGGCTTATGATATTTATTCTAGACTACTTAAAGAAAGAATCATTTTTTTAACAGGCCAAATAAATGATAATGTAGCTTCTTTAGTAACGGCACAATTATTATTTCTTGAGGCAGAGGATCCAAAAAAAGAAATTTATTTGTACATTAATAGTCCAGGTGGATTAGTTACTGCTGGTCTCGGTATCTATGACACCATGCAATATATAAAACCAGATATTTCAACTTTATGTATTGGTCAAGCTGCCTCAATGGGCTCCTTTTTACTTGCCGCAGGTACTAAAGGAAAAAGATTTTCGTTACCAAATTCAAGAATAATGGTTCACCAACCATCTGCAGGTTTTCAAGGTCAAGCAACAGACATTGAAATTCATGCCAATGAAGTTTTGTCATTAAAGAAAAGACTTAATGAAATTTATTCAAGACACACTGGAAAAAGCGTAGATGAAATAAAATCTGCTCTCGAAAGAGATAATTTTATGACAGCAGATGTCGCACAAACTTTTGGTCTTATTGACGAAGTAGTAGAAAAAAGATCTTAATACACAACATATTGATAAATAATTAATACAAACTTGATAAGTATGAGTTATCTATAATAAAGTAATTTAATTGATTCGTTAAAAAAAATTTAAAATGACATCTAATAACAAAAATATTCTTTACTGTTCTTTTTGTGGCAAGAGTCAGCATGAAGTTAGAAAATTAATTGCCGGACCAACTGTATTCATTTGCGATGAATGTGTTGAGTTATGTATGGATATTATAAAAGAAGAAAGTAAAGATACTTTTGTAAAACACCAAGACGGTCTTCCTTCCCCTAAAGAAATCTGTACAGTATTAGATGATTATGTAATCGGTCAAGCTCATGCAAAAAAAGTTTTATCAGTTGCGGTACATAATCATTACAAGAGATTAAATTATGAAAGTAAGACAAGCAAAAATGTTGAATTGTCGAAATCAAATATACTTTTAGTAGGTCCAACTGGTTGTGGTAAAACATTGCTAGCACAAACTTTAGCTAGAATCTTGGATGTACCATTTACAATGGCAGACGCAACTACCCTTACAGAAGCCGGCTACGTAGGAGAAGATGTTGAGAATATTATTTTAAAATTGCTGCAAGCTTCTGATTACAATGTCGAAAAGGCTCAAAGGGGTATAGTTTATATCGATGAAGTTGATAAAATTAGTAGAAAATCTGAAAATCCATCAATAACAAGAGATGTATCGGGTGAAGGAGTTCAACAAGCCCTTTTAAAAATTATGGAAGGGACGGTAGCTAGTGTTCCACCACAAGGTGGTAGAAAGCATCCTCAACAAGAATTTTTACAAGTAGATACGACAAATATTTTGTTTATTTGTGGTGGTGCTTTCGCAGGCCTTGATAAAATAATTTCTCAAAGGGACAAGGGAACCTCAATTGGTTTTGGTGCAGACGTTAAAAATACTCAAGAAAAGAAAACTGGAGAATGGATGAAAGGACTTGAGCCTGAGGATTTATTAAAATTCGGATTAATTCCAGAATTTATTGGAAGACTTCCAATGATAGCAACTCTTGAGGATTTGGATGAAAAATCTTTAATCAAAATATTGCAAGAACCAAAAAATTCTCTAACAAAACAATATCAAGAGCTTTTTAAATTAGATGGGGCAAAACTAACATTTAAAGAAAATGCATTAAAAGAGATTGCTCAAAAAGCCATCAGTAAAAAAACAGGAGCCAGGGGTTTGAGATCAATATTAGAAAATATTTTATTAAAAACAATGTATGATCTTCCTAGTCAAGATAATATAGAAGAAGTAATTGTTGATGCTGGTGCAGCGAAAGGTCAGTCTCAACCTATTTTAGTACATTCTAAAGATGACAATAAATCTAAGTCAAATAAGACCACAGCGGCTTAATATCCTTAATAAGTAATAAAAAGCTGTTGCATTATAAAATATAATATCCATATTACCCACATGGACGTTAAAATTTCACTGCCATTGCTACCATTGAGAGACATCGTAGTGTTTCCAAGCATGGTAATACCTTTGTTTGTAGGAAGAGACAAATCTATTTCAGCTTTAAACGAGGTAATGAAAAATGATAAAAAAATCATTCTAGTTACTCAAAAAAACTCTGAAATAGATGATCCAAAAAAAACAGATGTTTTTATGTATGGTTGTGAAGGAAGTATTTTGCAATTATTAAAATTACCTGATGGGACTGTCAAAGTTTTAGTTGAGGGACTTAAGAGAGTAAAGATTCTTGATTTTAAGGATAACGAAAAATATATAACATGTGATTATACCAACTGTCTTGATATTTTACCTAAAGATGAAGATTTGTTTCCTTTAGCTGCTACAGCTTTAAGAAGACTAGAGAAATTAACTTCTATCAACAAAAAAATTTCTTCTGAAACAATTAGTACAATTAAACAATTAAAAGATCCTTCTCAAATAGCTGATAATATTGCATCTCACATAACAGCTACTATTTCTGAAAAACAACAAATTTTTGAAACAGTGGATGTAAAAAAAAGACTCAATGCAATAATCAAATTAATGGAAAACGAGACAAGTATAATTGGTGTTGAAAAAAGAATTAGAGGTCGAGTTAAAACTCAAATGGAGAAAACTCAGAGAGAGTATTATTTAAATGAACAACTAAAAGCTATACAAAAAGAACTTGGAGAAATAGAAGAAGGTAAAGATGAAACTACAAGTCTTAGCAAAGCAATCACAAAAGCCAAGATGCCAAAAGAGGTAGAAAAAAAATGTCTACAAGAGTTAAAAAAATTAAAAAATATGAGTCCTATGTCAGCAGAAGCAACTGTTGTAAGAAATTATTTAGACTGGATGACAGAGCTACCTTGGCATAAAAAAAGCGAAGTTGATATTGATCTAACAAAAGCTTTAAATATTCTTGATAAAGACCACTTTGGATTAGAAAAAGTAAAAGAGAGAATTATTGAATTTTTAGCCGTTCAAAAAAGAATGGAAAAGATTAAAGGACCAATTTTATGCTTAGTAGGACCACCTGGGGTTGGAAAAACATCTTTAGGTAAATCAATAGCTAAAGCTACAAATAGAGAGTTCGTTAGAATGTCAGTTGGTGGGATGAGAGATGAAGCAGAGATAAGAGGCCATAGAAGAACTTACATAGGTTCCTTACCTGGAAAAATCATCCAAATGATGAAAAAAGCAGGAACAAAAAATCCATTAATTTTGTTGGATGAAATTGACAAAATTGGCAATGATTATAGAGGTGACCCTTCATCAGCATTATTAGAAGCTCTAGATCCAGAACAAAATACTACGTTTAATGATCATTATTTAGAGGTTGATTACGATCTGTCAGATGTAATGTTTGTTACTACTGCCAATACATTAAATATTCTTCCTCCATTGTTAGATAGAATGGAAGTAATTAGATTAGCTGGCTATACAGAAGATGAAAAAATAAGCATTGCTAACAAATATTTATTACCAAAACAAATTAAAGACAATGGTGTAAAAGAAAAAGAAATGAAATTGGACGACGATATCATAAAAGAGATTATTAGATGTTACACTAAAGAGTCAGGTGTAAGAAATCTTGAAAGAGAAATCTCAAAAGTTGCACGAAAAGTTGTAAAAAAGATTGTATCTGGTGAAGAAAAAGAAGTTGGTATAAACAATAAAAATTTATCTGATTTCTTAGGGGTTCCCAAATTTAAATTTGGCGAGCTCGAAAGTGAGAATAGAGTTGGAATTGTAACTGGACTTGCTTGGACGGAGTATGGTGGAGAAATATTAAAGATTGAAACAGTTACAATGCCAGGAAAAGGAAGAATGCAAATAACCGGTAAACTTGGTGATGTTATGCAAGAGTCGGTTAAAGCGGCAAAATCTTTCGTAAGATCGAAATGTTTAGAGTATGGAATAATTCCTCCAATTTTTGAGAAGAAAGATTTCCATATTCATGTTCCAGAAGGTGCAACCCCAAAGGATGGTCCTTCAGCTGGTATAGGAATGGTTACTTCTATTGTCTCTTCAATCACCAATATACCTGTTAGAAGGGATGTGGCGATGACGGGTGAAGTAACACTAACAGGTCAAGTATTACCGATTGGTGGATTAAAAGAAAAATTGTTAGCTGCGCATAGAGCCGGAATTAAACAAGTATTAATTCCAAAAGAAAACGAAAAAGATTTAATCGATATGCCTAAAAAAATTATAGACGATATCAAGATCACACCAGTTGAGTATGCAGATCAAGTAATTAAATTAGCTCTAACAAAACAACTTAAACCTGCAGAGTGGGTTGAGGTTGATATATCTAAAAAAGACGATAAATCTCAAGCTAGTATTCAATAATATTTAATTTACATTATTTATGTGTTGATGTAATAAGTAGCCTAGCTTAGGGCGGTTAGCTCAGTTGGTAGAGCATCTCGTTTACACCGAGGGGGTCAAAGGTTCGAGTCCTTTACTGCCCACCACTTTTACAAACTATTTTTAATAATAATTAATGCTTTTCTATATATTGGTATCGAACCTATATCCTCATTTATTAAAGTTTTAGGACTCCATCCAAAACTAAAGATTATAATGAGCAAAATTACAAACACTTTATTTGATAAATATTTAAAATTTAAATTATATTTATAAAATTTAATAAAGTTATTTTTAAGACAGTATACATAGGTGAGTAATAGTAGGGTATAAGATATATTTATCCATCTACCCCAATCCTGAGCAATATAGAAAAAAGACATTGTAGGTATAAAAACAAAAGTTAGAACTAGAGGAAATTCTTTTTTAAAATTAATTTGTTTTTTTATTATGATTATAGATTTATTAATTAATAACAAAAGAGGCAAAAATCCTATCAAAAAAACTAAAATATATCTGATTACATATTCTAATTTAATCTTAGATTTTACTTCAGAAATATTACTAGATAAATCATTATTCAAATAAGTCATTGCACCATAACACTCACCAACACTGTTACACATAACTTTTATTTCCTGCGGTGTAAGTTTAAAAAAAACAATAAAATAAAAAAAAATTAAAACTGGCAAAATACTTAAAAATAATTTGAATAAAAATATTTTAGATATTAAAAAACTATTTTTGATAAAAGGTATAAAAATAAAAAAAGACAAATAAATAATGACCCCTTCCCAAATCATAGTTGAAATAGTTAAGATAATTGAGAAATAAACATAATGTAAATTTGTAATTTTTTGGTTAGAAAATAAATTTGCTACTAGAATAAATGAAATAAATAAAAAAATTTCTTTTCTTGCTAAAACTTCGACTTCTGCAATTGGATAAATAATAAAAAGGGGAGAAAGTATCGCAAATATTAAAAGAAAATTTTGTTTTATTTTTTTGAAATAAGCATAAATTAAATAATAATAAATAAAAATAGATAAAATTTGTAAAATTAAAATTATCTCTCTCAGTGTATATGGTAATATCTTATTTAAATGATAAACAATTTCTCCAATTAATCCTCTTCGTGTAAATCCACCCTGATAATTAATAAGCCATTCAGAAATTGTCCATTCAACTGGGTTATTATATTTTTGAAACAGAAAATAGCTTGCAAAAATGAAAAGTATAGTTAAATAAATTTTAAAATAGTTATTAAAGTTTTCTACTTTCATAGACAAATTTTTTATTTGTATTTCTAGTTAATATTTGCTTTAAGCCCATTTATATACATATAAAAAGACTTGATTATATTAAATATCTGATTACTAATAGCCGTGATTTATTATAGATGTGGTGGCAGCGCATAATTTAAGCCTAAATCCATATTAAGAATATAAATAAATTGATTAAAGTGGGGGTGTAGCTCAGTTGGTTAGAGCGATCGCCTGTCACGCGATAGGTCGAGGGTTCGAGTCCCTTCACTCCCGCCACTTTTCACTACTTTTACATGTTTATATCAATATAAATGTGACTTATCTTCCCTTCAACATCAGATAAAAAATGATATATAGACAACCATGTTATCTGATTTTTTAAAAGATTACTTACCAATAATAATATTTTTAGTTTTAGCTCTTGGTTTGAGTTGTGCTTTTGTGATAGTAAACTTTATTCTATCACCAAAAAAACCTGACCCAGAAAAACTTTCAGCTTATGAATGTGGTTTTGAACCTTTTGAGGACTCAAGAATGGAATTTGATGTGAGATTTTATTTGGTTGCAATTTTATTTATTATTTTTGATTTAGAGATAGCATTTTTATTTCCATGGGCAATATCTCTTGGAAACATTGGATTATTAGGTTTTTCATCAATGATGATTTTTTTATTCATACTTACAATAGGTTTTATTTATGAATGGAAAAAAGGTGCTTTAGACTGGGAATAAATTATAAACCACAATGGATAATAAAATAGATCAAGTTCCTGAGGAATTTAAACAACTTGCAGAAGATTTTAGCAAGAATGGTTTTATAACTACATCACTTGATAATTTAATTAACTGGTCAAGATCAGGATCACTTCATTGGATGACTTTTGGATTAGCATGTTGTGCAGTTGAAATGATGCAAACAGCTATGCCCAGATATGATTTAGAAAGATTTGGAGCAGCTCCACGAGGTTCCCCAAGACAATCTGATGTTATGATAGTTGCAGGAACTTTAACAAATAAAATGGCGCCAGCTTTAAGAAAAGTTTATGACCAGATGCCAGAACCAAGATATGTGATTTCTATGGGCAGTTGTGCTAATGGAGGTGGATATTATCATTATTCATATTCAGTTGTTAGAGGTTGTGATCGTATTGTTCCTGTAGATGTTTATGTACCAGGATGTCCCCCTTCGGCAGAAGCTTTGTTATATGGAATACTTCAATTACAAAAAAAAATTAGAAAAAAAGGATCTTTTATTAGATAGTTATGAAAAATTTAGAAGATCTAGAAAAAAAAATTAATTCTGAGTTAAATACTAAAATTAACAACACAGAAATAAAACATGATCAAATTTATATAGAGATAGATAAGGACGATATAATTGATGTCGCTTTATTTTTAAAAACAAATCAAGATACAAAATTT
>CACPPK010000001.1 GCA_902635845.1 uncultured Pelagibacteraceae bacterium | reverse complement strand
ATTTCAAGATTTGTCATTGTAGAAAAAGAAAACAACAATAAAAAAGAAAATAATATCAAAATATTAAATAGATGGTCAAAGAAAGAAATTATAAATCAAGATTTAGTTCAGATTAAAAATTTAAATAAAAGTTTTGATGATAACTTTTTCTCTGAAAATTCTAAAAATTCTGTAATGGCTGTTAATAATGTTTCATTTGAAATAAAAGAGGGCGAATCTTTTGGTTTAGTTGGAGAAAGTGGGAGTGGAAAATCTACAATTGCTAAAATGATTGTAAATTTATTTAAACCTACATCTGGTGATATCTTCTTTGACAACGTTTGTATAACAAAAATTAAACAAAGATCTGAATTAATGAAATTTAGAAAACAAATTCAAATGATATTTCAAGATCCTTATTCTTCACTAAATGGAAGGTTAAAAGTAAGAGATATAATTGCAGAACCAATTACACTTCACAATCCATCTATATCTACTTTAGATTTAAATAATTATATTTATGATCTGCTAGAGTCTGTAGAATTAACTCAAAAATCTGCAGATCGATATCCGCATGAATTTTCAGGAGGACAGAGACAGAGAATATCAATAGCAAGAGCACTTGCCACACAACCAAGACTTTTAGTTTGTGATGAACCTACCTCTGCTTTGGATGTAAGTATCCAAGCCCAAATATTAAATTTACTTAAAGATCTTCAAGAACAATTAAATTTAACAATTTTGTTTATTAGTCATGACCTACCTGTTGTTAGACAGATGTGTGATAGAATTGGAGTCTTAAAAGATGGTAAATTATGTGAAGTTTCAAACACTGAGCATTTATTTTTAAAACCAATACATGAATACACAAAAGAACTTTTACGATTAATGCCTAAAATTGAGTCTATTTATAATTAATTTTTTCGTAAGCCTAAAATGGTCCATTAAAAGTGATTATTTAACTAATTATTTTGCAATCTCTCTCATAGATTGTATTATAGATTTTCTAAAATTTTAGTTATGAGCAATAAAGATAGAGTCTTTATATTTGATACTACTATGCGAGATGGCGAGCAGTCGCCAGGCGCATCTATGAGTTTAGAAGAAAAAATTCAAATCGCCAGAGTGTTTGATGAACTGGGTATCGATATTATTGAAGCAGGTTTTCCAATAGCTTCCCCAGGGGATTTTGAAGCTGTTTCAGAAGTAAGTAAAATTTTAAAAAATTCTATTCCTGCAGGACTTTCAAGACACTCAGTAAAAGATATTGATAGAGCTTATGAAGCTTTAAAACATGCACCAAGATTTAGAATACATACATTTATTTCTACAAGTCCATTACATATGAAGCATAAATTAAATATGTCACCAGAAGATGTTTATGAATCAATTGGAAAACATGTTGCTTATGCAAGAAAGTTTACTGATGATGTTGAGTGGTCTTGTGAAGATGGAACGAGGACTGATATGGACTACATGTGTAAAACTGTAGAACTTGCAATTAAAAATGGAGCTACAACAATTAATATTCCTGATACAGTTGGTTACACAATACCATCTGAGTTTACTACAATTATAGAAACTTTATTAAATAAAGTTCCAAATATTGATAAAGCAATTTTATCAACTCATTGTCATAATGATTTAGGTTTAGCAGTAGCTAACTCGTTAGCTGGAGTTCAAGCTGGAGCAAGACAAATTGAATGTACAATAAATGGATTAGGAGAAAGAGCAGGAAATGCTGCTCTTGAGGAAGTTGTTATGGCAATTAAAACAAGACCTGATTTAATGCCGTATGAAACTGGAATTAATACAACACTTTTAAGTAAAGCTTCAAAAATTGTTTCAAACGCAACAGGATTTCCTGTTCAATATAATAAAGCCATCGTTGGAAAAAACGCTTTTGCACATGAAGCAGGAATACATCAAGATGGAATGTTAAAAAATAGACAAACTTACGAAATAATGACACCTGAAAGTGTAGGGGTTAAACAAACTTCTTTAGTAATGGGTAAGCATTCAGGCAGACATGCATTTAAAGATAAATTAAACAGTTTAGGTTATCCAGATTTAACTGACGATGTAGTTGGAAATGCATTTGCAAAATTCAAAGTCTTAGCAGATAAGAAAAAACATGTTTACGATGAAGATATTATTGCATTAGTAGATGATAGTTTAATTGTAGATAATAAAGTGAATGCGATTACTCTTAAGTCTTTAAAAGTTTTTGCTGGAACAGGAGAACCACAAAAAGCAGAAATGACCTTGGATGTTTATGGTGATGTTAAAAATGCAACAGAAACTGGAGATGGTCCAGTGGATGCAATATTCAAATGCATTAAAACCTTATATCCTCATGATGTTAACTTACAGCTTTATCAAGTTCATGCAGTTACAGAGGGAACAGACGCACAGGCAACAGTAAGTGTTAAAATTGAGGAGAAAGGCAAAACAACCGTGGGTCAAGCAGCTGATACAGATACTTTGGTTGCATCAGCAAATGCTTACATAAATGCATTAAATAAAATGATAATTAAACGAGATAAAACAGCTCCAATGGAGCAAGAAAGCCAGAAAGTAAGAGGGATATAATGGGGTTATTTAGCAGTGTTAAAAAAATATGGAGCCAAGATATGGCAATTGATCTTGGAACAGCAAACACACTTGTAGTTTTAAAGGGTCAAGGTGTGGTTCTTAATGAACCTTCAGTTGTTGCGATAGTTGATCAAGGTGGAAAGAAAAATGTATTAGCTGTTGGAGATGAAGCGAAAACAATGCTTGGAAGAACTCCTGGTAACATTAGCGCAATTAGACCTTTAAGAGATGGTGTTATCGCAGATTTTATAGTCACTGAAGAAATGATCAAACATTTTATTAAAAAAGTTCACAAAGGAAGTACATTTGCTAACCCTAGAATATTGATTTGCGTACCAACTGGTTCAACACCAGTTGAAAGAAAAGCAATTCAAGATAGTGCTCTAGCAGCAGGCGCAAGAAGAGTTCAATTAATTGAGGAACCAATTGCAGCAGCTATTGGAGCAAATCTACCAATTTCTGAAGCAACTGGTTCAATGATTGTAGATATTGGCGGGGGCACAAGTGAAATAGCAGTAATGTCTTTAGGTGGATTAGTTTACTCTAAATCTTTAAGAGTTGCAGGTGACTCAATGGATACAGCAATTGTAGATTATATGAGAAAAGAATATAATTTATTAATTGGTGATACCACTGCAGAAAAAATAAAAAAAGAAATGGGAACTGCTGTTCCAACTGGAACAAATACTTATCCAGTTAAAGGAAGAGATTTAAGATCAGGCACTCCAAAGGAAGTAAATATCACAGAGGAAGATACTGCAGAAGCACTAAATGACATTATGAAACAAATGGTTGGTGCAATTAAAGATGCATTAGAAAATACACCACCTGAGTTGTCTGCCGATTTAGTTGACATGGGTTTAACTTTAACAGGTGGTGGCGCTTTGTTAAAAAATATAGATAAAAGATTTTCTAAAGAAACTGGTTTACCAGTTCATATAGCAGATGATCCATTATCTTGTGTAGCTGTTGGTACTGGTAAAGCTTTGGATCAAGAAGAAACTTTTTCTACTATGTTGACTGAATATTAGGAAAAATGGCTACTGGCAGAGATGATTTTGTAATTGCCATTAGGTCAGCTTTTTTAAAAAAAAAAGATAAACAAAAATTTTCTTTACTCACTTTAATTTTTTTATCGATTTTTGTAATTGTCTTAAGCAATCTTAATTTTAAAGCAATACAAGTCATAAAATTAGGTATCAATGAAGTAATTTATATATCATCTCATATAGCATCAATTCCAGAAAATAAATTAAAAGAAATAAATTTAAAATTTAAATCACATATGGATTTATATGAAAATCACCAGAAAGAATTAATTGAAATAGAAAATTCTGAGCAACTAAAATTACAAAATGAGTTTTTAACTACGGAAAATAAAAAACTTAGAGAGTTACTTGATGAAAGCATAAATTCAGAGGAAATATTTGCCAGAGTTTTAATTGATAAAGATAGTCCATATTTAAAATCAGTAGTATTAAATAAAGGCACAAAGGATAAAGTAAAAATTGGAATGGCCGTTATTGATGAAGTTTATTTAGTAGGACAAATTATTGAGGTAAATTATAGTAATTCTCGAGCATTACTTTTGTCTGATCTAAATAGTAAAATACCCTCTGTTTTAGAGCCAGATGATATACAGTCAGTAGTTTCTGGTACTGGAGGCAATTTTGGAACAATCGAACATACTCAAATAGATTATAAAGAAGGATTTAAAAATAAAGAAATTATTGCCTACACGTCTGGACTTGGAGGGTTATTTAAGCCAGGGATACCAATAGGAAAAATTGATAGTAGTTCGAATGGACAAATTAATTTTTTTTCTGATTTCACCCAGTTAAATTATGTAAAAATAATCTCTTATAAATTTGAGGGAGAGGAATAATGTCTTCACTCAACAAAAGTCCTTTTTTCAGAATATTTATATCTTATTTGCCTATAATAATGTTATTTTTTTCTGTATTTAATGAATTTGATTTTAATTACCTAAAACTTGATTATTTTGCTTTTAATTTTGTTCATTTATTAATTTTCTTTTGGACTTTAAGAAATCCTGATCAATTAGGATATCTCGCTATTTTTTTTGCAGGTATAATCAATGATGTTGTTATAGGAATACCAATAGGAATTAGTAGTTTTTGTTATCTAATTCTTTGTTCAGTCACCGCTTATATAAGGAATATTACATTATCACCAAATTTTATAAAAGACTGGATATCATTATTGTTCACAATTTTATTAATAAACTCCATTCAAGTTATTATTTTAGATTTAGTTTTTTTAATTGAAGTTGATTACATAAATTATTTAATTAACTCAGGTTTTACCTTCTTATTTTATCCAATTTTTTTTGTATTTTTTAATTTTTTAAACGAAAGAATTTCCTACCAAGCAAATGATTAAATCTAATTCAGGAATAAGAAAAACTGACGTCATTAATAGAAGGATGTTTATAATCGGAACTGCAAAAATATTAGTGTTTGTTGGAATTATTGCACGTTTATTTTCTTTACAAATAAATGAAAACAAAAAATATCTCACACTGTCTGATAAAAATAGAATTAGAGAGTGGAAACTTCCACCTACAAGAGGAAACATAGTAGACTACTTTGGTAACGTAATTGCGGGCAATTTAAAAGTTTACCAACTACATATAATTCCAGAACAAGTTGAGAATTTTAATTATTTATTGGTGAGATTAAAAAATCTTTTAAATTTAAGTGATAAAAAAATTGCAAAGATAAATAAATTAAAAGCAGAGCTTAAACCCTGGGATAGTATCATTGTTTCAGAAAATTTGAGCTGGGGTCAATTTGTAAAAATTAATAACTATTTATACGATCTTGTAGGTGTTAAACCTGTAATGACAATCTCAAGAAACTATCCATTTAATGATGTATATACACATGTTCTTGGATATGTGAGCCAACCAAACGAACAAGAAATTTTAAACAATCAGATAATTCAAGAAAGATTTGTACCTGGGATGAAAATTGGAAAACTGGGCTTAGAGAAAAGACTTGAAAATCACTTAATTGGAACAAATGCAATACAAAGATATGAGGTCAATGCATATGGTAAAAGAATTAATCAATTAGAACATCAAAAAGGACAGCAAGGATCACAAATACGTTTAACTGTTGATACTGAAATACAAAAGGCATGTGGAGAATTGTTGAATGAAAAGGCAGGATCTATAAGTGTAATGGATATTTATACTGGAGATATTATTGCGCTGTATTCATCTCCATCTTATGATCCAAATTTATTTTTGTTTGGTATAAGTCAAGATGAGTGGCAATTAATTAGAAATAATCCCTTAAAACCTTTAATTAATAAAACTCTTTCAGGTCTATACTCTCCAGGCTCAACTATAAAACCAATCGTTGCACTCTCCGCTTTAGAAAATAATGTAATCGACACAAAGTTTAAAGTTAAATGTACTGGAAAAATGGAGTTGTATGGTCAAACATTTCATTGCTGGAAGGAAAAGGGTCATGGTTGGGTTAGCTTAAAAAATGCAATGAAACAATCATGTGATACTTATTTTTATGAAGTTGCAAGATTGTTAGGTGTAGATCGATTGAATGTTACAGCTGAAAAATTTGGCTTAGGTAAAAAAGTGCTCGGTAACTATTTTGATAATGAAAAAAAAGGACTATTCCCAAATACGAAATGGAAAAAAAATAACCTTGGCAAGGGTTGGGTGTTAGGTGAGACTTTAATAACAGGTATTGGTCAAGGTTATATACAATCAACCCCTCTACAACTCTGTATGATGACAGCACAAATAGCAAATGGAGGATATGCGATCAAACCAAAAATAATTGTAGATAACAATCCAATATCATACGAAGATGCAAAGCAATCAATGGAAAGTGGGCTATTATTTGACACTAACTCAGACTCTTTATTGGATAAAAAATTATTTAAAGACAAAAAAAATATAAAAATTGTTCAGGAGGCAATGTTTAGTTCAACCAATGAAAGATTTGGAACCTCTTATAAGTCGAGAATTGATGATCCTAAATATCAATTTGCAGGGAAAACTGGAACGGCTCAGGTTAAGAGAATAAGTAAAAGAGAAAGAGAATTAGATTTAGAATTAGAGCAAATACCTTACAAAGATAGAGATCATGCTCTATACGTTGCATATGGTCCGTACATAAATCCAAGATATGCACTAAGTATAATTGTTGAACATGGTGGTTCTGGTAGTAAAGCAGCGGCACCAATTGCTAAAAAATTATTTAAATTAATTATTGATAGGCATGATTTAAGAAATAAACAATCGAATTTCGAAAGGATAACTATTTAAATGTTTCAACATAATAGGTTAAATAATGAGCTTACTTTATTACAAAAAATAAAAAACCTAGATTATATATTGTTAATTTCGGTTCTCCTTCTTTCTGCAATAAGTGTATTTGTAATGTATTCAACAGATGGAGGTGAAATACTTTTTCACACTAAAAATCATTTTGTAAAACTCACGGTTTTTTTCCCTTTAATGATTTTTATAGCTTTTTTTAATATAAAATTTTGGCATAATTTTTCATACATTATTTATATTATAGTAATACTTTTATTAATTTATGTATCTTTTTTTGGAATAAAGGCATCAGGTTCACAAAGATGGATGGATGTATATTTATTTGTACTTCAGCCATCTGAATTAATGAAAATAGCGATTATAATGTGTCTTGCTAAATATTATCACAGATTAAAAATAGAAAATGTAAATTCATTTACTAGTATCACAATTGTATTATCGATAATATTAATTCCAACTATTTTTGTAGTTTCTCAGCCTGATCTTGGCACCTCAATACTAATTGCATTAAGTGGATTAATTATATTATGGCTAGGAGGAGTAAAAGTTAAATATTTTATTTATTCATTTATTACTTTCTTAATTTCACTCCCATTTATAATTTCATTCTTAAAACCTTATCAAAAACTAAGAATACTTACTTTTTTAGACCCGGACAGAGATCCCTTAGGTGCAGGATACCAAATTATACAATCAAAAATAGCTATTGGCTCAGGCGGTCTTGATGGAAAGGGCTTTTTAAAAGGGACGCAGAGTTATTTAGATTTTTTACCCGAAAAACATACAGATTTTATATTTACTTTATTTTCAGAAGAGTTTGGGTTTGTAGGTTCGGTAGGGCTTTTAATACTATACTCAATAATAATTTTTAGAATTATAAGAATAGGATCTATTTCAAGAAGCAATTTTGCTAGACTTTTTTGTTTTGGCTACGCTTTTGCAATTTTCATTTATATTGTTGTAAATCTATCTATGGTTCTAGGATTACTACCTATAGTTGGCTCTCCATTGCCTATAATGTCATATGGTGGCTCTTCAATGTTAGCTACAATGATTGGTTTTGGTATAGTACTAAGTGCAAAAATTAATCATAAACAAATGATTGCTTAATATAATTTAAATTTGCATAATTTGTCACTCTGAAAATTTAATTTTTAATTGTATAACAGCCTCATGAATAAAAATCATAAAGTAGGAATAGTAGGAGCAGGTATTCAGGGCGTATCCAATGCATTATTTCTTCAAAAAAAAGGTTTCGATGTAACTATTTTTGATAGAGATAACCCAGGTAGTCAAGCAGCCTCTTATGGTAATGCAGGACACTTTTCACCTTATGCATCCCTTTCTTTAAATAGGACTGATGTTTTAGCAGATGTTCCTGCTATGTTACTAAGTTCTACAGGTCCACTTGCTTTAAAATGGAATTATGTTCCTAAAATGATCCCATGGTTTATAAAATTTATAATGAATACTACTAAAACTAAGATGATGCATACTGCTAAAAATATGCACCAAATTTTAGATCTAGCCTTACCTGCATATGATGAATTATTTGAAGAGATAGACTTGGATGGTTTGGTTGAAAACAAAGGAATTCTTTATATATGGAACAATAAAGATTTAAAAAGTAGAGAATTAGAGATTAAAGTTAGAGATGAATTAGGTGTTGAACAACAATTAGTCACCAAAGACGAAATACACGATCTTGAACCTCATATCAAACCATTTTACCACGCAGGTGTATATTATCCTTATGCAAGACATGCGAGAAACCCAAAAAGAATTCTTTTAAAATTGTTTGATTTATTTTTGCAAAAAGGTGGAAAATTTAACAAAGTAAATATTAAAGATATTAGTTTTGATGAAGAAAAACCAGTTTTTAAAACTGAAACTCAAAGTTATATTTTTGATAAAGCAGTAATAGCTTGTGGAGCTTTTTCAAAAAAATTAACAGATAATCTTGGTGAAAAAATACCTTTAGATACAGAGCGTGGATATCATGTCCATTTCAAAAATTGTGATCATTTATTAAGTAGACCTGTAATATTTTCCAACCGTGGATTTGGAATTACACCGATGGAACAAGGTTTAAGAGTTGTTGGAACTGTAGAATTTGGTGGATTAGATAATCCATTATCTAAATCAAGAGTTAAAAATTTGATAAATAATGCAAAATATATGCTTGGTGATTTACCTGAACATGAGGATGAGTGGCTAGGATTTAGACCAACTTTACCAGATTTTTTACCTGTTATGGGGCCATCAAAAAATTACAAAAATATTTATTATTGTTTTGGGCATCATCATTTAGGATGGACTTTAGGTCCAATTTCTGGAAAGATTGTTTCAGGGATGATAGCGAACGAAAATACAAATTTAGATTTAAAACCTTATAGTTCGCTTAGATTTAGTTAAGTGACTAAAGATAATAATTTTTTAGCTTATTTATATCTATTTTTAACAGTAACTTTCTGGGCAGGAAATTTTGTAGTAGGTAAACTCGCAAGTTTTTATGAAGTTCCTCCTTTTTCACTAAATTTTTACAGATGGCTTTTTGCTTGGTTAATTTTAGCTCCTTTTACAATCCCTGAAATATTAGAGAAAAGGAACTACATTTTTAAGAATTATAAGCTTTTTATTATATTGGGAGTTACTAGCATAACTGTATTTAACTCTATTGTTTATTATTCTCTTAATTTTACACAAGTTATCAGTGGAGTGTTGATGATTTCAACTATACCAGTAATGATAATGTTGTTTTCATCAATTTTAAAAATTGAAAAGACAAATATTTTTCAAATTATAGGAGTAATTTTTTCTTTTGCTGGTGTGATTATGATTATTACAAAAGCAAACTTGGAAATATTAAAAAATTTAGACTTTAATAAAGGTGACATAACCATGGTAATAGCAATGTTCTCTTGGGCTTTATACTCAACGTTGTTGAAAGGCAAACAATATGAGTTAACTCAAATATCATTACTTCAAGTAGTAATTACTTTCGGTTTAATATTTTTGATACCAGTTTATTTTATTGAATACCAAATTGGTTTTAGAATTAATTTAGAACTCCCATTTATTTTAATTTTATCTTATGTTGTTTTATTTCCAGGTTTGGCGTCCTTTCTTTTATGGATAAAAGGAATATCTATGATTGGAGCTAATAGATCAGGTGTTTTTTTACATTTAATGCCGATTTTAAGTGCGATAATGGCGATGATTTTTTTTAGTGAAAAATTTATGTTTTATCATATTTTAGGCGCTTGTTTTATCATTGTAGGAATACTGTTATCAAACAAGAAAGTTAAAAATGCTTAAAGTTGCTATATTAGATGATTACCAAAACGTTGCCCAACAGTTTGTAGATTTAGAAAAACTATCTGGGAAATACGAGTTTAAAATCTTCAGCGAACCCTTTCTAGATGAAGCTAATGCAATTGAACAATTATCTGATTTTGAGGCTCTATTAATTATGAGAGAGAGAACTCCAATTACAAAAAATTTAATTGATAATCTAAATAATTTAAAATTTGTAATTACAAGTGGATTACGAAACAAATCTGTTGATTTAGAGGCTGCGAAGAAAAGAAAAATTATAGTTTGTGGAACAGATATAAATTTAAACCCAACACCTGAATTGACTTGGGCATTAATTCTTGGTTTAGCTAGAAATTTTAAAGAAGAAATTGATAATATGTATCAAGGGTATTGGCAAACTACAATTGGAGTGGAATTGAAAGGAAAAATCCTGGGTTTGATTGGTCTAGGTAGAGTAGGTACAGAAGTTGCAAAAATTGGAAAAGCATTTGGAATGCAAGTAATGGCCTGGAGTGAAAACTTGAGCTTAGACAAGTGTAAAGAATTAGATGTACTCCCTTGTAGCAAAGATGACTTAATCACAAATTCTGATGTACTTTCAATTCACGTCCAAGGAGGTGAAAGATACAAAGACTGTATTACCATAAAAGAATTTGATAAAATGAAAAAAACAGCTTTTTTGATAAATACTTCTAGAGGACCTATTGTTAATGAGGATGATTTAATTATCGCATTGTCAACCAATGTAATTGCAGGAGCTGGGATTGATGTCTATGATAAAGAGCCTTTACCTGAAAATAATAAACTAAGATTTTTACCTAATGCACTTCTTACACCACACATAGGTTATGTGACAGCAGAAAATTATAGTATTTTTTATAATCAAATGATTGAAGGATTAGAGGCTTGTGTTGATGGAAACCCAGTACGTGTTCTAGAATAACGATGGATTTACCAGTGGTTAATCATGAGGATTATTTTGCCAAAATTGGAGATGATCATAAATTTCCTATAAAGAAGTTTGGAGAATTGGCAAATTATTTGATCCAAAATAAAATCGTTAAAAAGTTTCATAAACCATATGCTTGTTCGCTTGAAACATTGAGTTACGCACATTCAAAAGATTATATCTCTAACATCCAAAATAAAAATTTAAGTAAAGAGGAAGTAAAAAAAATTGGATTTCCACTTGTTGATAGTGTTGTTCAGAGATCATTAGTAGCTACTGGTGGTACTGTTTTAGCATCTAAACTTGCAATTAATTACGGAATATCATGTAATACTGCTGGAGGTAGTCATCACGCAAACTATGATGGAGGAGCTGGATACTGCGTTTTTAATGATGTAGCTGTTGCTGCTCATTATTTACTAAATCGAGGTTTGGCTAACAAAATATTAATTGTTGATTTAGATGTTCATCAAGGAAACGGAAATTCAGAAATTTTTAAAGAAAATAGAAGTGTTTTTACGTTCAGTATGCACTCTAAAACTAACTATCCAGCTAAAAAATCTAATAGCGATTTAGACGTGGCGCTAGAAGATAATTTAGAGGATGATGCTTACATTAAGACACTTAAACATTATTTAAATGAGTTAAATCAAGAAAATTTTGATTTTGTTTTCTATATAGCTGGAGTAGATATTCATTTTAACGATAGATTAGGTAAATTAAAAATATCTGATGAAGGGATTAAATCTAGAGACGAGCTTGTTATTGAAAACTTTTTTTCTAAAAGAATACCATTTTGTGGTGTTTTAGGTGGTGGTTATAATAAAGATTTCAACAAATTAGTTGAATTACATTCAATCTTACATAAATCCTGTGCTAAATATATAGGATCGTGACAAAAAAAATAAATTCAAATTTAACTGCAGAGCAAAAATTAATTTTGTTCGAAGAAGGAACTGAGCGCGCAGGTTCAAGCGAACTTAATCATGAAAAGAGAGAAGGAAGTTTTCATTGTGCAAATTGTGGAGAAAAATTATTTGACTCAAAAACAAAATATGAGAGTGGATCAGGCTGGCCTTCATTTTATGATTCTTTACCAGATGTATTTGAAACCAAAACAGATCATCACATAGGTTACCCAAGAACCGAGTATCATTGTAAAAAATGTGGAGGACATCATGGTCATATATTTGATGATGGACCTGAACCTACGGGAAAAAGATTTTGTAATAACGGAGTTTGTTTAATTTTTAAACCAAAAGAGTAAATTATTAAAATTAATTTTTTAAAAGATCTTGAAGTTTATTTTCTTTTTCTAGTGCTCTAACTTCATCGTAACCACCAATATGCTGGTCATCAAAAAAGATCTGTGGGATTGTTCTTTTGCCATTTGCTTTTTTTATCATCTCGTCAGCAGCACCTGCAACTTTTGAAATATCAATTTCATTATAAGGAGCGTTATTTCTAGCTAATAATCTTTTTGCAGCTTCACAATAGTTGCATAGTGGACCTGTATACATGGTAATTTTTTTCATAAACTATAGATAGTCACCTTTTTTAATTTTACTAGTTATTTCTTTTCTAGAATATTCGAACTTTTTTCGATGTTTAATACTTTTTTGATTTACTCTTTTTCTCCACAATCTGAAAGAAGATGGTTTAAGAGATCTTCGCATTATTTTTATAACATCAGACTCTCTCTTCCCAGTTCTTTTTTCAATTTCCTCAAAAGTTATCCGATCTGCCCAAGCTGCCCAAATGATCCAATCCGGATCGTCCATTTTGGGCTCTGGATTTTTGACTTTAGTAATTGGCCTGTGACCTTTTTTTTTCATAAATCCTTTATATTTGAAAAAAAAATTTAATGCATTTTTTTTAGCCTCTGATAGTATGTATTAGATAGTCCTTCTTAGCCATCTTTAGCTCCCGGTTTTTAAGGACTATCTTTTTTTATGCTCCCCCTAGATTTTATACTTTATCTACAGATTATTATTTTTTTATTTATTACTCCTGGAACTCCTAGAATTGTAATTATCTCTTATTCAATGAATTACGGTGTTGGAAAATGTGTATGGTCTGCTTTAGGTGATGTAACTGCAAATTTGATTCAAGCAACTTTAGTTATTTTTGTAATTGGATCTTTTTTTTCAGAGAATTCAACAATACTAAATATATTTAAATGGATAGGTATACTTTATTTAATATATTTAGCTTACGATATTTATAAATCTCGACCAAAAAGTATTACAAGCGAAGGAGAAATAGAAAAAAGTAAATTATCTTTTTTTAGAGATGGTTTTTTAGTTGCTGGTACAAGTCCCAAGGCTTGGATGTTTTTTCCTTTTATTTTTCCTCAGTTTATTGACTTTAATTCTAATTTATTTGTTCAATTTGTAATTTTAATTACAACTTACATTGTTTTAGATTTTTTATCTTTGATTGGCTACGCAATGCTCGCACAAAAATTAATAAAGTGGATAACTGCTAATCCAAAAACAATTAATACAATTTCTGCGAGTGTTTTAGTGATTATTGCCGTAATAATTGTTTTAACTCAACAATATTAATTAGATTTGGCCTTTATTGCCACTTGCATAAAATAAAATTTCTTTATTTAATCATCACATAATTAATTAATTAAAGAGGAATAAAATGAAATTAAATAAAATAATTTTAAGTTTTGTTTCTGCATTAGTAATTTTATTTTCAACTTCTATTGCATCTTTTGCAAAAGTAGTTGGTGACAAAATTATTTTAGGTGCTGCGATTTCCTTAACTGGTAAATACTCATCTAATGGTGTTCATACTCAAAATGGTTATAACATGGCCGTTGATAGAATTAACAGCATGGGTGGTGTTAAAGTTGGTGGAAAGACTTATAAGTTTGACATTATTTATTATGATGATGAATCAAACCCTAAGAGAGCTGCACAGCTTGCAGAAAGATTAATATCACAAGATGGTGTTGAGTTTATGCTTGGCCCTTACAGTTCGGGTTTAACTAAAGCGATTGCTCCAGTGACTGAAAAATATGGTGTTCCAATGGTTGAAGCAAATGGTGCATCTAGATCTTTGTTTACAAAAGGTTACAAATATCTATTTGCTGTATTAGCTCCAGCTAACTTGTATCTTGATGTTGCTATCGAAACAGCGGTTGAGTTAAATGGTGGAAAACCAGTAAGAATTGCACAAGCGTTTGAACAAGATGCATTCTCACAGGACGTTAGATTAGGTATCTTAGATGCTGCAGAAAGAACTGGTTCTAAAATAATAATTGACGATAAATTACCTAAAGAGCTAAATGATATGGCTGCTACTTTGGTTAAAGTAAAACAAATGAAACCAGATGTACTTGTTGTATCAGGTCACACAAAAGGTGCGTTAACTGCGATAAGACAAATTGCTGAAATGAAAGTTGATGTTCCTATGTTGGCTATGACTCACTGTGATGCTGCTAAGCTATCTAAACAGCATGGTAAGAATTCACAGTACGCTCTTTGTGCTTCTCAATGGCACAAGTCACTAACTTATAAAGATGATTTCTTTAAAGATGGTATGACTTATGCTGCAGACTTTGAGAAAGAGTTTGGATATGATCCACCTTACCAATCTGCTGAATCTTCAGCTGCTTTATTGGTATTCAAAGATGCATTTGAAAGAGCAAATTCTTTTGATCAAAAGAAAGTAAGAGATGCTCTTGCAGCTACGAATATGCAAACATTCTATGGAAATATTAAATTTGCACCTGGTGGTCAGAACGTTGATAAACCAATGGTACTTTTCCAAGTAATGTGTGATGCTTCAGGAAGTTGTGAAAACAAAGTTGTTGCTCCATTAAAATGGGCATCAGCTAAGTTGATACATCCAATTCCTAAGTGGTCAGAAAGATAAAATAAAATACTAAAGCCCCCTAGTCATAGGGGGCTTTTTTTTATATAACCCAAAAAATATTTTTTATGGATTTTCTTGTATTTCAATATCCTATGATAACTCTTCAAGCTTGCTTGGATGGTATTTTGCTTGGAGTTTTGTTTGCATTGATTGCATATGGAATGGCACTTCAATGGGGTGTGATGAATATAATTAATATTGCACAAGGAGATCTTGTAATTTTAGGAGGATACATTGCATACTTTATGTATCTCTATGGTATTCATCCAGCATGGGGAGTTATTGTTGCGCCAGTAATAATGTACTTTGTTGGTATAGCGATTTACAAACTTGTAATTAATAAAGTAGTAGATAGAGATCTATTTATCTCTATTTTAGCTACTTTTGGAATAAGTATTCTTTTTATGCAATTAATGAATTTTGCATTTGGTGCAGACGTAGTACTTGCAAATTCTGGTTATGGAACAACTATGTTGTTTGATAACAATGTTGTGTTACCAAATTCAAAAATATTTTCGGCGTTTATTAGTATTGTATTTGCAGTTTGTTTGGTGATTTACATGAAAAAATCTAAGCTAGGGCGTGCAATTAGAGCTACAGCTCAAAATGCAAGAGCTGCAAAGATTTTAGGTGTCGATACAGAAAAAGTTTATGCCGCAACATTTGGAATAAATGCTGCACTTTGTGGTGTTGCTGGTGCTTTGATATCTATAACTTTCACAATTCATCCTTACATGGGATTGCCCTACACAATTAGATCTTTCATGATCGTAATTGTTGCAGGATTAGGAAACTTACCTGGTGTAGCAATGTCAGGAATGGGATTAGGAGTATTTGAAGAATTTGCAGATTATATTCTGGGCACAGAATTTAGAATAGGTTCAGTATTTTTATTATTAGTATTAATCCTGGTTTATAGAAGATTTAAACTTTCGAGAAAAAGAGAATATTTAAAGTAAGATTGAGATGAAAAATGAATAAGAATTTTATTTTATATGCAGCAATATTAATATTTGGATTAGCTGCCCCTTTTTTATTTCCAGCCTTTAAAGTTCAGCTATCAATCCTTTGTGTTTTAATAGTTCTTGCTACTACTTGGAACATCCAAGGTGGGGAGATGGGCTATAATTCATTTGGAAATATATTATTTTATGGATTAGGAATGTACTTATGCGCTTCTGTTCAAGTTGGAATGTTTTTTCCATTAGCTGAATGGACGGAGAGTGGAGGGGAAAAAACATTTGTTCATACTCCAACACAGTTCTTTCAAGGTATGGCATTTGGACTAGTCGTAGCTGCTGTAGTTCCAACTATTGTAGCAGGTTTGATAGGATATTCTATTCTTGGACTTAGAGGACATTATTTTGCAATTTGTACATTGGGTTTAGGCGTAGCTGCGGGTGAAATTTCTGGTGGAATAGAAATTATTGGAGCAGGTCAAGGCTTTACTACACCGCCTTTTCCAAATGTTGGTAGCTTAGAAGCAAGGGGGGAGTTTTTCTATTTCTTAAGCTTCTTCACATTAGTGCTCACATTCATTGCTGTTCGTTCAATCTATTCTACAAGATTTAAATTAATACTTAACGCTATTAGAGATAATGAGGATAAAGCTGAAGCAATGGGTATTGAAACAATGAAATATAAAATTATTGGTTGGATGATCTCAGCTTTCTTTTGTGGATTGGCAGGAGGAATAATGGGTGGCTTAGTTGGATACATCGATTCAACAGATGTTGCATTTGACGGAAGAGAAATGGGAGTATTCATGGTACTGATGGCAATACTTGGAGGTAAAGGAACTCTTTGGGGCCCAATTATTGGTGCAACTATATTTCATATTTTTAAAGAAGGCTTTTGGACATTCTTTTTGGGTTGGCAGTATGTTGCTCTAGGAGTTTTGATTGTTGTGATTGTGATTTATTTTCCAGAAGGAATTATGGGATGGCTTAGAGAAAAATATCCAGAGCGATTTGGTGAAGTGGTTGATGAAAAAGATCGTAAAGCACAGGTAGAACTTAAATGAGTATTTTAGAAGTTAGCAATGTAAGTAAATCTTTTGGTGGTGTTAAAGCTAACGTTGATATTTCAATGAATGTTGAAAAAGGGAAGATAGTTGGATTGATTGGGCCAAATGGTTCAGGAAAAACTACATTATTTAACTCGATTGTAGGAACTTACCCAATCGATAATGGATCTATTAAATTTAATGGAAAAGAAGTTTCTGAGTTACCAGTCCCTGTAATTGCTAAGTTAGGATTATTGAGAACTTTTCAGCAAACAAGAATTTATGGAAAGCTTAATTGTATAGAAAATATGCTTATTAGTCACAAAGGTAGTGACGCAGATTTAATGAAAATATTTTCAAAGATTCCAAAAGAATTAACAGATAAAGCTGAAAATTTATTAAATTTTGTGGGATTATATCAAAAAAGAAAGCTAAGAGCTGGAGATTTATCTTTTGGTCAACAAAAATTACTGGAGCTTGCTATGGCATTAATGAATGAACCAGAGATGCTATTACTTGACGAGCCTACAGCTGGGATTAATCCAACACTAATAAATGGTATTATTGATAGATTAATTAAAGTTAACCAAGATTTTGGAATAACTCTTTTGGTTATAGAGCACAACATGAGAGTCATTATGCAATTAGCAGAAAATATTTTTTGTTTAGCTCATGGTAAAATGTTAGCCAATGGATCACCAGATGAAATTAAAAATGATAAACGTGTCATTGACGCGTATTTAGGAGCTCAATAATGTCTAACCAATATGAAGTATTAGGAAAAGCTCCGACACCAGATGATTTAAAAAAATTATCTCCAAAAGAAGTTCATTTAACTATTAAAAATTTAAACGCAGGTTATGGAAAAATGGAAATTTTACACAACTTTGATTTATTCGTAAATAAAGCTCAGTCTTTATGTTTAATTGGACCTAATGGTGCAGGTAAATCTACAATTCTTCATTCAATATATGGTTTTACAAATATTTTTTCTGGTCAAATTGAACTTGAAGGAAAAGAAATTACAAATCTTACCCCAGCAGAAAAGTTAAAGTCAGTTGGTATAGCTTATATATTACAGGATAACTCTGTATTTCCAGATATGACAGTAGAAGAAAACTTATTAATGGGAGGATATATAAAAGAGAAAACAGACGAGTCATATGAAGAGGCTGAAAGAATTTTTGAAAAGTATGAAAGGTTAAGAAATAGAAGAAACCAACCTGCAAAAGTTTTATCTGGTGGGGAGAGAAGATTACTAGAAATATCTAGAGCATTAGTTATGAAACCTTCAGTACTTTTAGTAGATGAACCGTCAATTGGACTTGAACCCAGATATATCGAAATGGTTTTTGAAATATTAAGAGACCTTCAGAAAAATGAAAAAAAAACAATCATTCTAGTTGAACAAAATGCCAAAAAAGGATTGGAGTTTGCGGATATAGGATACGTTTTAGTATCAGGGCAAACTGCAATTGCAGGTAAAGGAGACGATTTACTCCAAAATCCTGATGTTGGTAGACTGTTTCTAGGTGGATAATGATTAATAAAAATTTTTTCTTTAAAGGATATAGATCTATATTTACTCATGATAGTCCAGCTATAGCTCTTACTTGTTGCTTTATAGCAATTGGAGCTCTATTTAAAAATTTAGGTTTTAATATTCAGGAAAGTATTTTTTCAACTGTTTTAACCTATGCTTTACCAGGTTCATTGGTAATGGCAGAGTCAATGTTGATTGGAGCATCTTTGTTAAATATTTTTTTGGCGGTATGGATTGTTAATGCAAGACTTTATCCTATGGCTGTATCTTTATTTCCGTTAATGATGCACAAAAGTCAACCTAAGTGGAAGTATTACTTTTCTTGTCATTTCATTGCTATATCTGCATGGCTAATCATGAAAAGCAATTATAAAAACATTCCAAAAAAAAATAGAATTGATTATTGGATTGGTATTGGAAGCGCAACAGTAAGTGTATCAGTAATTGGAACATTTATAGGTTTCTCTTTTTCAGAATATTTGAATAAAGATATGATGTTGGGTTTAGCAATTCTTAATCCAGTTTATTTTCTATGTATGATGATTGGGGCATCTAAAACTATACCAGTAACTCTATCAGTTTTGTTTGGAACTATATTGGGACCAATTATTTATTTACTCTCACCAGAGTGGTCAATTTTGTTGGCAGGTATAATTGGCGGAACCATAGCTTATTTAGCAGGAGAGTATAATGTCAGCTAGTATTGTCTCCGCAATTTTAGTTACCTCTTTAGCGACATTTTTATCTAGGTTTTTAGGAGCTTTAACATCTGAAGGTATAAGAGAAACCTCTAAACTTTTTAAGTGGTTTAATTGTTTAGCCTATGCAACCTTGGCAGCACTAATAGCTAGAACTATAATTTTTCCTGCTGGTGTTTTGGTAGATGCTAGTTATTCAAGTAGATTTCTTGTTGTGCTGTTTTCTTTAGTTATTTTTTTCATTTCAAAGAAGAACTTTGTTTATCCTACAATTTTCTCTGCTATTTGTATGGCAGTGCTCAATAATTATATCTGATTAGATTGATTTATAAAATAAGGTAAAATAAAATTTAGAATGCAAAAAATTACAGGCATAGATGTTCAAAAACATGATCAATCGAATAGGATTATAAAGATAAGTTTAGAAAATGATATTATAGACAAATTAATTTTTCCTTTTAATAAATTCGATCTAACAGCTTTAGAACTAAAACCATTTACAAGATTTACTTTAGCTAAAAGTTTAGATGATTTAACAGATAATAAATTAAGTGAATTGATGAACTCAATTATTAGAGATAGATCTACAGGTTGCTTTATTTTTGGACCAAAAAATATAACTGCAAAAATTAATGATACATTTTTAGTTAAGTTATCAACTGCAATAGCTCATCTAATTGGTGTACCCAATCATGACGCTATGGCAGGAAAATACTATGCTCGTTTTCATGTTAAACATGAAGATACTAGCGACTCTTATTTAAGGAAGGCTTATAGAAATATGGATCTTCATACAGACGGGACATACGTAAAAGATGTAACCGATTGGTTAATTATGACAAAAATTGATGAGCAAAATGTAGAAGGTGGTGAAACAGCCATGCTTCATCTTGATGACTGGGAACATTGTGATGATTTATACAATGATCCAGTAGGGAGACAAAATTTTGTCTGGGGGTCGCCAAAAAGTAAAAATATTAATTACAAGGTAGAGCACCCAGTCTTTTCGACTGATAAAGAGGGAAGACCAACGATATCTTATATAGATCAATTTCCAGAACCTCAAAATATGGATCAAGGAAATTTTTTACAAAGATTATCTGATGGATTAGAGGAAAGTAAAAATAAAATAATTACGAAATTACCTGTTGGATTCTCTGTGATTGCAAATAATTATTTCTGGCTTCATGGAAGAAAACCCTTCAAAGAAAACAAGGAATTAAGCAGAGAATTACTAAGAATTAGAGGTTCTTTTTTTGTTAATTAATTCAATATAATCAATATAAAGTATCCAAAATTATGAATTTAGGTTTTATTGGTACTGGAAAAATTGCATCTTCAGTGATTACTGGAATATGTAAATCAAAAATTTCATATAAAAAAATCATTATTTCTCCAAGAAATAAACAAATAGCTCTTGGGTTAAAAAGAAAGTTTAAAAAAATAGTTATTGCCAAGGATAATCAACAAATTGTAGATCAATCTAATTGGGTATTTTTATCTGTTACACCTACTGTCGGTGAAAAAATTATTAAAGATTTAAAATTTAAATCAACCCAAACAATTGTTAGTTTTATTTCGACAATTACTTTATCTCAATTAAAAAAAGCAATTAAAGTAAAAGCAAAAATTGTAAGAGCAATACCTCTTCCTCCAATTTCATTAAAAAAAGGCCCTGTACCTATTTGCCCTCCTAATTCAAAAGTTAAAGCGTTTTTCAATAACTTGGGCACAACTGTAGAAATTAAGAATGAAAAATCGTCTATAAATTTTTGGTCAACATCTGGAATGATGGCACCATTTTATGAGGTATTAAGAGTTATGACTGATTGGTTGGTAAAAAGAGGGGTAAAAAGAAATAATGCTCAAAAATATATTACTTCTTTATTTTTAGCTTTATCTGAAGATGCAGTCGTAAATTCAAAAGAAAATTTGAAAAATTTAGTGAAAGAATCTCAAACACCAAAAGGATTAAATGAACAAGGTGTGAAAGAATTAACTAAAGCAGGTTTTTATAAGTCTTTAGAAAAAACTTTAAATAGTATTCACAAAAGACTAAATAAATAAATCAAATGTCCGAAAATATTTTAGAGATTAATAATTTAAGTAAATATTTTGGAGGATTAGCTGCAGTTTCGGATTGTTCAATAAAAGTTAAAAGAGGAACAATCACTGGTATTATTGGACCAAATGGATCTGGAAAAACAACTTTATTTAATTTAATTGCTGGAAACTTAAAATCCTCTGGTGGTAATGTTGTTTTCGATGATGAAAACATTACAGATGTTCCATCATATGAGTTATTTTCTAAAGGATTGTTAAGAACATTTCAAATTGCACACGAGTTTTCAAATTTATCTGTTTTAGAAAATTTAATGATGGTTCCTGGAAATCAATCTGGTGAAAAAATAATGACTGCATTATTTAAACCAGGTTTAGTTGCACGAGAAGAAGCTATAGTTAAAGAAAAAGCAAAAGAAGTTGTTGAATTTTTAAATCTAGGACATCTATCTAATGAGCTTGCCGGAAATCTTTCAGGTGGGCAAAAAAAATTATTAGAACTTGGAAGAACGATGATGGTTGATGCAAAATTGGTATTATTAGATGAAGTAGGGGCTGGAGTTAATAGAACTTTGTTAAAAGATCTTGGAACTGCAATAGAAAAGTTAAATAAAGAAAAAGGTTATACCTTTTGTATGATTGAACATGATATGGATTTTATTGGAAGATTGTGTGATCCAGTGATTGTAATGGCTGAAGGATCAGTTTTATTTGAGGGAAGTGTTGAGGAAGCAAAAAAAGATGAGAAAGTTATCGAAAGCTATCTTGGAAGAGGATCAAAATTAAAGGATACAAATTAATGGCATATTTTGAAGGAATAGAAATGACAGGTGGTTATGGTAATGGTCCAGATATCATTAGTTCTTGTTCTGTAAATGTTAATAAAGGTGAAATAGTTTCTATTCTGGGGCCTAATGGTGCTGGTAAATCAACTGCCATGAAAGCAATGTTGGGCTTGCTCAATTTAAAATCTGGATCAGTAAAGATTGATGGTAAGGATATTTCAAAATTATCTCCCCAAGATCGAGTTAAGCAAGGTATTTCTTTTGTCCCTCAGACTAAAAATGTTTTTGCAGGTATGACTGTTGAAGAAAATTTAGAAATGGGAGCATTTCTTGTTGAGGATGAAATAAAAAATATAATTGAGGAAATTTATGAATTGTTCCCAATTTTAAGAGAGAAAAGAAATCAGATGGTTGGTGAACTTTCTGGAGGTCAAAGACAACAAGTGGCTCTAGGTAGAGCTTTAATGATTAAACCCACAGTTTTAATGTTAGACGAGCCAACTGCAGGTGTATCGCCAATTGTTATGGACGAATTATTTGATCATATTGTAAAAGTTAAAAGAACAAATGTTGCTATCTTAATGGTAGAACAAAATGCAAAACAAGCATTAAGCATTTCAGATAGAGGCTATGTATTGATCACTGGAGAAAATCGTTATTCAGGGACTGGAAAAGAATTATTAGACGATCCAAGAGTAAGAAGCTCTTTTTTGGGAGGGTAATATGGATTTTGTAAATGCAATAATTCTTTTATTAAATTATATTTTCATTCCTGCATTAACTTATGGTTCTCAGTTAGCACTGGGTGCAATATTTGTAACACTTATTTATGGAATTTTACGATTTGCAAACTTCGCAACTGGTGACATGATGTCTTTTGGGACCATGGCAACGATTTTATTTACATGGTATTTTCAATCTTTAGGTGTTTCTTTAGGTGTTTTGCCTACTGCTTTATTGGCTATTCCTTTTGGAATAATTTTCATGATATTTTACATGCTTTTAATAGATAAGTTTGTCTTTAAGTATTACAGAAATCAAAAAAGTCCTCCAGTTCAATTTGCAATGGTAAGTATTGGTGTAATGTTTGTAACACAAGCAGTGGTCAGAATTATAATTGGACCTGGTGATAGAAGATTTTTTGATGGTGAAAAATTCATTATTAAAGCTCGTGAATTTAAAGAGATGACAGGTTTAAACGAAGGTCTTGCACTGAAATCCACACAAGTGATTACTATTTTTGTAACAATAGTTTTAGTCTCTTTATTATTTTGGTTTTTAAATAGAACCAAAACTGGAAAAAGTATGAAAGCTTATTCTGATAATGAAGATCTTGCTTTGCTATCAGGTATTGATCCAAAAAAAATAGTTTTAGTTACTTGGGTTATTGCTGGTATTTTAGCTACAATTGGTGGAGCTTTGTATGGTTTAGATAAAAGTTTTAAACCATTTACTTATTTTAATAATATGCTTCCTATTTTTGCTGCTGCAATTGTTGGAGGAATTGGAAATCCATTTGGAGCCTTTTTAGGTGGATATGTAATTGCTTTTTCTGAAATACTCCTCACTTATGCATATAAAAAATTCTTTATGTATGTTTTACCAGAAAGTATGGAACCAAATAGTTTGGTTCAGCTACTGTCAACAGATTACAAGTTTGCTGTATCGTTCTCTATTCTTGTAATTGTTTTAATTTATAGACCATCGGGAATATTTAAGGGGAAAGTATTGTGAGAAAAAACCTAAATGTAATTGCAGCTTACAGCATCATGATGGTGCTTATTCTAATGGTTGGGATATTTCAATCTTGGAACATAGCGTTATCAATATTTAATCTTTGTTTGATTTCTGCGGTCATGACAATGGGTGCGAATATTCAATGGGGGTATGCTGGTTTAATTAATTTTGGAATTATGGGATATACAGCTTTAGGTGGTTTAGCTGCAGTATTAATATCTGTAGATCCTGTCCAAGAGGCCTGGAGGGCAGGAGGTTTCGACATTCTAATGTCATTATGGCTCATAGTAGTAATGGTATTAGTTATAAGGTTTATTTTAAAAAGATTTGAAAAATCAAAAATAAGAACATACAGCATAGCTGCAATAATAATTTCAGGTATTTTACTTATTAGATTTTCTGCAGAGCCAGGCATAGAAGCTATTGAAGCAGTTGATCCTGCTAAAACTGGTTTCCTAGGAGGATTTGGATTACCAATTATATTTTCTTGGATAGTTGGAGCTCTTTTTGCAGGGGGTTTAGCATTTATAGTTGGAAAAGTTGCACTTGGTCTTAGAGCAGATTATTTAGCTATTGCTACTCTTCTTATTTCCGAAATTGTTATTGCAATTATTAAACACGAGGATTGGCTCACAAGAGGGGTCAAAAATGTTATTGGATTAAAAAGACCTGCACCTTATGAAGTAGATCTTCAAACAACTGATTGGTTTATTAAATTAGTTGAAAAGTTTAATTCAGGAAAATTAAGTGTAATTGAGAATTTAGCTGATAGACAAGCTGCTTTAAATCAACTTGTTATTGAAGGCTCTTCAGTATTTGTAAAACTGTGTTATTCAGGATTATTTTTAGTAGTAGTAATCATTCTTTTAATTTTAACTCAAAAGGCTCTTTATTCTCCATGGGGAAGAATGATGAGGGCAATTAGAGACAATGAGGAAGCTGCAAATGCAATGGGTAAAAATGTTGTTAAACAACATTTACTAATTTTTATTTTAGGCTCAGCAATTGTTGGAATTGCGGGTGCAATGCTTGTTACACAAGATGGTTTATTTACACCAGGAAGTTATAGACCTATGAGATATACTTTTTTGATTTGGGTGATGGTAATTGTTGGAGGAAGTGGAAATAATTTTGGGGCAATTTTAGGAGGATTTGTTGTTTGGTTCTTATGGATTGAAGCTGCACCAATATCATTATTTTTAATAAACTTTTTCACTGCGGGAATTCCTGAAACAAATGCACTTAAAGCTCATTTAATTGAAAGCGTTCCTTATTTCAGATTTTTACTGATGGGATTAGGGTTGTTGTTTATCATGAGGTATCGACCTAAAGGTATACTTCCTGAAAAAATAGAAATAAAGTAAACATAATGAAATATATTATATTAGGTGCTGCTGTTGCTTGGGCTTTGTATATGGCTGATAAGTATTTATTCTTTTAATGAATAAAAATCTTTCGTTACTTATATTAAGCCAGATTTTCGCGTTTACAGCTGCACCGGTCACTGTTTTTTTAAGCGGCATAATTGGTTCAAAATTTAGTCCAATAAAATCTTTAGCTACTCTTCCAATGGCTTTGTCAGTTGTTGGAATTGCGTTATTCGCTTTTTTTGCTGCAAAGCTAATGAGTATAATTGGACGAAAATTAGGTTTTATTTGTGCATCAATAGGTACATGTTTTGCATCTCTTTTAACTGCATACTCTATAATTATAGAAAGTTTTGTCTTGTATAATTTAGGATGCTTTTTAATTGGTGGAGGAATAGCTTTTAGCCATCAATATCGTTTTGCAGCAGTGGAGGTTGTGGATAAGGATTATGCACCAAAAGCAATTTCTATCATTTTGTTAGCAGGAATAGGTTCGGCGTTTATTGGTCCAAACATTGCAAACATTTCTAAAGGACTTATCTCAAATCATATGTATGCTGGTTCTTATATTGCACTCGCCATTTTATCTATCTCATCAACAATATTTTTAATTTTTTATCAGGAACCAAAAACGATATCTAGTAATCAATATAAAACTGGAAGAAGTTTTTTTGAGCTTATCTCTCAACCTAGATTTCTACAGGCGCTCGTAGCTTCAGCTTTTGCCTATGCTGTAATGACTTTTTTAATGACAGCAACTCCTATAAGTATGCATCTGATGGAGAAAATAAGTTTAAGCAAGACTGGATTTGTTATTCAGCTTCATATTGCAGCTATGTTTTTACCTTCACTAGTTACAGGAAATTTAATTAAAAGATTTGGTCATAGTAAAATAATGCATGTGGGAGTTTTATTGTTTTTAGTCACAATTATTACAAGTTTATTTGAACAGAATTATATTAACTATATGGTTGCACTTATTTTCCTGGGGCTAGGGTGGAATTTTTTATTTATATCAGGAACGAGCTTACTTGTTTTGTGTTACAGAGAAGAGGAAAAATTTAGAGCTCAAGGGTATAATGATTTAATTGTTTATTCTATACAAGCATTAGCCAGTTTGTCTGCTGGAGTATTTCTTAGCTTAACTAGCTGGAAAACTATGAATTTAATATGTTTGATTTTTCTAATTATCATAGCTCTATCTACAATAAGAGCTGATTTAAAAAAAAACCCCAGTAATTAAATTACTGGGGTTTTTTGAATTAAGATAAAAAATTATCTTTGTTTTTTAGTTTTGAATTTTCCGCCTTTAACTTCTTGTTCTAAGAAAGAACCTTCAGCTTCACCAACACTAGTAAAAGTTACTCCAGTAGCACCTTCGTAATTAATCTTTTTACCTTTTGCTAGTAAGTCTAAACCTTTCTTAAGTTCACCTGGATAAATTTTAGTTCCAGGAGCATTAGCAACATCCATTACATTTTTTGCAATAGATGCTCTGTCAGCAGAGTTACCTGCCTGCATAGCAAGAACGATTAAAGCAGCTGCATCGTAAGATTCACCTGTGTAAGGACCAGAAGCTTCTACACCTCCAGCTTTTGCAACTTCAGCAAATATACCTGCACCTTTACCAGTAGAACCTGGTAATGATCCAAATGATTTACTTAAATCTTTTCCGAATGCATCAACTAAAGATTGACCAATCATACCATCTGATAAAATAAATCTATCAAACGCACCAGAGTCTAAAGAAGCTTGAATAATTCCTTTTCCACCTTGATCAAGATAACCAATAACTGCTACAGCATCACCACCAGCAGAAGCAAGAGTTGCTACTTCAGATGAGTAATCTGCTTTTCCATCTTCGTGAGCAGTTACAGTTGTAACTTTAATACCATGGGCTTCAACTGCTGCTTTATAAACATCAGCTAAACCTTTACCATAGTCATTGTTAGTATAAGTGATTGCAACACTTTTTACTTTTCTGTCTTTAGTTATATCAGCTAAAATTTGACCACCTCTAGCATCTGATGGAGCAGTTCTAAAGAAATACCCTTTGTCATCTAGAGTTGTTAATCCTGGAGAAGTAGCTGAAGGTGAAATCATTACTACACCATTTGGTACAGCAACGTTAGTTGCAATAGCACCAGTTACACCAGAACAGTCTGCTCCCATAATCGCAGCCACACCACCTGAAATTAAACCTTCAGCTGCAGCTGTTGCCGCTGCTGAGTCAACACAAGTTGAGTCTGCTCTTACTGGCTCAATTTTTTTTCCACCTAATAGAGAACCTGAATCAGAAGCTTCTTTAAATGCAAGCTCTGCAGATGCAGCCATAGCTGGAGTTAGAGATTCAATAGGACCAGTGAATCCTAAGATGATCCCCATTTTAATCGAATGTCCGTCTGCCATTACATTTGAACCAAAACTTGATACAAACATAAATACAGCGATAAATAGTTTTCTCATTATCTTCCTCTTTATTGTTAACAATTTATAAAATCCAATTTAAGTATGAATACAATCAATATTCAATGACAAAATTATCCTATTTTAGATGGGCAAATTGGTACAGATTATCTTATTGAGAAGGGGTCTAGCGAGGGTTCGTCTGATGTGTAGAACCAAGTTGTTTTTACTCTTGTGTAGTCTTTAATTGAGTCAATTCCTGCTTCTTTTCCATATCCACTATCCTTGATACCCCCAAATGGAGCTGAAGGTGAAATTAATCTATAAGTATTTACAAATGTTATTCCTGCTCGGATAGCATTAGATACCCTCATGCCTCTTGCAAGATCACTAGTATAAACACCTGAAGAAAGACCATATTGATTGTCGTTCATTAATTCTATTACCTCTTTTTCAGTATCAAATTTCATCACTGATAATACAGGACCAAAAAGTTCATTCTCAGCAGCTGGTAAATTATGATTTTCACACTCAATAATTGTTGGGGGAAAATAATACCCCTCATTTGAAAAAGTATGTCTTTTACCACCGCATTTAATTTTTCCACCTTGTTCAACTGTTAATTTAATATTTTTTTCTATTACTTCTAATTGTTTAAAGTTACTTAAGGGACCCATTTCAGTATCAGAGTCCATAGGAGCACCTATTTTAATTTTTTCTGCTCTTGATGCTAACTTATCTAAAAATTCGTTATAAATTCCTTTTTGTAAGTACAACCTTGAACCTGCTATACAACTTTGACCACTTGCTCCAAATATTCCAGCAGTTATTCCATTAATTGCATTTTCTTGTTTGGCATCATCAAAAACAGCTACAGGACTTTTTCCACCTAACTCTAAACTTACTTCAGATAAATTTTCTGCAGAATTTCTAATTATATGTCTTGCAGTTTCAGGACCTCCTGTAAAAGCTACTTTCTCAACTAAGTTGTGAGTAGTTAAAGCTTTACCGCATGGATCTCCAAAACCAGAAACTACATTTACTACACCTTTGGGTATTCCCGTTTCTTCAACTAACTTTGCAAACTCAAACATAGTTGCTGGCGCTAATTCAGAACATTTAATTACAACCGTATTACCCATCGCCAAAGCAGGAGCAACTTTTGTTGCGGTTAAAAACATTTGAGAATTCCAGGGAATGATAGCCGCAATAACACCTATTGGAATTCTTGTTGTGATTGCTTGAATATTTGGTTTATCTATTGGAAGAACTGTTCCTTCAACCTTGTCAGCCAAACCTGCATAGTAATCATAATATTCTGCAATATATTTTGCTTGTTGATAAGTTTCTCTATACAGCTTTCCTGTATCAATTGTTTCAATTTTTCCTAATAATTCAGAATTTTCTCTGAGCTTATTTCCAATCGCTCTTAAATATTTTGCTCTATCTCTTGCAAGCATTTTTGGCCATTCACCTTCAAAAGCTTTTTGTGCAGCTTTTACAGCTCTATCAACATCATTTGCACTAGCTTCAGGAACTATAGCCCAAGGTTTATTATTTTCTGGGTTTAAAGTTTCAAAAGTTTTTTTTGTATCAGAGTCTACCCACTGACCGTCTATAAACATTTGATATTTTTTTAACTCAGGCATTATTTATATGTTTCATTATTGCATTATTTACTTCTTCTGCATATTCAATAGTGCATAAATGTTTTCCATTTTTAATTTCAACATATGTTGAATTTTGTATATCTTTATTTAAATTTTTTGACATATCGGGCGTAGATCCTGGATCATCTGATCCTGTTATAATTAAGGTATTTGTTTTAATATTTTTTATGTTTTCAAGATTCTCCTCATAATTTGCAAAGACTTCATAAGCTTTTATAAAATTTTCTTGATCAATTCCTTTCTTATTAAGAATTTTCATAAACTCATCGTATAATTCAGGGTTTTGCTCAAGGTACTCATCTGAAAACCATCTCTTCATTGCCATTTGAGATATTGGCATATTTTTTTTTGCTAAATTTACTCTATCAATTACATTTTGTCTTTCTTCAGCTGTCCTTTGGTATGTAGTGGATATTAGAGTTAAGGAATTTAAATAATTTTCATATTTTGAGGCAAATTCAATTGCAATCAAAGATCCGATAGAAAAGCCAATTAAATTAAATTTATCTATCTTTAGGTTATTTACTAAATTTGATAATTGATCAGTAAAATTTTTCATTGATAAATTTGGCTCTTTAAACGGAGTTTTTCCATGTCCTAACAGATCGTAAGTTATAAATGAATTGTCCTTAAAAAATTCGATTTGTGGTTTCCACATTTGTTGATTTAAACCAACGCCATGAATAAAAATTATTGGTAAAGAATTTTTGTTATTAAAATAATAATGATTTTGATCTGTATCAAAATTATAAGACATCAATTAGTTATCAATGCCCATCTCTTTCATGTCTTGATATCTATCACCTGTTCTTGCATGAGCTCGTCCAGTTGGAGCGCCTCCAATTGCAACAACTATTTCATCCTCATTTGGTGCATCATGAATTGTAAATTCATGTGTTAGATAAAAAGGTCTTAATCCAGCATCAGTTTTATGCATCATTGGAATTGAAATTTTTGCACCTGCAGGACCTCTGGTATTTGTAAAACTTAAATAGGAAGTTCCACCAACAGCATCTCTAAATTTATTTCCAAATCTTAAAGTATGAATAAATGCAGAAGCGTGTTCTATCTCACCATTTAATCCAACCATAGCAGCTTTTCCATAAGCTAAAATTTTTTCACCCGATCCAATTTCTTTTGTTAACTCTGGAACCAAAAGATCTCCTAATTGAGGCGCAAGATCTAATATTTCTGGTTTTAAATCTTCTACAAAACCTTTTCCGGCCCAAGGATTTTCTATAACAGCTGCAACCGAAACTAACAGAACAGGTTCTTTAGCTTTTTTTCCACCTTCAATAAAAGTTTTATCAACAAATTTTGCAAATTTTCTAAGTTTTAAATCCATTTACTAACTAGCTCTTTGAATGTTTGTGTCTATCGGTTTTATATTTGGAATTACTTCTTCTGTAAATAATTTGATGCTTCTCATACAATCTTCGTGATTAATACCTGGAAAGTTAGACCAGACTTGTAAATTTTGAAGATTTAATTCTTGTTGAAGTTCTTTTATTTTTTCAATTACAAACTCAGGTGTTCCAAACAATAGATTTCTTTTATGAAGAAATTCATAATTTAATAAATCTAGTTTATTTTTTGTCTCTGGTAATTTTTCATCTGGATCCATATGATTTCCCAATCCTCTCCAATGACAAACCCATCTCATATAATTTACAATATGTTCTCCAGCCATTTTTTCAGCCTCTTCCATAGTTTCTGCAACAAACATATCTCTAACCAAACTAATACCTTCCCCCAGTGGTACATCTCTATTTTCAGCTTTAGATTTTGCATCTTTATAAATTTCAAATCTTTTTTTCAAAGCTTTTACAGTTGGTATCCACATAATTGTATTAAGCCCATTTTCTGCTGCCCACTGAATTGATCTTTCTCCATCAACTACTTGAGAAATTGGTGGAAAAGGTTTTTGATAAGGTTTTGGTAATACAGATATTTGTTTTAATTCATTTGTTTTTAAATCGACAACATTTTCTTTTGGAGGACTCATGTCGTGTTGCCAAATAAAATTAGGAGATGGGTAGGTATAAAATTCTCCTTGATGAGAAAAGAAGTCTTCAGACCATGCTTTTTTCATTATGTCTAATGTTTCTGAAAATAGTCTAAAATTTTTTGCTTGGTCTTTTAAGTCAGCTTCTTTATTCATGTTGATTGCTTCTCTTCCATAAACTCCTCTTCCAATACCTACTTCAACTCTTCCTTTTGACATTTGGTCAAGTGTAGCAATATCTTCTGCAAGTCTTATAGGATTATGAAATGTAATTACGTTACAAGCCTGCCCTAAACGAATATTTTTAGTTCTTGCAGCAGCATCAGTGCACATCATTAGTGGATTGGTGCACGACTCCATTCCTTCATGATTAAAATGATGTTCGGTATACCAAATAGAATTCCAATTATTTTGATCACAATATTCAGTGATCTCTCTAGCTTCATCTAAAAGTTGGGTATAAGGTTTTTTATCCCAATTAGTAGTGTTACAAAAATATCCAAAGTTCATAAAGCCTCCTTTAAAAATTAATTTAAAGACGACCGATCCCACTTTCGTAAATAAAAGATATTTAACGACGAGTTATGTATCGCTTTAAGAAATATTATCACAATTTTTAAAAACATTATATAATTATTATATGCTGACAACTGTTATTGGCGCTTACCCCAAACCAAGTTTTTTAAATTTAACTGATTGGTTTAACACTAACAAAACTGATAAAAAATACCCAACAAAATACTATAATGAAGAAATAAATGACTTTGGAAAAAATGCTGAAGATTTATTTTTAAAAGCAACAAAACAAGTAATTAAAGATCAAGAGTTGTGTGGATTAGATATCATTACAGATGGGGAAGTTAGACGAGAAAACTATGTTCATTATCATTGTCGTCATTTACTAGGTATAGATTTTTCATTTTTAACTGAAAAACCAGCAAGATCAGGAAGTTATACATCTTTTTTACCAACTATTGTATCAAAGGTTGAGGCAGACAAACCTTTTTTAGTCGATGAGTGGAAAAAAAATCAATCTCTAACAAAAAAAGATTTAAAAATAACTATTCCTGGACCTTTGACTATTACAGACACAGTTGCCAACAAATTTTATAAAACAGATGAAGAATTAGGTTTTGACTTAGCAAAAGCAATAAATATTGAGGTTAAAAGATTAGTTGAGGCAGGCTGTAAATATATTCAAATTGACGAACCTTTATTTGCAAGAAAACCAGAAGAGGCTTTGAATTATGGAATTAGAAATTTAGAAATCTGTTTTGAGGGAATAAATAATCCCAAAATTGAAAAAATAATGCATATGTGTTGTGGTTATCCAGATAAACTTGATGCAATTAACTACCCAAAAGCACCTTTGGATTCTTATAAAAAAATTTCTAAACAACTAGACAGTTCAATTTTAGATGCAATATCAATTGAGGATGCTCATCGATATAACGATGAAGAGATATTTGAAGATTTTAAAAATAAGAAATTAATTCTAGGTTTAATAAAAATTGCTTCAAGCAAAGAAGAAACCGAACAAGAAATAGAACAAAGAATAAAAGCTATTTTAAGATATATTGATAAAGAAAGATTAATAGCAGCACCAGATTGTGGACTAGGTTTTTTACCAAGAGAACTAGCTATAAAAAAATTAACCACAATGGTTAATGCTGCTAGGAAATTTATTTAAAATTATTAATATTTCAAAAAATTATTATCTTTGATATTCAACAAATTTCTTTAAGGATTTATTTAAAAATTTTTCATAAATCTGACCAGAGTTTCTATACTTTTTAAAATTAAGATAAGATTTATTCATTTTAAAATCATATGAGGGCTCAAAAAAGAAAGGAATAGAAAGCCTTTTACTCTTATTCCATAGCACTCTATGATTAGTTGCTTTAAATTTACCTTTACTAAGAAATTCTAATGCTCTTCCAGTATTTACAACCAAAGCCTTTTTATTAAATGGAACATCATGCCATTTTTTTGTTTTTCTATTTTGCACCTGTAGTCCACCTTTTCTATCTTGATAAAGTACAGTAAACACTCCACTATCAACATGAGTTTCACATCCAAGAGCAACGCCATCTTGTTTTGATATTTCAACTGGCTTTGTCTGGTTTGGGTAATAATTAAATCTTAAAGTACTTAATGTTTTTAATCTTGAGAAAGCCATTTTAGAAATATCAGGATTTTTTTTATAAAGTTTAATTATACTTTTGAATAAAGTTTCACTTAATGAAAATAAATTATCAAAATATTTTTCTAAAATTTTTATCGATGATTTATCAATGCTTTTTCTTAGATCTAAGTGTTCAATATATTGGTTTTTAATTTTTACTGAATAATTTTTTGTAACTTTTAAATCACCAATATCTAAACCCTCTTTACCATTCACGTCATTTGGAAAGTATCCTCTATAAAGATTTTTATTTTTTTTATTCCATTTTTTGGGGGATAATTTTTGCTTATTAATTTTAGAAGAATTAAAAAATTTATTGCCAACATTACAAGTTTTTTTTATTTCTTTTAAATTGATACCGTGACCTGTGATCTGAAAAAAACCAACATTGATACAAGCCTTTTCTATTTGTTTAATTGTTTGATTGGCTTTTTTTGTGTTAAAATTATTTTTGATTAATGCTGAAATATTGATTGTTGGGATATAGCTTTTCATCTATTCGGAGTATCCGTTACAATCATTTGGTCTCGTACTTTTTCTCGTATATAAATATAAATTCCTGCTCCAATAATTAATGCAACACCAATAAATGTTCTTGTTGTTGGTACATCTTTAAATAATAAATAACCAACTATAATGGACCATATTATTAATGAGTATTCAAATAAAGAAACTGCAGAAGGTGATGCAATTGAATATGCAGAAAACACACAATAAAATGATACTGCTGCAACAAAACCCATAAATATTATAAATGGCCATGCATAACTTGGATTACTAAACCATTCTCTAAAAATGAATTGGAAAGTTGGATCTGATGAAGTATTGAACTGACCCTCTCCAGTAAATATAAAAAACAGGATGCTTATAATTATTGCTCCAATATAAAGATGACTCATTTGAGTATAAACATTGTCTTTATCTGAAGTGTATTTAGTAATAGTCATTGAAATTGCATAACACAATGCACATGCAACAGGTGAAAGTTTCATATAATTAAAGTCATCAAAGTTTGGATCTAAAACTATGTAAACCCCTAAAAAACCAACTGAAATACCAAGCCATCTCCTAATACCAATTTTTTCTTTTAAAAATATCATTGCTAAAATTGAAATAAAAAAAGGACTAGAAAAGAATAAAGCATTAGCCATAGCTAAAGACATAAAGGTTAAAGAGATATAAAAAAAACTAAATCCAAAAAAGAAGCACACCACTCTAAATACTGCTAAGTAAGGATAATGAGCTTTTAAAATTAATTTTTGGTTAGTAATTTTTAAGTATAATAACAATAATACGAATGCAGTAAGCGTTCTTCCAAAATATAATTCATATAAAGCTGTATCTTCAAAAACAAATTTTATAAGAGCGTCTTGAATTGAAAAAATAGCCATTCCTATAAGAATTAATAAAATTCCTTTAGGATTATTGTTTGAGGTACTCATTTACGCTCTATATCAAATAATTATTCATCTTTATATTTTTATTATTTATGCAATATTCAACTCATGATTTCAGAAGAAGATAAAATAATGATGGAAACCCTATATTGGTGGGGTATACCAACTTTATTTAGATGCAAAAATGATCCAGACCCAAAAAATTGTGATATAGCGTTAGTAGGCGTTCCTCACAGTACTGGGAATGGAACTACAGAAAGAGATCAACATTTAGGCCCAAGAGCAGTTAGAAATATTTCTGCAATGCTGAGACGATCTCACTTTGATTACAAAATTGATCCTTGGAAAGAAAATAAAATTCACGATTTGGGAGATGTTCCTTTTCCAGAAGCTAATGATAATGAAAAATGTATAGAAAGAATTTCAGCATTTTATGATCATATTGAACAAGCCGAAAAGCCAGTTGTATCAATTGGTGGTGATCACTCAGTAACTGGTGGAATTGTTCAAAGCTTAGCTAAAAAAAATTCAAAATTAACTAAAGGAAAAAAAATAACATTTCTTCATTTTGATGCCCACACAGATTGTTTTGAAAAATTAGATCATTTTTTAGGTGCAAAAAAATCAGCAGCACATTGGGCTTCTTATTTAGTTAAACAAGGAAATGTGGATCCACACACAAGTACTCAGATAGGTATAAGAGGAAATCCAAGAACATTAGATTGGTTACAGGCGAGTTATGATATTGGTTATCAAGTAATTACAATGGATGAATATAGAGAATGGGGCCATGAAAAATGTGTGAAAATGATTTTAGATAGATTAGGGGACAATCCAATTTATGTTACATTTGATTTAGACTGTTTAGATCCAACAGTTGCACCAGGGGTAGCAAATATAGAACCTGCATATAAAGGATTTAATATGGATGAGGCAAGAAAACTTATTCAATGTTTAAAAGGAAAAAATGTAATTGGTGGAGATGTTGCTTGTTTAATGCCAACAAAAGATAGTCCAAATCAAATTACAGCAATGGTTGCAGCTTCTATTATGTTTGAAATTATCTGTTTAATTTCAGTTTATCGTAACAAGTAATTTTAGTTTAAAATAAATTCAGACGCTCTTTCAGCAATCATCAATGTTGGAGCATTTAGGTTTCCACTTGTAATTTCAGGCATTACAGACGCATCAACTACTCTTAGATTTTCAACACCATGAACCTTTAGTTTTTGATCTACAACAGCCATACTATCCACACCCATTTTTAAAGTGCATGATGGGTGGTAAGCAGTTTCAGCTTTAGATCTAATGTATTCTTCAAATACTTCATTAGTTTGAGCATGTTCTCCTGGTCCAATTTCTTTTCCTGCAAAAGGCTTCAGAGAGTCTTGCCCCAAAATTTTTCTAGCTACATGAATACATTCTATGGTTTGCTTTAAATCATCCTCATGTTCTAGATAATTAAATTGAATTTTTGGATAATCATAAGGATCTGAGCTGTTTAAAGTTATATGACCTCTACTTTTTGGATGGTTTGGACTCGCATGTAATTGATAACCATGCCTATCTGGATCAACTAACCCATGATCAATTACGAAAGCAGGAAAAAAATGAAATTGAATATTAGGATATTCTCTCTCTGGAGATGATTTACAAAAACCTCCAGCTTCTAAGAAAGAAGTAGAGCAGGGACCACTTCTATTTAAAAACCACTGAATACCAATCCTCATCATATTAAGTTTATTAACGTATGAATATAAAGTATCTTTGGTTTTACATTCCTGCTGCACGTAGGTTTCTAAATGATCTTGTAAGTTTTTTCCAACACCCTCTAAGTTATGAACAACATCAATTCCCTTGTCTTTTAAGTGTTGGCTTGGACCAATTCCAGAAAGCATTAGTAATTGTGGTGAATTAATTGCACCTCCACTTAAAATCACTTCTTTATTAGCATAAATCTTTTCGATTTTATTTTTGATTTTTACTTCAATTCCAATTGCTTTTTTTCCATCAAATATAATTCTCTCAACAAAAGCTTCTGTGAATATTTTTAGGTTTTTTCTTTTTTTGGCAGGATTTAAATAATATTTAGATACACTTGCTCTTTCACCATTATGAATAGTAACATCGTACATTCCAAAACCTTCTTGTTCTTTACCATTCATGTCATTATTTATTTTGTAACCAGCCTCGCCAGCTGAATCGACAAACGCTTTGAATAAAGGATTTTTATTTTTAGATTGGTTTACTGGTAATATTCCATTACCACCTCGATATTCATTTTCTCCCTCAGACCAGGTTTCAATTTTTTTGAAATAGGGAAGGACTTTTTCATAAGACCAATCGTCCAATCCAAAGGATGCCCATCTTTGATAATCATTTGGGTTTCCTCTTACAAATACCATTCCATTATGAGCAGAACATCCGCCAATCATTTTTCCTCTTGGACAAAATAATCTTCTATTATGTAAATGAGGTTCTGGTTCTGAATAATATTTGTAGTTATATTTTGGATCATGCATCGTATATAAAATCGCAAGTGGCATGTTAACTTTCCAAATATCACTGGGCTTCCCAGCTTCAAATATTGCTACATTGTTTTGATTGTTTTCTGTTAATCGATTTGCAAGTACACAGCCTGCACTTCCAGCACCAATTATTAAATAATCGAAATTCATATAAGTTTGGAACTTAACAACTTTTCATAGTCATGAATAGATTTCATTTTAATGTCAGTTCTTTTAGCAGCTTCATCAAATTTTCGAAGTAGAATTGATGGCTTAAAGTAAGATTTATTCTCAAACTCTTTACTCTCTCTAGTATTTAAAACTCCTCCTTGTAACTTGAGGCTTATTTTTGACGCATCTGATAAAAAATTAAAATATTTTTTATCTCTAGCCAAATAACGTTTAGCTAAAACATGGTATTTAATTGGTTCAACTATTTTTTGCCCAAAAAATTTTTTAAGATACTGATATCCAATATTTTCATGTTCTCCGTCTAATTTATTTTTAACTAATTCATCAGGATCTTCTAAAAGAAAATGACCATAGTCATGTAGCAAACATGCACAAATTAAATCATCGTTACACTTAGCTTTTTCAGCAAGCATGGCAGATTGAATCATATGTTCTGACATAGTTACTTTTTCACCAATGTATAAAGATTTATTATTTATAAAATTTGAAATGATTTTATAAATTATTTTCATTTATTATTGTGGATGATCCCCTTCAATCGCAATCCGATCCATTATTCTTTCAAAACCAAGTCCTTTATTTGGATAAAAATCAGCGATTGCATAATGTTGAACACTTCTATTATCCCAAATTGCAATTGCATTTTCTGTCCATTTAAATCTACAAGTAAGATCTAGTCTTGCCTGATGTTCGAATAAATAATTTAATATCTCATCACTTTCTTTTTTATCCATGCCAACTATTTCTTTTGTATAGGTCCAGTTAACAAAAAGAATTTTATTACCTGTTTCGGGATGAGTTCTTAAAATTGGATGAGTATTTGAGTATTCATCCATATTTCCATTGCTCTCCATTGCTTTATATTTATCTAGGAAAAATCCTCCACCTCTTGATGAATGAACAGCTTTTTTATCTTTAATCTTATTTTTCATCTCATCATCTAATGTTTCCCATGCAAGTTCCATATTTGAAAAAACAGTATCCCCTCCAACTGGAGGAATTTTAATTGATTTTAAAACAACTGCCTTTGTTGGCTTTTTATTGTAACTAACATCTGAATGCCAACCTTCGCCCCATTGTGTTTTTTCATCAGGTTTTTTAATTATTCTTACAATTTCAGGAAATTCACTTCGGCCTTTAACATATGCATGTGTTTCTAATGGGCCAAACTTTGCAGCTAATGCAATATGCTGTTCTGTGGTTAAAGGTTGATCTCTAAAAAAAATAACTTTGTGTTCTAACAATAGGTCGTTTATTTTCTTAAAATTTTCATCTGATACATCAGTTAAATCAATTCCATTTATTTCTGCACCTAATGCTCCAGATAATAATCTTATATCAATCATTTTTTAAGTTTTCCTATAATTGTTAAATTATTAGAATTAAATTCATTTTTATTTTCATTTATAAAGTCGTCCATAATTTTAATTTTTTCTTCCTCAAATTCTGTAACTTTTCTTTTACTAAGATCAATATAGAGAGCTAACATTTCGATAGTTGCAGATAATTTTTTTGATGATTTTTCAATCATTTCCATTTTGAAATGTAGTCTCTTTTTATCATGATCAAAAAAGGTTAAAACAATTTCAACCCCATCTCCTTCTTTAACCTCCCCATCATAAGTAGTTCGAGTTTCAACAACCATGGTACTTCTTTGAGTATCCTTTGCAGATTTTTCGCCCATCTTAAATTTTTCAAGAATTATCTCCCAAGTCTGATCAAAAACTAGGACATAGTAAGCCATGTTCATGTGATTATTGTAATCGGTCCATTCTTTTTTGATTGTTAGATCTGTTATGTAAAATGACATTTTTTTATTCCCTCGTCCTTTTTATAATAGTATAAATCTTACTTAAAATGAACAACAAGGTATTCATATCATGTGCTGTAACTGGGTCAGGAGATACCGCAAGCAAACATCCTGAATTGCCAAAAACACCAGAACAAATTGCAACAGCGGCGATTGAAGCTGCAAAGGCAGGTGCAGCAATAGCACATATTCATGTTAGAGAAGAGGACGGAACACCAAGCAGAAGGCTAGAATTATATAAAGAGGTTGTAGATAGAGTTCGTTCAAGTGATACGGATGTTATTTTAAATTTAACAACTGGAATGGGTGGAGATTTAGACATTGGTCAAGGCAAAGACCCTTTAGAGTTTGGACCAATGACTGATATGGCAAATGTTATGGAAAGAATTGCTAATGCTGAACAATTTTTACCTGAAATTTGTACACTAGATTGTGGAACTCTAAATTTTGGTGATAGTTCAGTTATAACGGTTAATACCCCAAACGATTTAAGAAAAGCTGCAAAACGATTAAAAGAAATTAAAGTAAAACCAGAAATAGAAGCATTTGATTTAGGAAATATGTGGTTTGGAGCGCAACTATATAAAGAAGGATTGTTAGACGATCCTCCAATGTTTCAAATGTGTTTAGGAATTCCATGGGGAGCGCCAGCTACTCCATTAGCAATGCAAGCAATGAAAGATATTATGCCAAAAGAAGGTGTGTGGTCAGGTTTTGCAATATCCAAAAACGAGATGCCATTCGTAGCACAAACTGTAATTATGGGCGGTAATCCAAGAGTGGGTTTAGAAGATAATTTGTATTTATCTAAAGGCAAACTAGCAACAAATGCTCAGTTAGTTGAAAAAGCACTTAGAATTGTTGAAGATCTAGGTGCAACAACAATGACACCTGCAGAAACAAGAGAGAAGTTAAAACTTGTTAAACACAAGTAATGCAAAATATTAAAAAAGTTGCTGTAATTGGAACAGGTGTAATTGGAGCAGGGTGGATCATACGTTGTTTAGCTCATAACAAAATTGTTTATGCATTTGATAAGGATATCAAGTTAAAAAAAAATTTAATATCCGAAATAAAAAGAACATGGCCATTTGTAAAAAAACTTTTTAACAAAAAAAAAATAAATCTTAAAAATTTTCATTTTTTTACTTCAATAGAACAGGCGTTAAAAGAAGCAGACTTTATTCAGGAATGTGCAACTGAAAACTATTCTTTAAAAACTAAACTGATGAATAAAATTGGAATGTATGCAAAACCAAATTCAATAATTTCCTCAAGTTCTTCAGGTTTGCTCCCAACAAGAATTTATTCAAAATGCAAAAATCCAGAGCGAGGTATAATTGGACACCCGTTTAATCCTGTTTATTTATTGCCTGCTGTAGAAATTGTTCCAGGTAAGAGAACTTCAAGAAAAAATTTAAATTTAGCTAAAAAATTTTATGAATCGATTTCTATGAATCCAATTATGGTAAAAAATGAATTACCTGGTTATTTATCAGATAGATTGCAAGAAGCATTATGGAGAGAAGGGTTACATATAATTAATGAGGGGTATGCAACTACAGAGGAATTAGACAGGGCAATTGAAGATGGTCCAGGATTAAGATGGTCGTTAATGGGTACATTTTTAACTTTTCACCTTGCAGGTGGAAAAGCAGGAATGAAACATATGTTAGAGCAATTTGGACCTGCTTTAAAGTTACCTTGGACAAAATTAAAAGCCCCAAAATTATCAAATAAATTATCATCAAGACTTATTTCAGGAACAGCAAAACAAGCCAAGGGTAAATCGGTTACAATGATATCAAATATAAGAGATCAGTATTTAGTTGATCTTCAAAAATTAAGAAAAAAATACGAAAATAAAATTAGAAGATAATGAAAAAAACTTTAACAGCCAGTTGTTTATGTAAAGGAGTAAAGTTTAAAACTAGTGGTGAACATAGAAATGTCTCAAATTGTCATTGTATTCAATGTAGAAAAACCCATGGTATTTATGGGGCTTATTCTAATGTTAAAGATAAAGATATTAAATTCATAAATAAAAAAACTCTCAAATGGTTTAAATCATCCAGTAGTGCAAAAAGAGGATTTTGCAATAAATGTGGGGCTAGTATTTTTTTTAAATTTAAAAACACAGATAATGTATCAATAGCTGCGGGTATGTTTAATGGAAAAACAGGTCTTAAGACGATGAGAAATATATTTGTTGGTACTAAATCAGATTTTTATAAAATTACTGATAAACTTCCAAAGTATAAAAGGTTTTCGAATTAGTCGTTTCTTTCTGTATGTCCATCTACAGAAATTACCTGTCCTGAAACTTTACTTGAGTCATCAGATATTAAAAAAGCACACATTTTTCCTATATCTTCCTCTAGGATCCATTTTTTCATAGAACTCATTGAAATAAATTCTTTTTCAACTTTTTTTGAAGAAACTTTTGTAAACTTTGCTTTATCTCTTATTACTCTTTTCATTCTTTCGCCTTTTATTGAACCAGGACAAACCGCATTAACTCTTATATTGAATTTACCTAGCTCCATCGCCAATGTTTTGGTAACTCCAATGATTGCCCACTTGCTTGCCGCATAAGGGGATCTTAAAGGAAAACCTAATATACCAGCAGTTGATGAAATATTTATTATTGATCCATTTCTAGATTTTTTAATTAAAGGTATGGCTTTCTTAGTAAAATAAAAATGACTATTAACATCTACTTGAATGGTTCTTTCCCAATCTTCAGATTTAAGTTTTTCTAGTGATCCGGTTGGTCCAGCGATTCCAACATTATTTATTAAAGCATCGATTTTTTTTGTTTTATTATTTATTTTCTTAAATAAATCTGAAACTTGATTTTCATCTGAGGCATCACATGCATATGAGAACAATCTTTTATTTTTTAAAGGATGTTTATTAAGTTTGTTTAAAGATTTAGTGTCAATATCACAAAGATAAACATATGCTCCACGCGCAAGACATACTTTAGCCGTAGCTAAACCTATCCCAGATGCTCCTGCAGAAATTATTATTTTTTTATTCTTTAATGATTGGTTAACCATTAATTAAGATTTTGTTAGTGATGTCTGTAGTTCTTTATTTGATATATAACCTTTTACATTTCCACTTTTATCAACAACCTCACAGTTTGAATTTGAACAAACAATTTGAGGTAAAAATTCTTCTATAAATTGATCTTCATTAACTTTTATTAAATTAGATTTATCAATATCATTTGCTTCTTCAGTTTTTTTCATAACTATTTTAGCTTTAATTACTTTTGCTCTATTAACATCTTTAACAAATGCCTTAACATAATCATCAGCTGGATTCATTATAATGTCTACTGGTGTTCCAACTTGAACAAGTTTACCAGCATTTAATATTCCAATGTGATCACCAAGTCTTAAAGACTCATCTAAATCATGAGTAATAAATACGATTGTTTTTTTTAATTCTGATTGAAGATCTAGCAGTTGTTTTTGCATATCACTTCTAATTAAAGGATCTAAAGCACTAAAAGCTTCATCCATTAACATGATATCACTATCAGTAGCAAGTGCTCTTGCTAAACCAACCCTTTGTTGCATTCCCCCAGATAATTGATTTGGAAATTGATTTTCAAATCCTGTTAAACCAACAGCATCAATTTTTTCCATCGCTACACTATGTCTTTCCTCTTCTGCTTTGCCTTGCATTTCCAATCCATAGCCTACGTTCTGTAAAACAGTTTTATGTGGGAACAAACCAAATCTCTGAAACACCATACTCATTTTATGTCTTCTAAAGTCAATTAGTTGTTCTTTATTTAATGACATTACATTTGTTCCTTCTACTAAAATTTCTCCGTCAGTGGGATCGATTAATCTATTTAAATGCCTAATTAGAGTTGATTTTCCAGATCCTGACAAACCCATACAAACAAAAGTTTCTCCTTCTTCTATTTTTAATGAAACATTATCAAGACCAACAGTATGACCAGTTTGTTCTAAAACTTCTTCTTTGTTTGCTCCATCTTTTACCATTGGCATTACAGACTGAGGATTGTTACCGAAGATTTTATAAACATTATTAATCTCAATTTTAGACATTATTTACCTTTCTTTGTATTTGGTGCTGTTCTCTCTTGTAGTGTTTCTCCATAAGATTGAGTTATCCTATCAAGAACTATTGCCAGAAGCACAATAGCGATCCCTGCTTCAGCAGCTCTTCCTACATTTAATTGTTGAAGTCCAAGTAAAACTTCATCTCCTAAACCTCTAGTGCCTATCATCGATGCAATAACAACCATCGCCAATGCCATCATTGTACACTGATTAATTCCTTGCATAATATTTGGCAAAGCTAATGGCATTTGTACTCCCCATAGTTTTTGTTTTTTACTTGCACCAAATGCATCCGCAGCTTCAATAACCTCAGTATCTACAAGCCTAATTCCTAAATCTGTTAGTCTTACTAAAGGAGGAACTGCATAAATAAATGTAGCTATAATAGCTGGAACTGCTCCTAAACCAAACAACATAATACCCGGAATTAAATAACAGAAACTTGGAATAGTTTGCATCAAATCTAAAACTGGCAAAATAACATTTCTTGTTCTTGCGCTTCGTGCCATAGCTATTCCCAATGGAATACCTGCAACAACACAAAGAAATATTCCAATTAACATTATTGCAGTTGTTTCAATTGCTTTTTGCCAGAATATTGGGTGAAGAAAACCTATAAAAAAAGTGCAAAATCCTACAAATACTGTTGTTCCAATTTTTCTTCCACTTGCAAAGTAAGTTAGAACCACCACACCAAGTATAACTAGTGGCCATGGAGCTTGAATTAAAAAATTTTTTACAAGCATTAACATATATAAAAGAACATTGTTAATAGCTTCAAATATGTACCCATATTTTTCGTTAAGTGTTTTGAAACCAGAATTAATCCAATTCATTAATGGTAAATCTAACCATTTTGGCCACTTACCTCCTAGCCAAGAAAAATCATTTAATAATTCCCCAATATTGTCAGGTTTTCTTTTTGATTGAGAATAGCTAGTTATTAATAACCATACAAAAACAACCAACAAACCAATATTAAAAAATATTTTTTTATTTTTCTTTAATGCTTCCATATTTGTTTTTTACTTAAAGAAAGAGCCCCGAAGGGCTCTATCTTATAAATTTAATTTAGTGATTATAATGCTGCTGAAACTTTTTTAGCAACATCAGCTGGCACCCAGTCTTTCCACATAGTTTCTGTTTTCAAGAACTCTATTGCAGTAGCTTCCATATCACCACCTGACTCATCTTCATAGAATGCTAACATTTTGTTAACAGTAGCTGTTGGAACTGTATATTTTCCAATAAACTCATTTTCTTTTGGATGAGCTTTTGCCCATGTTGCAAGTACAGACTTAGTTAAAGCCATATCTCTATATTCACATGCGCATGAAGGTTTATAAGCATCTGGTCCGTTAGCTTTGATATCTTCAACAACTGCAGACATATTATCCCAGCAAGTTTGATCAAATTTTGGTTCAGTTAATCTTACTAGATCAACTTTACCCATTAATCCAGTTGGTGCCCAGTAGTAAGTGAAGATTGGTTTTTTCTTAGCAAATGCACCTGCTATAGCAGCATCTAATGCACCTCCTGAACCTGGATCAAAGTTTGTATAGTATTTATCTAAACCATACTCTTTTTGCTTAACCAAGTTAACAGTGTAGCAAGTCCAACCAGATATACAGCTAGTCATTCTGCCTTTTGAAGGATCTTCTGGATCTTTAAATAGCGCAGCTATTTTTGGATCTTTCATATCTTCAACAGATTTTAAATTGTATTTATCAGCAGTAGCTTTATCTACGTAGAATGCTTGCTGAGAGTCTGGTGTGTTTGTTCCCATATGGATAATTGTACCTGCTTCTTCATGAGGTTTATAATTACCAATTATATTATCGTACCAAACTTCAGTAATGACATCTAATTGACCATCGTAATGAGCGGCCATAATCGGAGTAGTACTTCCCTTAGTTACAGACACTTCACAACCGTATCCTTTTTCAAGTATGAAAGTAGTGATAGCTGTGTGGATGTTAGCACTGCTCCAATCAAAATCTCCCAATCTTGCCTTACAATCACCAGCGTTTGCATTACTTACAATTAAAGATGAAAGAAGGAAAATTGAGATTGTTAATCTCTTTAAAAACTTCATTAAATTATCTCCTTAAGGTTAAGTTTTAATACCGAGATTTAATAATGAATGTAGATAAAAAACAAGCTTTGAATTATTGATACAACTATTAATTGAGTTGATTTGACTACTCTTTTATATAAAAATTAAATGTGAGCTCAATTTCTAAACTAGAAAAAAATTCAACGTATTTAAAAGTTATTTGGAATGATGGTGAAGAGAGTAAGTTTAATTACCTTTGGCTAAGAGATAATTGTCCAACTGCTCATGATAAAGATTCGAGACATAGAATGTTTAACATTCTAGAGGTCTCAGAAAACATTAATCCTTCAAAGTATTCTATAAGTTCAGATGGAAAATTAGAAATCGAATGGAGCGAAGGAGACCATATAAGTTATTATGATCCAAAATGGTTAAGAGAAAATTGTTATACTTTAAAAAATAAACAAAAGTACGTTTCTCCATATAAACTTTGGGACTGTTCATTAGAAAAAAACTTAAAATCAATACAGATAGATCATGATGAAATTATAAACTCTGATGATGGTTTGATTAAATGGTTAGAGCTTTTACATTATACCGGAATAGCTATTGTTAAAAATGCTCCAGTAGAAAAAAATTCTGCATTAAAAGTTTTAAATCGAATAAGTCATACTCGAGAAACTTTTTTTAAAACACCTTTTGAAGTAATTAATATTCCAAAACCAAATAATTCTGCATATACAGCGCACGCCTTAAGAAATCATATGGATTTGCCTTGGTTTGAAAATCCACCTGGTTATCAATTTTTACACTGTTTAATAAATTCAGCAAAGGGTGGCGACTCATCAGCCGTAGATGCATTTGCTGTGGCAGATTATTTAAAAAATAACGAAAAGGATACTTTTGATATATTGGTAAATACTCCACTTAAATTTAGAGATAAAGATTATACTCAAGAAGCAGTCAGAAGTGTTTATGGTACAGCAATATCACTTACTAAAGACGGAGATTACAATGATATTCGTTATAGTATAGCAACACTAGATGCTCTTGATTGTCATCCAGATATAATGGACTCAGTTTATAAAGCCCATCATCGATTTGGAAATTTATTACATGACCCTAAATTTCAAATTAATTTCAGATTAGAGCCAGGTGATATTTTTTCATTTAATAACAGAAGACTTCTTCATGGAAGAACAGAATTTGATCCAAACTCAGGACACAGGCACCTTCAAGGTTATTATATGGATAGGGACGAAATAATTGGAAGATTGAATTATCTGAAGCAAAAATTATAAGTTTTCGAATATAAGATTATTTTTTTTATATTTTTTGAATTCAGAATTATTTTTAATTGTATAAAAATATTTTTTAATCTTTAGTTTCTGAATTTTTTTGTTTTTGATGTATGATTTATCAAGAATTAAGCAATCTATATTTTTAATTATTGATTTTTTTACTATTGATTTCACAGTTGTTGGTGGTGAAAAAGATAAACCCACTTTTATTTTCTTATTTAGTTTCAAAAGATTAAAAATATTTTGATGTTTAAACGAAATAAATACACATTTTGAATATTTAGATGTTTCATTAATTAGTTTTTTAAGCAATTTTGTTGTGAATTTGGGCTTAATTTCAATAAATAAATAGAATTTATTTTTTGATATCTTTAATAAATCTTGGAGCAGGGGAATTGGTTTATTTTGTTTGAGAGTTATTTCTTTTAATTTTTGATAATTTAAGTTTTTAACACTTTGTTTTTTTTTGAAAATTCTTCTTAAAGTAAAGTCGTGATAACAGATAAATTTATTATCTTTAGTTGCGTGTATATCGGTTTCTATTCCAAATCCTTTTTTAAATGATTGTTTAAATGAATTTAAAAGGTTCTCTTTATATTTTTTGTTTACAATCCCACGATGGATTAAATGCATAAATTTTTATTTCCATCCGGTAACAGTTTTAACTTCTAGATACTCATCAAGACCCCAAACACCGCCCTCTCTACCATTTCCTGATTGTCTGTAACCTCCAAAAGGAGTTCCGGCATCAGCTGCATTGCCATTAATATAAACACAACCAGATCTTAATTTTTTAGCAACTCTATGTGCTTTTTCTCTATCTTCTGTTTGTAAATAATTTCCCAAACCATAAGAAGTATCATTAACAATGTTTACTGCTTCATCTTCAGTTTCAAACGGAATAATAGAAAGAACAGGACCAAAGATTTCTTCTTTAGCTATTCTCATGTCGTTTGTAACATTTGTAAAAATTGTTGGTTTTATAAAATAACCTTTATTTAATCCGTTAGGTAACTCTGGACCACCGGCTGCTAACGTTGCACCTTCAGAAATTCCACTTTCAATTAAATTTATGATCTTGTCATATTGAGTTTTAGATATTACTGGTCCTATGTGATCCCCTTTCTTTGAGGCTTGATCTACATTAATTTTATTTGCTTCATCAACCGCTTCATCAACTGCTCTTTTGTAAATAGATTTTTCAACTAACATTCTTGTTGGTGCATCACAAGATTGACCAGAATTACTCATAACATTTCTTATACCATCTCTAACAGCATTTTTGTAACTATCTGCGAAAACTATGTTTCCACCTTTGCCTCCAAGTTCTAAACAAACTCTTTTAATTGTTTCTGCTGCATTTTTTGAAATAAGTCTCCCAGCACGAGTTGATCCAGTAAAAGAAACCATATCAATATCAGGATGACTCGATATTTGTGTTCCAACACCTGCACCATCACCATTTACTAGATTAAATACACCATGAGGAAACCCAACTTCATCAATCATTTCAGAAAACAACATCCCAGATATAGGAGCTATTTCAGATGGTTTAAGTATCATCGTACACCCAGTTGCAAATGCGGGTACGACCTTAAGAGCTATTTGGTTTATAGGCCAATTCCATGGAGTAATTAATCCACATACTCCAATTGGTTCATAACAAATATGGTTGTTTGATTTTTGATCAAAGTGTTCATCAAAATTAAATTCTTTCAATCTTAAAATAAAATCTTCTAAATGTGCTTGTCCCGATCCAGTTTGAACATCAGTAGCCCAATCTATTGGAGCTCCCATTTCTAACGAAATAGCTTCTGCCATTTCTCCAAATCTTTTTTTATAAACTACTAATAATTTTTCTAGCAAATCCACCCTTTCTTTTTTGCTAGTTTCTTTCCAGGTTTCAAAAGCAGTTTTTGCAGCCTTAACCGCATTATCTGTGTCTTTTTTTGAACCTAATGAAATAATTGCACAAGGATCTTCATTGCAAGGATTAATTACCTCAAAGTCATTTTTTTCTACTGGATCAACCCATTTACCATTTATGTAAAATTTTCTTTTATCTAACATTTATTAATCTTAACATATTAATTAAATTTCATAGCCTTTTTCTTCTGGTTCATTATCCACAAGCTCATCAGGAAATCCATCAGCTCTAAAATCAATTTTATTTAAATCTTCCATTCTTTTTACAATCATTGATGACCATGCTCTTGATCCATATTTTTTTTCTCCATCTTTAAATATTTCAACTATTTTTGGAGAAATTTCTAATGGAGCATTTAATTTCTTTGCTAGATTATCGAATAACCCAGTATCTTTTAGAACAAGATCCATCGTGAAATTAATATTATAAGAACCATTTAAAATAACCTGACTTTCTGTTTCATGAACAAATGAGTTTCCAGATGAAACTGCAATACCCTTAAATGTTTTAGCTAGATCTAAATTTGATTTTTTTGCAACAGTCCATGCCTCACCTAATGCTACCAAATGAACTGATGCTAAATAATTTGTTATGACTTTAAGAACTGATGCACTACCTAATTCACCAGTATGTAATACTTTTCTACCCATTACAGTTAAGGCTGGTAAAATTTTTTCGAAAGCTTTTCTTTCTCCACCTACAAATATAGCAATATTGCCTGTAGCAGCTCTATGACAACCACCACTTACAGGCCCATCTAGCGGGATAGCTTTTTTTGATATTACCTTATTTCCAAGTCTTTTAACTTCGTTTTCATCTGTTGTACTCATTTCTAACCAAATTTTATTTGCTGATAAACCGTTTATAATTCCATCTTCACTTTCCATAACTTCTGCGGAAACTTCAGGTGAAGGAAGCGAAGTAATAATTAGATCGGATTGTTCTGCTAATTCTTTAGGAGACTTTGCAATTTTAGCTCCAAGTTTTTTAAATGAATTTGTTAAACCTTCATCTATATCTCTAACAGTAACATCAAAATAATTTCTTATTAAACTTCCAGCAAGTTTACCTCCTACATTGCCTAATCCAATAAAACCTATTTTCATTTTATTTCCTCTTCTTTTTTATTTTTTGTAAATACAATTAAAATTACCCCCACTATTATTATTGCTCCACCTATAAACAATTCTGGAGTTGGTTTTTCTCCTAAAAGAAAAATTGCAGCTAACAATCCTGTTGGCGGGATACCCATAGTAACTATAGGAAGAACTTTATAAAGCGGGTTGTTTTTTAAAACATAATAGAAACAACCATAAGTAATTGGTTGCATGATGAAACCAATATAAATTGCAATGATCCAGTGATTAATCTTGGCATTTGTTAAATAATTAATTGTATTTCCATCAATTATTGAGGAAAGCATTATTAAAATTGGCCCAGAGAAAAATGCTAACCAAGCAACTAGACACAAAGGATTTATTTCTTTACTTAAAGGTTTAACCATAACTTGTCCAAGAGCCCATACGGCAGAGCCTAAAATCGTAAGTCCAATTCCAATAAACTTTCCATCTAAGTTTGGAGATCCAGTTAGAATATAAACACCAATGAAGGCGATAGCTATTCCTATCAAAGCTCTAATAGTTGGTTTTTCGCTAAGCATAAAGTAAGCAAAAATAACTCCAAAAGGAACTTCTGTTTGGACTAAAAGAACAGCAGCAGATGCATCAATCAAGTCTAATCCAGTATAAGTAATACTGTATTGCAAAGTGTTAGCCACTAATGATGCAGCAAATATTCTTTTTAAATATCCTTTTGGTATTGGAAACCACCAAATTAATAATGATGCAGCAAACGTAAATCTTATGCCCATTAAAAGTATAGGTGGGAAAGATTCAAAAGCAGGTTTTGCAATTACAAAACCGAAGCCTAAAAAAATAGGCACAAGGGATGCTACGAAAGTATCTTTTATATTCATGCCTATTTTAATATTAATGATTATTAAAGATCTTATGATATATTCACTTTTTAATTTATGAATTCAACAAAAATAGATCCTAAATTTATAAGCCAAGCTAATCCTAGAATTGGTTTAATTGCTCTTGCTAGTGATTTTATGATAGAAAAAGATTTTATAAATGTGATTAAAAATAAGAAAATCGATTTCTTTGTGAATCGTATTGAGTGTTACAACCCTCTCACGAAAGAAAACTTGATTAAAATGTCTTATAAAATCACCGATGTTACAAAAGATATTTTACCTGATCAAGACTTGGATTGTGTAGTTTATGGATGTACTTCAGGAACTATTGCTGCTGGTCATGATTCAATTGAACAAAAAGTTAAAGTTGCTAAACCAATGGCAGACGTATCAACACCAAGCACTGCTGCTATTAAAGCGTTAAAGAAATTAAATATTAAGAAAGTTTCAATTTTTACACCATATAGTAAAAAATTAAACGATGATGTTTTAGATTACTTTACAAGTGAAGGTTTTGAGGTTACCTCAAATTCATACTTTGATATTCAAGATGATTATGACATTGGAAAAGTTGATCAAGATTATTTATACGATGTTCTCTCTAAAATAGATTTAAATGGGGCAGATGCTTTATTTGTTTCATGCACAGCTCTACCAGTTTTAGAAATTATTGATAAATTAGAAAAAAAATTAAATACAATAGTTTTATCAAGTAATCAGGCATTGATTTGGGATACCCTTGTAAAAATTAAAAAAAATAATTCAGTCGAAGGATTTGGTAAATTATTTAAAGAAAATTAATGTTGTTCACAAAAGAAGAATATAAGCAAAGATTAACAAAAGTTAAAAAAATGATGCAAGAAAAAGGCATCGATCTTTTAATCTCACATGAAACTAACAACATGAATTACCTAACAGGTTATGATGCTTGGTCTTTTTATTATGCTCAATGCGCAATTGTTCATATAGATGCAGACGAGCCCCTATGTTTTGTAAGAGCTCAAGATGCAGGTGGCGCATATATTAAAACTTATTTAAAGGATGAGAATATTTTAGTTTATGACGAAAATTACATTCATACATGGCCAAAACATCCTTATGATAATTTGGTAGAGATTATAAAAGAAAGAAAATGGGACAAGTTATGCATTGGATTAGAAATGGATGCACATTACTTCACTGCATTTTGTTATGAAAAAATAAAGCAGGGATTACCTAATGCAAAAATCAAAGATAGTGATCGTCTAGTTAATTGGGCAAGGTTAGTAAAATCAGATGCTGAAATAGGTTTCATGAAATCTGCTGCAAAAATTTCAGAAAAAGGAATGAAAACTGCAATGGAGGTTATTAAACCAGGAGTAAGACAGTGCGATGCAGTAGGCGAAATTCAAAAAACTTTATTCTACGGAACAGAGGAATTTGGAGGAGAATATTCTAGTATTGCAACATTACTTCCAACAGGAAAAGGTACTTCAGCTTCGCATTTAACAGCAACACAAGATAAATTTGTAGAAGGAGAGGCTACAATTATTGAATTATCTGGGGTTTATAAGAGATATCATGCTCCAATGGCTAGAACAGTTCTGCTTGGAAAACCAAATCAATTAAAGATTGATACAATGAACAAAACAATTGAAGCATTGAATGCCGGAATTAGTGCAATTAAGCCAGGTAACACAGCAGATGATGTTGCCCAAGCTTTTTGGAAAATTCTAGATAAGTATGGAATAGAAAAAAAATCTAGAACAGGTTACTCCATTGGAATTGGTTATCCACCTGATTGGGGTGAGCATACACTTAATATTTATAAAGGAGATATGACAGTGCTTGAGCCCAATGTTTGTTTTCATATGATAGCAGTGATGCAGTTCGGAGACTGGGGTGTTGAAGCTTCAGAGGCTATTAGAGTTACAGAGAATGGATCAGAATTGTTCTGTAATTTTCCAAAAGAGCTTCATATTAAGAGTTAATTAGCTATTGAAATCTATTTATACAAATGTTTTATATGCACTTTTATGTCTAAAAATCCAGAATTCGTAAAATTTGATAAAGTAGACAAAAGTTATGACGGTAAAGTTCTTGTCGTTAAAGATCTTCAATTAGATATCGCAGAAGGCGAATTCATAACTATGCTTGGTCCATCTGGTTCAGGTAAGACAACATGTTTAATGATGTTAGCTGGATTTGAAACACCAACACATGGTGAAATATTATTAGATGGAAATATAATTTCGAATATTCCTCCACATAAAAGAGGTATCGGGATGGTTTTCCAAAATTATGCATTATTCCCACACATGACAGTTTATGAAAATTTGGCTTTCCCATTAAGAGTAAGAAAAGTTGAAAAAGATGAGATAGATAAAAAAGTTGACAAAGCATTATCGATGGTTTCTTTAAATGGTTTTGAAACTAGAATGCCAGCTCAACTTTCAGGTGGTCAACAACAAAGGGTTGCCGTTGCAAGAGCTTTAGTATTTGACCCTGCAGTGGTTTTAATGGATGAACCACTAGGAGCGTTAGATAAAAATTTGAGAGAAAGTATGCAATATGAAATTAAACATATTCATGAAAGTATTGGAGTAACAGTTGTATATGTAACTCATGATCAAAGTGAGGCATTAACAATGTCAAATAGAATTGCAGTATTTAATGATGGGAAAGTTCAACAACTTTCAGATCCAGCTGAACTTTATGAGAAGCCAGTTAATTCTTTTGTAGCAGAGTTCATTGGTGAAAATAATACCTTTAATGGTGAAGTGATTGATATCGCAAAAGATAAATGTAAAGTAAAATTAGCAAACTCAGAAATTTTAGCTAATCCAATTTCAGTTAAGTCCAAAGGTGAAAAAACTACAGTTTCATTGAGACCTGAAAGAGCATTAATTAATCCAAGTGATAAGATGGATAATATGTTTACTGGAAAGATAGAAGAAGTAATCTATCATGGAGATCATACAAGGGTTAGATTAAATCTTTTAGGAAGCTCGGAGTTTATTCTTAAAGTTCCTAACAGTACATCCAATTTAGAACTAAAAGTTAGTCAAGATATAAATATCGGTTGGAATAGTGTTGATGCTAGAGCATTAGACCCTAAATAATTACACTATAAAATATATATATATATATATATCTAATATATATTTTAATGACAAAATCAGCTGTTGACTTAGCCACCCCTATTTGTTGTACTTTTACTTATATAAATTAATTTATATTAACGTTTAAACGGAGGAATAATGAGAAAAATAAGTAAATTATTACTAGCTCTTTCTTTTGTTGTATCTCTAACTTCTTCAGCCTTTGCTGTTACTGTAGCATCATGGGGTGGAGCTTATACAGAGTCTCAAAAGCTTGGGTATGGTGATCCTACTGCTAAAGCACTTGGAATAGAAATCAACTGGGTTGACTATTCTGGTGGTTTATCAGAAATCAAAGCACAAAAAGAAGCAGGTGCTATAACTTGGGATATTATAGACTTATTTGCATTCGATACGATTAATGGATGTGATGAAGGTTTATTTGTTAAATTTGATTTTGACAAAGACTTCCCAGCTGCACCAGATGGAACTCCTGCAAGTGAAGACTTCTTCACAGGAATGCCAAGTGAATGTGCTGTAGGTAATATTCTATATTCTTGGAACTATGCTTTTGATACAAGAGCATTTGGTGGTAAAGAGCCTAAAACAATTAAGGACTTCTTTAACACTAAAAAATTCCCTGGAAAAAGAGCAATCTACAAAAGTGCTTTAACTAATTTAGAAATTGCTTTAGCTGCTGACGGTGTAAAAATGGGTAAAGGTGGAGAATTAATCTACAGAAAACTTGAAGCCGAAGGTGGTCTTGATAGAGCTATGAACAAAATTAAAGAATTATGTACAGATCCAAATGGTGGATGTGTATTCTGGTCTGCAGGTGCTCAACCACCTGAACTATTAGTTGCTGGTGAAGTTGTAATGGCAACTGGTTGGAACGGAAGATTCTTTAACGCTGAAGTAGGTGAAGGTGCACCAATTAAACAAGTATGGGATGGTCAAGGTTTAGACTATGAATATTTTGCACTTGTTAAAGGTGGTCCAGATGAAGCAAATGCTAAAAAAGCTTTAGCCATGATGACTAACACTGAAATGTTAGCAGGTAGCGCTAAGTACATTGCATATGCTCCATGGAGAAAATCTTCTCTTGATGTAATCAAAGCTGGTGAGCCATGGTACAAAGATGGTAAAACAGAGATGATGCCTCAAATGCCAACAGCTCCTGCAAACACTAAGAACTATTTCTTAGTTGATCCTTTCTACTGGGCAGATAACGGAACAGAGATTGGTGAAAAGTGGGAAGCAATGAAAGCAGGCCTATAATTTCAGTTTTAAACACTGAATTTATATAATATATTTAGGGCGGTTATGACTAACCGCCCTATTTTTTTATGAGCTCTGAGACAAAACAAATATTAACAACTGATGGAATTCCATTAGAAGTCAGTCTAAAAAAAGCTGAGAAGAAAAATAAAATTAAAGCCTTTCTTCTTGTAGCGCCATTACTTTTATTTTTAATAATTACTTACGTTTTTCCCATAGGAGAGATGTTTAGTAGAAGCATAGATGATAAAATGATAACAAATATGCTTCCTAAAACTTTTAAAGAAATGGAAAAATGGGACGGACAAGAATTACCTCCAGAAGAAGTTTTTACAGCTTTTTATTATGATTTTAAAGTTCTTGTTGAAAAACAAGAACACGGAAAACTTGGTCAAAGACTAAATAAAGAAAAAAATGGTTTTAACTCCATAACCAAAAAACTCTTCAGACAAGTGAAAAGAAAAAAAATTGATGAGAGCACAAGCATTAAAGAACAGATTATGAAAGTTCATAAACGTTGGAGAAATGTTGAGTATTGGCAAGCGATAAAAAGAACTGCTCCGCCCTATACAATGTCTAAGTACTTAAAAGGTATGGACATGTACTATGCTGCAGATGGAAGTATTACACAAGTAGAAGAGGATAGAAGAATTCATAGAATTCTATGGTTGAGAACCCTTGAAATTGCTTTTTTTGTTACGTTATTTTGCTTCTTAATGGGTTATCCAATAGCACATTTGCTTGCAACTTTACCTATGAAATATTCAAATCTTTTAATGATATGTGTACTTTTACCTTTTTGGACATCATTATTAGTTAGAACTGCTAGCTGGATGATTTTGTTACAACAACAAGGAGTCGTTAATGATTTCTTTGTTTTGATAGGTCTTGTTGCAGACGATAACAGGCCTGAGATGATGTATAATAAAGTAGGTACTTATGTTGCTATGACGCAAATATTGTTACCTTTTATGGTTCTTCCGCTTTATAGTGTCATGAAAACTATTTCCCCTAGTTTGATGAGAGCTGGGAAATCTTTAGGAGGAACACCTTTTGTTGCTTTTTGGAAAGTTTACTTTCCATTAACTATTCCAGGAATAGGAGCAGGATGCTTGCTAGTATTTATTTTAGCAATTGGTTATTACATTACACCAGCATTAGTTGGTGGTGCATCAGGAACTTTAATTAGTAATCAAATTGCATTCCATATGAAACAAACCCTAGATTGGAGTTTTGCATCTGCGATGGGATTAATGCTGCTTAGTGGAGTTTTAGTTATTTATTGGATTTATAATAAATTGGTTGGAGTTGATAATATTAAATTAGGATAATTATGGCATTACCAAGTTATACGGAAACAAGATACAGAATTTGGCATTATATTTATATTGCTATTTGTACTTTTGTATTTTTCTTTTTGATAGCGCCTTTATTTGTAATTTTCCCATTATCATTTAATGCAGAAGAGTTTTTGGTTTTTTCTGAAGGAATGAAAAATCTTGATCCAGATGCTTTTTCTTTAAGATGGTATAAAGATATGGTTTATGGAACTAAAAATCCTTGGGGCTTAGCTGCAAAAAATAGTTTTATAATTGCAATATTTGCAACCTTAGGCTCGATAATTTTAGGAACTTTGGCTGCTTTAGGATTAAGTAGCAGGCATATGCCATATAAAGGAATCATAATGGCTACTTTAATTTCTCCTATGATAGTTCCTTTGATTATTTCTGGGGTTGCAATTTTTTTCTTCATGGCAAAAGTTGGTCTTGCTGCAACACATACAGGAATAGTTTTAGCTCACATAATATTAGGAACTCCATTTGTTGTAATTACTGTTACTGCAACACTTTCTGGTTTTGATCATAGTGTAACAAGAGCGGCGGCTAGCTTAGGAAGCAATCCTGTTAATACTTTTATGAAAGTAACATTGCCTCTAATATTGCCTGGAGTTATATCTGGGGGTTTGTTTGCTTTCGTTACATCTTTTGACGAGGTTGTTGTGGTATTGTTTTTAGCAGGTTTGGAAAACACAACTATTCCAATACAAATGTGGACAGGCTTAAGAGAACAATTGAGCCCAACAATTCTTGCAGTAGCTACGTGTTTAATCATTTTATCTACATTAATATTAATTAGTGCCGAATTATTAAGAAGAAGATCTGAAAGATTAAGAGGAATAAATAGATAATTTACCCAAATAATTTATTCATATATAGAGTCTCTCATGAAAATTAAAAAAGTTGTAGTAATTGGTTCTGGCACAATGGGAAGTGGAATAGCTGCCCACTTATGTAATGCAGGTATACCAGTTACTCTTTTAGATTTGACAACTGAAATAAGTGCAAAGGCTAGAGAAAGAATTCATAAATCAAGACCTCCTTTGCTAATAGATAAAAGTAAAATTAACAATATTAACATTGGAAATATTGATGAAAATTTTGATGTTGTAAAAGATGCAGATTGGATTGTAGAGGCGGTAGTAGAAAGAATTGATATTAAACATAATATTTATCAGAAGATATTTAACAACAGAAAAAAGGGTGCAATAGTTTCTTCAAACACATCATCAATTCCAATTAAAGTTTTATCAGAAAAACTAAATGATGAAGAAAAAAAAGATTTTTGCATCACTCACTTTTTTAATCCAGTTAGATACATGGGGTTGTTAGAAATTGTTAAAAACGAAAATAATGATTTAAACAAAATTAATTCATTAAAGAAATTTTGCGAGGTAGAGCTTGGCAAAGGAGCTATAATTTGTAATGATACCCCAGGTTTTTTAGGCAATAGAATCGGTGTTTATGCAATGCAAGTTGCTATGACAGAAGCTTTCAAAATGAAACTTTCAATAGAAGAAGCTGATGCAGTTTTTGGCAGACCAATGGGAATACCTAAGACAGGGGTGTTTGGATTATATGATCTAATTGGAATTGATTTGATGGCCGATGTATTAAAAAGCTTTATAAAGGAACTTTCAGATAAAGACGAATTTCAAGTTGTTGCAAAAGAAATTCCATTAGTAAAAAAATTAATTGAGACTGGCTACACAGGTCGTAAAGGAAAAGGGGGCTTTTATAGAATGAATAAAAGTGGAGATCAAAAAATTTTAGAAGCAATTAATTTAGAAACAGGAGAGTATTCGGCAACTAAAAAAATAGATTTAGGAATCGAGACTGTTGACATCAATAATTTAATAAATCGAAAAGATAAGTTTGGTGAGTATGCTTGGATTGTAATTTCAAAAATAATTAAATATGCATCTTCCCTTGTTCCAGGAATTACTGATAAGTTTAATGATATTGATGAAGCGATGAGACTTGGTTTTAATTGGGCAATGGGTCCTTTTGAAATGTTAAAATCTATAGGGGTAAAGAATTTCTTTGAAAGAATTGATAATTTTGAAAATAATAAATTTTTAGAAAATTTATCAAAAACAAAAGATGAAAATTTTTATGGAGAAAGACAAATTTATACAGATATTCAAACTTTAGGAAAAATAAGACCATCAGCAATTAAACTGGATAAAAATAATTCTGCCGAAATTCATCGATTTAATGATTTTAATATTGTTGAGTTTACAACAAAAGCCTGTGCATTAGATTACGACTCAATGGATGCATTGAAAAATGCAACTGACAAACCCTTAATAGTAATTAATGAAAGCATGCAATTTTCAGCAGGTGTGAATTTAAGTTATACTATGAATTTTGCCGACAAAGGTGATTTTAAATCAATTGAAAAATTTATTAAATATTTTCAAGATACTTGCAAAACTTTAAAATACTCTAAGTACCCAGTTGTATCAGCACCTTCTGGACTTACACTTGGAGGAGGCTTTGAGGTTTTAGTTCAAAGTAATTATGTTGCCTCACACACAAATTTAGTTATTGGATTAGTTGAAACTATTGTTGGATTAGTTCCAGCAGGTGGAGGATGTAAAGAAATGCTGTGGAGATGGTCACAAACAGACGAAGCAAAATCAGATCCAGATTATGCCCCACTAAAAGTTTTTGATATTATTGGTTATGCTAAAACAGCCACATCTCCAATTGAGGCTGAGCCATTAAAGTATTTAAGACCAGAAGATAAAAAAGTAATGAACAGAAATAGCCTTTTTGAGGAAGCAAAAAATTTAATTAATCAAAATACTGATTTTGTTCCTCCAGAAGAGTGTAAATTTAAGCTTTCTGGAAAGCCGTTGAAAGATAAAATGATTAAGGTTTTAGAGAAATTATATAACGAAAAGGTAATTTTAGATCATGGTATGCATGTTGGAACTGAGCTTGCAAACGTTTTAAGTGGTGGAGACACTACTATTGAAAAAATATTATCAGAGGATGATCTGTACAAACTAGAACTAGATTCTTTTATGAGATTGATAGAAACAAAACAAACTCAAGAAAGAATTAAACATACATTATCGACAGGTAAACCTTTAGTTAATTAGAATTAAACATTCTAAAGGTTTTAATATAATCAGGTCTTAAAACATAAATCGCCTTATTACCTGTTTTAATTTTAGTTAATATATCTAAACCATAAACTACTTTACCAATTGGAGTATATTCACCTTGATAAATTGGAATTTCTTTTAATGTAATAAAGAATTCACTATCTTCTGTATCAAATTCTGTTGATCTAGCAAAACCAACACTTCCCTCTGTAAATTTAAAATCGTTACTCAGTTCTGATTTTAACAATCCCAGTCCAGACTTTCCGCTACCGATTTTGGAATAATCTAAATTATTTATATTTCCATACTCAATATCTCCAGCTTGTACAAAAGTATTTTCTGAAACTTTATAAAAAGCAGAACCATCATACATTTTTTGTTCAATTAAAATTTTAAATCTTTCCACCGCTTTAGGAGAAATATTTGGATAAAGTTGAATTATTACATTTCCACACTCAACATTCATTACTGTAATATTATCTGGATCATTAAAATTAAGTTTACTTAAATTATTTTTTTCTACAAATAGACATTTATTTTTTAATAAAAAAATAGATGTAAAAGCAAAAATTGAAAGACAAATTAAAAATATAAATAAAATTTTTTCTGATTTTGAGGCTTTAATAGTTTTAATCATAAAATATTTTTATCTATTTTAGCTAAGTTTAATTTTATAAAATTCACTTTGTTATTTAGGATTTTGTCACTACTAATTTTATCTTCAATTGTTTCCTTATCAGTCATTAGAAATGAAAAAATTTCTGCCATATCTTCAGATGGGATAGATTTAGAATATTCTGTTAAAAAACCATCAGTTTTTTCATATAGATCTAAATTTAATCTATCAGAACACGTTGAACATTCAGCATAATTAAATGCTGTTAGATTAAAAGAAGAAAATTTATCCTCATCAAAATATTCAAAGTGAGTGTTTTGTATCATATGAAAAATTTCATGGTGTATCATTCTTTCAAAATATTTTTTATTAAAATTAATATCTAAAATTAATGTCCTATTTTTATTATCAGGTATTCCCCCTGTATTAATTTCAGAGATGAATAAATTTTCACAAAATACAATATATTTTAATTTTATCTTATTAAGAAAATTAGAATTATATCGATTAAGATTTTTTTCAATTAAAGTAAATTTTGAATTTAAATTATTAATATTAACTTTATCGCAAGAAATATTCTTATTTACACCAATTTTAAAATTACCTTTAGCGCTTAAATAACGAATATTATTATCGTTTTTTAATTTATAAATTTCTAAATTTGGAATTTTTATCAGATTATAAATTTCATCAGCATTTACATGCGAAATATGAAAAATAAGAATAAATAAAAATAAAATTTTCATTAAATTATTATAGACGAATTAGATTAGATAATATTATCTTACATTATTAAAAAATGAAAAAAGAAAGAAACAAAAATCCAATTCAACCGGTTAGCGGAACTAAAGTTCCAAGATTTGCTGGCCCAAGCACATTTGCGAGATTACCTGAACTAAGAGATGTGGAAAGTTGTGACGTTGCAATTGTTGGAATTCCGTTTGATGCTGGCACAAGTTACCGACCCGGAGCAAGATTTGGTCCACAAAGCATCAGGCAAGCCTCTAGACATTTGAGAACTAATTATCATCCTAATTATGATGTTGAGCCTTTTAAAATCCAACAAGTAGCTGATGCTGGTGATATCGCTTGCAACCCATTTAGTATTGATGAAGCAATTAAACAAATAGAAGTAGGCGCAACAGATTTATTAAATAAGGTTGGAGGAATTATAAGTTTAGGTGGAGACCATACTATTGCTGTACCATTGTTAAGAGCAATCAATAAAAAAAATAAGGGCCCTGTATCTTTAGTTCATTTTGATGCCCACTTAGATACTTGGGACACATATTTTGGTGCACCTTATACTCACGGAACTCCATTCAGAAGAGCTAGAGAAGAAGGATTATTTTTAGATGATGCTTCTATGCATGTTGGAATTCGTGGTCCACTTTATAGTAGAGATGATATTAAAAATGATGAAAGTTTTGGATTTAAAATAATTCATTGTGATGAGTTTCAAACAGAAGGAACCGATAAAATAGCAGAAAGAATTAGAAAAAGAGTGGGAGACAATCCTTTATACTTATCAATTGATATTGATGTTTTAGACCCTGCATTTGCTCCAGGTACTGGTACACCAGAAATTGCAGGGATGACTACAAGAGAAATGGTAAATGTTTTAAGAGGTTTGTCTGGATTAAATTTAGTTTCAGCAGACGTTGTTGAGGTTTCTCCAGCATATGATCATGCAGAAGTAACTTCTTTAGCAGCAGCTACTATTGTTTATGAATTAACTAATTTATTTGCAAAAACATAAAGAAAGGATAACGTCAAAACATGTTAGACAAAAAAAATTTTTACATTAATGGAGCGTGGGTTAAGCCAAACAGTTCTGAGGAAATTAAAGTAATTGATCCTGCCACAGAAGAAAATTGTGCAGTAATTACTTTAGGGAACAAAGCTGATGTTGATATTGCTGTTAATGCAGCTAAAGATGCCTATGAGTCTTGGGCCTTTTCTTCCAAAGAAGAAAGAATTGCACTATTAGAAAAACTTTATGAAAATTATAAGAAAAGATGGGCAGATATTGCAGAAGCTATAACTCTTGAGATGGGTGCTCCAAAAGATTTTGCAACAAAATTACAAGCAGGCACAGGAGCAAGTCATATTAAATCATTTATTAGATACTTAAAAAATTTTGCATTTGAAAAACCATTAGGTGAGCATGCTCCTAATCAAAGATTAATTTATGAACCAAAAGGTGTTTGTGCATTAATAACACCATGGAATTGGCCGATGAACCAAGTTTGTTTAAAAGTAATGCCAGCAATAGCTGCAGGTTGTACAATGGTTTTAAAGCCATCAGAATTAGCACCACTATCTTCAATGATACTTGCTGAAATTATTGATGATGTAAAATTTCCAAAAGGTGTGTTCAATTTAGTTAATGGTGATGGAGCAACAACAGGTGATGCTCTTACAAGTCATCCAGATATTAATATGATTTCTTTTACGGGATCAACAAGAGCAGGAGCTTTGATTTCACAAAATGCTGCTAAAGATTTTAAAAGAGTAAGCTTAGAATTAGGTGGTAAAGGAGCAAATATAATTTTTAAAGATGCTGATCCAGAGGCTATTGAAAGAGGTGCTTTAAGATGTTTTAGAAATTCTGGACAATCTTGTAATGCGCCAACAAGAATGTTAGTTGAAAAATCAATGTATGAAGAGGCTATTGAGAGATTAAAAAAATATACTGAAAGTTTTGAGGTTGGTGACCCTAAAAAAGAAGGAGAACATATAGGTCCAGTTATTTCAGAAACTCAATACAATAAAATACAAACTTTAATTCAAAAAGGAATAGATGAAGGTGCAAAATTAGTTGCTGGAGGAACAGGTAAACCTGATGGATTAGACAAAGGTTACTTTGTTAAACCAACTGTTTTTGCGGACGTAAATAATAATATGGAAGTTGCAAGAACAGAAATTTTTGGACCCGTTTTATCTGTTATCCCATTTGAAACAGAAGAAGAGGCAATAACAATTGCAAATGATACTGCTTATGGATTAACAAATTATATCCAAACTCAAGATTCCGAAAAAGTACAAAGAGTTGCGAGAAAATTAAGATCTGGAATGGTTGATGTAAATGGAGCAGGTATTGCAGTTGATGCACCTTTCGGTGGTTTTAAACATTCTGGAATAGGTCGAGAAGCAGGTGAACACGGTTTAGAAGAGTTTTTAGAAGTAAAAGCCGTAGGTGGCTGGAGTTAATTTACTGACTTATCTTTTACACCCTCTAAAAACTTAAGGCATTTTTTCATTTCATTTAATTCTATGAACTCGTCAATTTTGTGAGCTTGTTCTATGGATCCAGGTCCGCAAACAACTGTACTGATACCTAATTCTTGAAATAAACCAGCTTCTGTTCCAAAAGAAACTACTTCTCTAGAATTATCACCAGTTATATTTGATACAAATTCACATGCTTCAGACTCATCTAATCTGTTAAAACCAACAACTTCACCTATCACTTCTTTTTTAATATATGAATCTGGAAATACTTTTTTCATTTCTGGTAGAAGTACTTCATTTGCATATTTATCAATTTCTTTCGTAACAAATTCTCCATCTTCTTTAACAACTGGTCTTGTTTCCCATTCAACACTACATTTATCTGCAATGACATTATGGGCAATACCACCTTTAATTCCACCAATTGATAAAGTTGAATGTGGAGGATCAAAAATACTATCTTTTTGAACTCTTTTTTTTAATTCTTCTCTAATTTCTAAAAGTTTTCCAACATATCTAGTAGCATATTCAGCTGCATTTACTCCTAAATGAGGTTTAGAACTATGTCCTGCAAGTCCTCCAAAGTGAACTGTGTATTCATTCATACCTTTGTGGGCATCAATAATTTTCATTTTAGTTGGTTCACCAATTACACAAATTCCATTTTTGATATCTCTTTTTTTCAATTCCTCTATTAATAAAGGAGCTCCAATACATGCAGTCTCTTCATCAAATGTGTAACAGAAATGTAAGTCTCTATCTAAATTACTTTCTTTGAAGATAGGTGCATAAGCAAGTGTACATGCAATAAAACCTTTCATATCACATGAGCCTCTTCCATATAATTTATCATTTTTAATAGTTGCAACGAATGGATCACTGCTCCAACCTTTAGACACTGGAACCACATCAGTGTGTCCAGATAATATGATAGGTTTTTTTGTGCTTTGATTTTTTGCTTTTAGAGTTCCAAAAAGATTTACTCTTTTTTTATCATCATCAAAAACTTTGAAAGTATCTATTCCGATGTTCTTTAAAATTTTTTCACAATAATCAATTAAATCACTGTTATCTTGACCTGAGATAGTTTTAAATGCGATTAAGTCAGTTAAAATCTTGATTGATTTTTCATATAAATTGTTATCTATACTCATAAACTTAAAACACTATATTATATTATGATTAAAGAGCAAATTACCTATAATGATTTTGATAAAGTAGATATTAGAATTGGTACTGTAATTTCTGTTAAAAAAAATGAAAAAGCCAGAAAACCTTCATTAGTAATTGAAGTTGATTTTGGAAGCGAAATTGGCATTAAACAATCTTCAGCTCAAATTACTCATTATTATAATGAGGAGAATTTAAAAGGAAAACAAGTTATTGCTGTTTGTAATTTTCCTGAAAAAAATATTGCTGGAATAGTTTCTCAAGTATTGGTTTTAGGAGCAATTGATGCCGATGGTAAGGTTACACTTGTTCATCCCTCTCAAAAAGCAGAAAATGGATTACCGATCGCTTAGTAATGCACCCTGAAATTCTCTCTATAACTTTATTTGGAATAGTTGCTGCATTTACTCCTGGACCGAATAATTTCGTTGCTTTCTATTCCGGTTTTAATTTTGGCATTCTAAGAACACTACCTCATATAATTGGTGTAACTTTAGGATTTCCTTTTTTGTTATTATGTTTAGCTTTAGGGTTGATAAATATTTTTAAGCTTTATCCTTTAATTCAAGAAGTATTGAAATATTTAGGAACTCTATTTTTAATTTATTTAGCATACAAAATTTCTTTTTCAGGACCTTCTGATCAGGAAAATAAAAACAAAAATCCAATTAAGTTTCATGAAACTTTTATTTTTCAATTTTTAAATCCTAAAGGCGTTATTGCATCAATTATTCTTGTTTCAACTTATATTAATCCAGGAGAAACCTTTGTAAGTTATACGACTCAAATTATCATTATGGCCTTAATTGTTTCAGTGACCAGTATAACTCTGTGGACCTTCTTAGGTAAATTTTTCAGGAAATTTGCGACAAATCAGAAATTTATTAATTACTTTAATTATGCTATGTCACTGCTTCTTTTAACAAGCATAATAACTTTTTATTTATAATATGACCCCAGGAAACAAAAATTCTTATAAATCACTAAAAAAAATCACAGTCAATGACAAGGAGTATAATTATTACTCATTAAATGAAGCAGAAAAAAATGGACTTGAAGGAATAGATAAACTTCCAAAATCTCTTAAAGTTTTACTAGAAAATTTACTAAGATACGAAGACGACTTAAGTGTAACAAAATCTCAAATAGAGGCGATTAAAAACTGGCTAAAGACAAAAAAATCTAAAACTGAAATTGCATATAGACCAGCAAGAGTTTTGCTTCAAGATTATACAGGAATACCTGCGGTTGCAGATTTAGCTGCAATGAGAGAAGCAGTTAAAGAAAAAAATAAAGATCCAAATACAATAAATCCACTGTCTGCAGTTGATCTTGTAATTGATCACTCTGTGCAAGTCGACCAATCTGCAAAAGCAGATTCTTTTGAAAAAAATGTCGATATAGAATTTGAAAGAAACGGTGAGAGATATTCTTTTTTAAAATGGGGACAGCAGGCATTTGATAATTTTAGAATAGTTCCACCAGGAACAGGAATTTGTCACCAAGTAAATCTTGAATATTTGTCAAAAGTTGTTTGGTCAGAAGAATTTAAAGGTGAAAAATATCTTTTTCCAGATACTTTAGTTGGAACGGATAGTCATACAACAATGGTAAATGGTTTATCTGTTTTAGGATGGGGTGTTGGAGGAATTGAAGCTGAAGCAGGAATGTTAGGTCAACCAATTTCCATGTTAATACCAGAAGTCATCGGTTTTGAAATGAAGAACAAAATGCCAGAAGGAACTACTGCAACTGATTTAGTATTAACTGTTGTTAAAATGTTAAGAGATAAAGGAGTGGTTGGTAAGTTTGTTGAGTTTTATGGAGAGGGTTTAAAAAATTTAACACTAGCGGATAGAGCAACAATTGCAAACATGGCACCAGAATATGGTGCTACTTGTGGTTTTTTTCCTATCGATGAAGAAACATTAAAGTATTTGAAATTTTCTGGAAGAGATCAACAAACTGTTGATATCGTAGAAAATTATGCCAAGGAACAAGGTTTATGGGCGAGTAACGAAATAGAATTTACTGACATTATATCTTTAGATATGTCCACAGTCGTACCAACTATTTCAGGACCTAAAAGACCTCAAGATAAAGTTCTGTTAACAGATGCACCTAGTTCGTTTCAAAAAGTATTGCAGGAAGCTACAAATAAAAATGAAAAGTCAATTTCGAAAGTATCAAATACAGATTACGAAATTAAAGATGGCTCAATATTAATTGCTGCAATAACTTCTTGTACTAACACTTCTAATCCAAATGTTTTAATCGGGGCTGGACTATTAGCTAAAAAAGCTATTGAAAAAGGTTTGCAGGTTAAACCCTGGGTAAAAACTTCTTTAGCACCTGGATCTCAAGTAGTTACAGACTACTTGGCAAAAGCTGGATTAAACACTTATTTAGATCAGCTTGGCTTTAATTTAGTTGGGTATGGTTGCACTACTTGCATTGGAAATTCAGGACCACTTCCAGAAAATATTGTAGAAGCTATCCAAAAAGAAAATATTTATGCTGTTTCAGTTTTATCTGGAAATAGAAATTTTGAGGGAAGAATTTCTCCACATATAAAAGCTAACTATTTGGCTTCACCCCCACTTGTTGTTGCATATGCAATAGCTGGGCATATGGAAGTTGATTTGTACAAAGACTCATTAGGAAAAGATAAAGATGGAAAAGATGTATTTTTAAAAGATATTTGGCCTTCAAATAAAGAGATAGAAGAAACTTTAAAAGATTCACTTAATGCTGAGATGTTTATACAAAGATATTCAAATGTTTCTGAGGGCCCAACTCAATGGCAAAAAATTAAAACTGATAAAAGCAGTATCTATAATTGGGATGAGGGATCAACATATGTAAAAAAACCTCCGTTTTTTGACTCATTGCCAGATGAACCAGAAGGATTTAAAGAAATTAAGGATGCAAGACCACTATTAATTTTAGGTGATATGGTGACTACTGATCATATATCGCCAGCTGGTAGTATTCAAAAAGATAGTCCAACTGGTGAATATTTTATGGAACACCAAATTTTACCTAAAGATTATAATTCATATGGTTCAAGAAGAGGTAACCATGAAGTTATGATGCGAGGAACTTTTGCAAATATAAGAATTAGAAACGAAATGGCTCCAGGTACAGAAGGTGGTTTTACAAAGTTATACCCAGAAGAAAAAGTTCTTCCTGTCTATGATGCAGTTGTTGAATATAAAAAAAGAGGAACAGATTTGGTTGTAATTGGTGGTAAAGAGTATGGAACCGGATCATCTAGAGATTGGGCAGCTAAAGGAACAAAATTACTTGGGATAAAAGCAGTAATCGCAGAGAGTTTTGAAAGAATCCACCGATCTAATTTGATTGGAATGGGAATATTACCGTTACAATTCATCGAAGATGTAAATAGAAAAAAACTAAAATTAATTGGTTCTGAATTAATTAGTATTCTAAATATAGAAAAGGGTGTTAATCCCTCAGATGAAGTGACAGTTGAAATTAAATATGCTTCAGGCGAAATAAAGAAAATTAAAACTTTATGCAGAATTGATACAAAAAATGAATTAGAGTATTATAAAAATGGAGGTATTCTGCAGTACGTTTTAAGGAATATGATTTAGTTATGGACGAAGATTTATCAATTATTAATGCCAATACTAGAAATGAAAAAATTAAGAATTTTTTTGTAAATAATAAAAATAAAATTATTTCAGGTATAATTATCTTAATAATTATTATAGTCGGTGTTTTTAGTTATGATAAATATTTAATTAATAAAAAAAAAGAAATCTCAGATAGTTATAATTCGATAATCATTGATTATTCAGAAAAAACAAAAGAAAAAACAGCTAGCAGCCTGATTGAAATTATAAACAAGAAAGATCCAACTTATTCACCTTTATCCCTTTATTTCATCATTGATAATAATCTTGTAAGTGATCAGTCTATAATTAATTCATTATTTGATATATTGATAAACGATACTTCGTTAGACAGTGAGATTAACAACTTAATTATATATAAGAAGGCACTATACAATGCAGATAACGCTCAGGAGAGTGATCTTCTAAATATGCTAAATCCACTGATTAATTCAAAAAGTGTTTGGAAATCACATTCTTTATATTTAATGGCAGAATATTTTTATGCAAATAATCAAAAACAAAAAGCTAAAGAATTTTTCAATCAAATAATAGCTTTAGAAAATTCAAATCCAGACATAAGACTTCAAGCAGAGAAAAGATTGAACAGAGACTTGAGTGAATAAATTAATTTTTACTTTCATTGTATTATTTTTTCTTAATAACTGTTCATTTAATGAAAACTCCAGAATTTGGAAAGATAAAGAAAATAAATTAGAAACAGATAAAAAAATAACAAAAGTTTTTGCAAAAGAAAATATAAGCGTTTCAGAATTTAATAGAGATTTAAAATTAGATTTATCCTCAATAAAAATAAATAATAAAAAAAATGAAAATCAAAATAATCTTGGTTTGCAAAATTACAAAGGTGAATTAGCAAAGATTGGCAACTTTAAATTTTCAAAGTTAGAGGAAATTAATCAATTAGATTTCGAACCGATTTTTTTGAAAAATGGAATAATATTTTTCGATAAAAAAGGTTCAATTATTAGGTATGATAATAATCAGAAAGTTATTTGGAAAAAAAATCATTATTCAAAATCCGAAAAAAAATTAAAACCAAAACTTAATTTTTTAGTAGATGGTCAAAATCTTTTAGTAACCGATAGCATAGCAAAATATTATTCTATGAATATTAGTACAGGAGAATTAAATTGGTCAAATAATAATAATTATCCGTTTAATTCAAATATTAAAAAGCATAAGGATAAAATATTTGTTATTGATTATAAAAATACGTTGAGATGTTTTAAAATTAAAGATGGTTCTGAATGTTGGAATTTGCAAACAGAGGACTCATTTACAATTTCAAATATTAAATATTCTTTAATTATTTTAAACGACAATGTTATTTTCAATAATTCTATAGGAGATATTACAGCTGTAGATATTGAAACTGGTTTAATTACATGGCAACTTCCTACACAGAGTAGCTCGATAATAAATGAAACTTATAACTTTAAGACCTCTAAACTAGTATCAGATGGAAATTCTGTATTTTTTTCAAATAATAAAAATCAGTTTTATTCAGTTGATTTAAAAACAGGAACAATAAACTGGATAAATGAAGTTAATTCTAACGTAAAACCTATTTTGGTTGGAAATCTAATTTTTACAATCTCTAATGAAGGTTATTTATATTTAATTGACAAAAATAAAGGCAATATAGTTCGAATTACAGATCTATTTATGAATTACAAAGATAAAAAAAGAAAAAATATTTATCCAATAGGTTTTGTAATTGGAGAGAAAAACGTATTTTTGACTAACTCAGATGGTAAAATGATCATAGCTGGGATTGAGGATGGAAAAATAATAAAAATTGAAAAAGTTTCTGGTGGATTAGTATCTGAACCGTTTATATTTAATAACAATTTATATGTAGTAAGAAATGGTTCAATTGTACAATATAACTAAACATGTTCTTAAAATTTTTAGAAAAAATTGGTAGAAAAAAAGTTGTATTAGATAGAGGACCTTCACATCCAAATTTTAAAGAGGCAAAGCCTTGGATGAACCGTTACTATGTTTTGATGAGGTATCGACCTAAGTGGTTTCCATTCAATATATTAATTCATGAGATGCTAGCAGATGATCATGGAGAAGGAGTTCATAATCACACATTTCCTTATATCACTATAATTTTAAGAGGCGGTTATTGGGAAACATTAAGTACTGGCAAGTTTTGGCGTCCACCAGGGTATATTGGTTTTAGATCAGCAAATAATTTGCATCGAGTAGATTTGGAACCCGGAACTAAACCATTAACTTTATTTATCTCAGGTCCATTCGGGCTAAGGAAAGGACCAAGATCAGAGTATGGTATTGACTTTAAAACTAAAAAAAATTGATGCCAAAAAAATTTGAAAAAGAATTCATATCTTATTGTGAAAATGAAAATTTAGAAGTTAATCCTAATCAAATCAAAGTTATTAAAAAATTAGAAGATTACCATAATATTAATTACAAATCATTTTTTTCAAAATTATTTTCCAAACAAAAAACTAAAAAAGGATTTTATTTATATGGTGGTGTAGGGGTTGGTAAAACAATGATTTTAAATTTCTTTTATGATCATCTTGAAGAAAAAAAATTAAAAAAGCATTTTAATGAATTTATGTTAGGTTTTCATGATTTTGTCCATGAGCAAAAAGAAAAAAATGAAGAAAATGTAATCAATCAATTTGTCAAAAATTTAAAATCAAAAGCTTCATTAGTTTATTTCGATGAGTTCCAAGTAACAAACATTGTTGATGCAATGATTTTAGGAAAACTATTTGAACAAATATTTAAAGAAGATATTAAAATTATTCTTACTTCAAATACTAAAATTTCAGAACTTTATAAAGAAGGTCTTCAACGTGAACAATTTATACCTTTTATAAAAATAATGGAAGATCAATCCATCGAGTATGAATTAAAAATTGAGGATGATTATAGAAAATCTAATGATAATCAAAAACAAAGATATTTTTTTCCACTTAATCAAGAAACCAATTTTAAGATTAATAAATTTTTTAGAACTATAACAAAGGATAAAAAACAATCTTCAATAAAAATTAATGTAAAGGGAAGAGAATTTAAAATAGAAAACTTTTATGAGGGAATTGTTAGATGTGACTTTAATCAACTTTGTGATCAAAATTTAGGAGCGGAAGATTATTTAGAAATAGTTAAAAACTGTAAATTTATGGTAATTGATCAAATACCTCAATTTAATGATGTAAATTCAAATCAACAACAACGTTTTATCACTTTGTTAGATGTAATTTATGATAAAAATATTTCATTAGCAGTTACAGCTGATATAAATTTAGATCAATTTACCTCTTCAAGATTATTAGAAAAACCATTTAAACGAACTATTAGTCGTTTGTATGAGCTTACATCGAACGAGTATAATTAATGAAACAAGAATTTTACAATCTTCATATTAAGACCAATGGTCAAAAGTTATATGAATTTACTAATGATACAATTCATTGGATTGGTCAAAATAACTTTAAAAATGGTATTCTTAATTTAAGTATTCAGCACACAAGCGCCTCATTAATTGTTCAAGAAAATGCTGATCCAGATGTACAAACAGATTTAATAAATTATTTTGATAAATTAGCTCCTATGGATAACAAACTATATGTTCATACTACGGAGGGAAAAGATGATATGCCTGCACATATTAAATCTGCATTAACAAATAATCAAATTTCTCTAAGTGTGAAAGATAGTGAATTGTTGCTTGGAACTTGGCAGGGCATATATTTATTTGAACACAGATTAGAGGCTCAAAAAAGGACTATAATCCACCATTTTATTGGAGAATAAAACTAAATTTATTTTTTCTTCAAAGATTGAAACGCTTCAAGAGCTGCAGCTCTAGCTTTTTCATGAATAACAATAGGACCCGGGTAATCTTTGCCAATAATTGTTTTTATAGCTTCTTGATACTTTAATTCCATTTCCCATGGTTTATGAATAAATTTATTTGGAACATTTTTAAGTTCAGGAACCCATTTTTTCACATAATTGCCTTCTTTATCAAATTTTTCACCCTGAAGTATTGGATTGAATATTCTAAAATAAGGTGCTGCATCTGCCCCACATCCAGCAACCCATTGCCATTGAGCAACATTATTTGCTTTGTTAAAATCTAGTAGACAATTTCTAAAATGCTTCTCACCTTCCGTCCAATTAATTCTCAAATGTTTGACTAAAAATGAACCAACAACCATTCTTATTCTATTATGCATCCATCCAGTCTCATATAGTTCTCTCATACCTGCATCGACAATAGGATAACCGGTCATTCCTCTTTTCCATGCTTTTAAGAATTTCTCATTTTTTGCCCAAGGGAATTTATCAAATTCTTTTCTGAAATTTCCTTTTAAGAATTCAGGGAAATAATTAATTAAACTATGCGAAAACTCTCTCCAACCAAGCTCATTAATATATTTTCTATAACCAATTCCTTTTGATTTAATTTCAGAACATTTTTTCCAAATACTGCCTACATGAATTTGGCCATGTTTGATGTAGGGGGATAATTTAGAGGTTCCTTCGATAGATGGTATATCTCGAGAAGTTCCATAATCCTTAATTTTATTTTCAATTAAATTTTTTAATATTTTTTTTGAGTCATTTTCTGAAACTTTCCAATATTTTTCAAATTTTTTATACCAATTTTTTTTTGGTAAAATATCTATTGGTTCAATACACTTTTTAAAAATTGTAATCTTTTTTATTTTCTTTTTAACAATATAGTTTTTACTTGGTGGTTGATTTAAATAAACTTGCTCAGCATTTCTCCAGAAAGGGGTAAATACTTTAAAGGGAGTTCCATCATTTTTTGTTATCTCTTGAAATTCATTTAAAATATTTCCTTTAAAATATTTATAATTGATTTCATTTTTAATAAATAGGTCACGTATTTTTTTTCCTTTAGCTATAACATCTGGCTCATAAATTTTATTCCAATAAACTGAAAGCTTATCCTTTTTATTAAATTTAGAAAAAATTTTTAATTCATCGCCTTTTACTATTTCAAGATTAATTTTATAATCTGACAATTCTTTTTTTAAAGTTTCTAGTGATTTATAAACCCACCATTTTTGAGCTTCTCTTTTGTTGTCAAAATCATTATTATCATAAATATATAATGCAATTACATTATCATGATTTTGTGTTGCAAAAGATAAAGCAGGATTATTTTCAATTCTAAAATCCTCTCTTATCCAAAAAATACCTGTGCTACTCATTGATTTAATTTTGGTTAATTAACTTTTGATACATTTCTTGATCGGTATCTCCCTCACAACCAAAAACTAAAACATTAGATTTTTCATTTAGATCTAATTTTTCTTTAATTGCTTGATCTTCACAACTTGTAATCAGACTAATTACGCCAGGTGCTGAGTTTTCTCCTGCAATTATTTTATCATCACTAAAGCTTGAATTTCCAAGTAGTTTCATGGTTTTTGCAATATCATCATCTGGTAAACTAATACAATGTTTAACTGAATTTTTGAGTATTTCCCATGGGACCAATGATACTTCACCACAAGACATACCACCCATTAAGCTTTCTCTTTTAATATCTATTTTTTCTATTTTTCCAGTTTTAATGCTTTCCATTACACACGCGGCACTATCCGGTTCAACAACTATAATTGTTGGAATATAGTTCAAATATCTTGCAATACCTGCAACCATGGCAGCAGCCATGCCACCAACACCAGCCTGTAAAATGATGTGAGTAATTTTCTCTTCCTGGATTTGATTAGTTATCTCCTTCATCATTACCGTATAACCTGCCATTGTATACTTGGGGACGACCATATAATCTTTCCAAGCAACATCCTGAACTATTTGCCAATTATTTTCAGTAGACTGTTTTATGCATTCCATCAAAGATTTTTCATAATTACCTTTTACTTTTACTACATCTGCTCCAAGTGCGGCCATAGCTTTGCCTCTTGCATCACTTACAAATTCACTAATGAATATTTTACAGTTTAGACCTAATCTTTTAGCGCCCCAGGCAACTGATCTTCCATGATTGCCAGCAGTAGCTGTTGCCACCACTATATCTTTATTTCCTTTGGTTACTTTTTCTACCGCATAAGCTCCGCCTAAAGCTTTAAAAGATTTTAAATCAAATCTTTTATTTTCATCTTTATAAAAAATTTTGTTTAAATTTAATTCTTTTGAAAGTTTATTTAAAGAAAGCAGAGGAGTAGGAGAATAACCTTTCCACTTGGAAATGCTCTTATAAGCATTATCAATTTCTTCTGAGGTTAAAGAATTAAGAATTTCTTTTTTGTTAAATGAGTAATTTTTATTGTCTGTAAATTCCGTATATTTCCATTGATGACCGTTAGATAATATAGTCATGTACTAACAATCTAAAGTATTATCTTTTTCCCACTTTGTAACATCTTTTGTTTTATCAAAACTATCTTTTGATTTGAATTCATTCATTTCTGAACTTCTTAACTTTATATAACTTTCAATAACATCTTTGCCAAAAGCATCATTCATATCTTTATTATTTTTTAATAAATTTAATGATTGTTCAAGTTCATCAGGCAGTTTAGGTAAGTTGGGATATTTATGATGATCTTCATACATATTGCAATCCAAAGGTTTGCCTGGATCAACTTTATTTTTTAAACCATATAGACCAGCTGCTAAAACACTTGCTTGCAATAAGTAAGGATTAGCAGAACCATCCATTAATCTTAATTCAAATCTTCCAGGATCAGGGATTCTTATCATGTGTGTTCGATTATTACCTGTGTAGGAAATACTACTTGGTGACCATGATGCTCCAGATTTTGTAGGTGGTGCATTTATTCTTCTGTAACTATTGATTGTTGGGTTAAAAAACGCAGATAAAGATGAAGCATTTTTAATTACTCCACCTAAAAAATTATAGGCCATTTTACTTAAACCAAGTTTATCTTTATTATCTAAGAATTTATTTTTACTACCTTGCCAAACTGATACGTGAGCATGACAACCATTGCCGGTTAAATTTCCAAACGGTTTAGGCATAAATGTTGCTCTTAATCCGTGCTTTTCAGCAATTGTTTTTACCATAAACTTAAAAAAGGTATGTCTATCTGCAGTTTTTAGACAATCTGAATAATCCCAATTCATTTCAAATTGACCGTTAGCATCCTCGTGATCGTTTTGATAAGGGCCCCATCCCATTTCAATCATACAGTCACAAATTTCCTTAATTAAATCATACCTTCTCATTAATGCAGATTGGTCATAACAAGGTTTGGATTGTGTATCTCTTGGATCTGCAATTGAATTGCCATCAGGTGAAATCAAAAAATATTCACACTCAACACCTGATTTCATTGTTAAATTTTGTTTTTTAAGTTTTTTTATCTGATTTTTTAACATCACTCTAGGTGACGCATCTACTGGTTTGCCATTCATCCATAAATCAGATGCTAACCATCCAACTTCTTTATTCCATGGAAGTTGAATTAAACTATCTGGGTCTGGAATTCCAAACATGTCTGAGTCAGCAGGTGTCATATCTAACCATGCTGCAAATCCAGCAAAACCAGCTCCTGCATTTTGCATTTCTTTTATTGCATGAGCAGGTACTAATTTTGATCTTAATACACCAAATAAATCTACAAAACTGATTAAAAAATATTTAATTTTTTTTTGCTTAGCAATCTGAAATAAATTTTTAGACACAACCTAAGTTAACATAATTATTTAAAAAAAGATAAAATTGTTTCTTTATAATAAATTAAATTTACAACAATAATTACAATTATAGCTAGTATCACACCATACTTAGCTTTAGGAAATGCTACTCCTCTCATTTTTGAGGGTCTTAATTCTTCTTTATTATCTTCCATAAATTTAGAACATAAAAAAGGGCGCTACATTTAAGTAGCGCCCAAATTTTAATTTAAATTACCAGTCGGTAATATTGCTTTTGTGATCGTTAGCACTATGTCTTTTTCTAGCAAGTCTTGAAAGTTCATCACTTTCAGCTCTTGCAGTCAAAACGTGCCAACCAACCCATAAGATCAATGCAATGATTACCAGTATGCCTTCAACAGATCCAGCACCAGGGTAAATTGCACCAGCAACTTCTTCTGCTGGCTTATTAAGGTGATCTATCCAGTTTGTAACTGTAGCCATATTTTCCTCCTTTACCTGGTTGCAGATGAAACTGCTTTTTCATCTTCTTTAGCAGATTCCATCATTTCATAGTCTAATCCAGCTATCTCAACTTCACGTGGGATCCTTAATTTACCCATACCGTTAAGAACTTTAGCTATGATATAGCCTGGTATTAGTCCAAGAACAACGAACATAATTAATGCTCCTATGAACTGTCCTAATGGATTAATTGTTGCATAAGTTGTTCCGTCCCACATAGCACCAACACTGTAACCAGATGATGGATAACCATTTAAGACAAAACCACAAATTACAAGACCTACAAATCCAGCATAACCATGTACTGCTACGGCACCAACTGCATCATCAATTTTGAACTTACGTTCAACCCAGTAATGAAGTTTGTATGCAATAACAACACCGATCATACCAATGATCATTGCTTGAATTGGGTGATATAAATCATTTCCAGCTGAAGCACAGATCACACCTGCTAGACCACTTGAGTAAGTCCAGAAAGGATCTCCTTTAGCAATCCAATATCCAGCTAATAATCCTCCTGATAATGACATCAAGAAGTTAAATGTAATACCACTAAGTGTAGTAGGTGTTACGTAGATATTAGTTGCTGTCCAGTAAGATATACCTTCCATACCATACTCAGGTCCAAGGTCGAAAATAGGTATGTTACATGCTGCGTAAAATCCCCAGAAACCAGTATAAATTAAAAATAATCCAACTGTTACTAACCAAGGATTTCTTGGTCCGATGTTTCTTGGTTCACCGCTAGACGAAAACTTACCAATTCTTGGCCCTAAAACCATTAGAACACCTAAAGCAAATCCACCCGCAATTGCGTGAATTACTCCTGATGCGTAAGCGTCGTGATATCCTAGAAGTTTCAACATCCAACCGTCGAAGTGCCATCCCCATGCCGCATCAATTGTCCAAAATACAGAACCAATTGCAATTGCTAAAATACCAAATGCAAAAGTAGTAATTCTTTCAATGATAGCTCCAGAAACGATAGAAGCAGCTGTCCAAGAGAAAAGTAAAAAGGCAGCCCAGAAGACACCAGAGATGTGATCTCCTAAATTGACAGCCATTAAATCACTTGTAGCAGTGTACCATGTAGCACTAAATGCAGATTCATCTGTAACTAGCGCAGCACTTTCATTCATTATTGATGGTGCTAATCCAGGTCCTGTTGGAAAAGCCCAGTAAATCCACCAACCAAATAAAAACCACGTTACTGTTACCAATGGTATCAGCATCGTATTTTTCATAAGAGTATGTTGATGGTGTTTGTATCGAGAAGCTCCAACTTCATACATACAGAAACCGACGTGAATTAAAAACATCAGTACCACTGTCACCCAGTAGTAAAATTCCGTAAATATGGTTGTAAGAGCACCTAACTGATCAGTCATATTCTCTCTCCATATTAGTTTACGAGAGCCTATTAAATTTTGTGATTCGATACAAATATAAAAACATTTTAAAACCTAGCTTGTGCACTAGGTTTTTAAAAAAAATCAACTTTTAATTGAAATATTAAAATTTTAAATAAGCTTTTTTCAAATCAACAAGTGGATGTTTTGGAGACATTTGAAACTTAACTAAAAGTTCTCTTGCTATCATATCTCTATCTTGTTGATTGTTTGGGAGTTTAATTGACTTTGGAATTGTAACCCAACCATTTGCATTTCTACAGAATACAGCAGGTCTATCTTCTTCATAACCCATATGTACATCTTCCAACCAATTTAAATCATCCCATCCCATCGCTTCTATATATTTCTTAAGAAATGGAGTTAGCTTAGAATAGTCCGGTAAAAGATTAACGTCGTATCTGTAACCAATAGACTGACCAATCATTTTTTCTCTGGCAGTCTCTTTCTTTTTACCTAACTGACCTTTAATCTCTTTTGTTTTTGCTACTTTTTTACTTTTTTTCTTTGGCATAGTTACCTCTATATTTTGTGGTAGTTATCAACACCAACTGTGTAATTAGTTCCAGCTAATGGAACTTTTGCTAAAGCTGATGCCTCTGATGTTAAAGCAGCTAAATCTTCAGGTTCTAGAGAATGGATATTTGTTTTTCCACAAGCTCTTGCTAACAACTGAGCTTCTAAAGTCATTGAGTGAAGATAATTGTAAACTCTTAGCGCAGCATCATCAGGATTTAATCTAGCTCTAAGCTTAGGATCTTGAGTTGCAACACCAACTGGACATCTTCCAGTGTGGCAGTGATAACATTCACCTGCTTTTACACCCATTTCTTTTTCAAAGTTTGCTTCTGGAATATCTTTATTACAGTTAAGTGCAATCATAGATCCAGTTCCAATCGCAATTGCATCAGCACCTAAAGCTAAAGCTTTTGCCATATCAGCACCGTCTCTTACACCACCTGCATAAATTAATGTTACTTTTCCAGTTTTACCAACATCGTCGATTGCTCTTCTTGCTTCTCTAATTGCTGCAATTCCTGGAATTCCAGTATTAGCAGCAGCGATATGCGGACCAGCTCCAGTAGAACCTTCCATTCCATCTAAGTAAATAGAGTCAGGATCACATTTTGCAGCCATACGAACATCATCATAAACTTTAGATGCACCTAATTTTAACTGAATCGGCACTTTATTTTTCGTTAATTGTCTTAGCTCTTCTACTTTTAAAGCTAAATCATCTGGTCCTAACCAGTCAGGGTGTCTCGCTGGAGATCTTTGGTCAATACCAGATGGTAATGATCTCATCTCAGCAACTTGGTCAGTAACTTTTTGACCCATTAAATGTCCTCCCATTCCAACTTTTTGACCCTGTCCAATAAACACTTCAATACCATCTGCTAATTGTGCGTGATGAGGATTAAAACCATATCTCGATTGAATACATTGGTAGTACCATTTTTCAGAATATCTTCTTTCATCAGGTATCATTCCACCTTCACCAGAACATGTAGCACTACCTGCCATAGTTGCTCCTCTTGCTAAAGCAGTTTTTGCTTCATAAGAAAGCGCACCGAAACTCATTCCTGTAATATAAACTGGAATATCTAATTCAATTGGATTTTCACATCTTGGTCCAATAACAGTTTTTGTCTCACATTTTTCTCTGTAACCTTCGATTACAAATCTAGTTAGTGTTCCAGGTAAGAAAACTAAATCATCAAAAGTAGGAATTTTTTTCATCAATGCCATTCCTCGCATTCTGTATCTTCCTAATTGAGATTTAATATGAATGTCGTCTATTACTTCAGGTGTGAAGATAGCGTTATGACCTAATAAACTTTTATTTCTTTTACCTTCTTCATGTGCATGAACATCAGCTTTTCCACCAACACCTTTTCCATTTTTTTTAATTTTTTTAGATTTTTTCTTAGGCATTATATTGCTCCCTTCTTCTCTGTAGGTTCCAAATTGTCATAATTCCAAAGTTTTTTACCAGCTACAATTTTTTTCATCTTACTAACGTCAAAATTTTCACCAATCTCAGCTACTTTTAATTTTCTTTTTAGCCAATCTTGATCACTTTTGGTTAATTCAGCGTCTACTGCATCACTACCATATGATCCAATTTCTCCACCTACGAAAATTGTCCCATCATACATTGAGTCACCCAAGTTTATTCCTACGTCTCCAAGAATAATTATTCTTCCTCTTTGCATCATAAATCCAGTAAATGCACCGGCGTCACCACCAATTATTATAGTTCCACCTTTCATATCAATACCAGTTCTGGCACCAACACTTCCTTTACAAATCAAATCCCCACCTCTAATTGCCGCACCAAAACAAGATCCAGCATTTTTTTCGATTACTACTTTTCCAGCCATTAAGTTTTCTGCACATGACCATCCAACTCTTCCATTAATTCTAACAATTGGACCATCACAAGAGCCCATACCAAAATATCCTAAACTTCCTTCAAAAATTAAATTAAGTTTATTTAAAATACCAACTCCAAGACTGTGTTTACCTTGTGGGTTTTTAATAACTATAGTTCCATACCCTTGACTCATTAAGTTATCAATTTCTTTATTAGCTTCTGGAGCTGTCATGTCTTTAACATCAAGCTCGGTTCTTTTATTGAAATCTACATCATACGTACCAAAGTAATAAAAGTTTTCTGCTTCATCAGGATTAAAGAATTTTTGTTGAGTCCTTCCTGTTAACACCTCAGTGTGCATTCCCATTGATTGGGCTTTTGATTTTTTCGACACAGTTTTTAGATTTGCCATACTTTCACCTCCCCATCAAATGGATCATATGTATCAATTTCTTGTGGTAATACAGACCTAATTGCAATTTCCTCTGATCCCATTGCTACTAAATCATCAGACTCATACAAAACTAAAGGTTTTGCAGCCATTGTATCTTTAGCCATACCTAATGAATCTTTAGTTGCAACAAAGTATGTGAAAACTCCATCAAGACCAGTTAATGACTCTTTCATTCCTTCTTCTAAAGTTGCTCCATGTCTCATTTTTTCTGCAATATAAACTGCAATTAATTCTGAGTCACATTCAGACATAAATCTCATTCCCTTGTTTTCTAAAACTCTTCTGTTATTCCAATAATTAGTTAATTGTCCATTATGAACTACAGACACATCACTAAATGGATAGCCCCAGAAAGGGTGAGCAGACTTAATATCCACACCTGATTCAGTTGCCATTCTAGCATGACCAATTGCATGTGTTCCAACTACTTTATCTAAACTATATCTGTCACAGACCATTTTAGCATTTCCAAGATCTTTAATTACTTCTAAAGATTTTCCCATAGATAGAATTTCAACGCCTGGAATGCTTTCAATTCTCTGTGAAAAGTCTAACAAATCTTTTGTATCATAATCAATCTCATATCTTAGAGAGTAAGGAAGAGTTCTCTCTTCTTTAACCACTTTAGCTCCCATCTCAGCTAGAGTTTCATCTACAATTTTTTTTCTTTCATCGTAAACAGACACATCTTCCATAACCGATGAACTTCCTTCTCCTACGTTTTCTCCAACTTTAAAACGCATAATGAAGTTTTTTCCATCTGTATCTCCATATAGAGCATACCCTGTAGAATCTTCACCTCTATGTTTTAATGCTTGGAGCATCCCTTGTAGTTCACTTCCAACATTTGAAGATTTTCCTCTATGAATTAAACCTGCTATTCCACACATATATTTTTACCCTTTCTATCTATTTCTGTGACCTACGGTAGACAATCAAGATAAGTATCCAGATCCCATTGTGTTGTTGCACCAAGAAATCTTTCCCACTCATCATTTTTATACCAATGGAAAACTTTATACATTTCATCTGGCATCGCAGATTTGATTACTTCATCCTCTGCCAGTCTATCCAAAGCTTCACCTAAACTTAATGGAAGTTTTTTAACATCTTTACCAGCTTTTTGAGCTTCATAAATATTTCTAGATTCTGGAGCTGCTGGTTTCATTTTTTTAGTTATACCTTCATCACAAGCTTTTAATAAAGCAGCACCTAATAGATAAGGATTGTGCATAGAGTCTACTGATCTATATTCAAATCTTCCTGGAGCAGAAACTCTTAAACCACAAGTTCTGTTTTGATATCCCCAGTCTGCATAAACAGGAGCCCAAAAACCTTGATCCCATAATCTTCTATAAGAGTTTACTGTTGAAGATCCAAGAGCTGTTAATGCTGGTAAGTGCTTCATTATACCTGCAATCGATTGTAAACCAATTTTACCTGGTAATTGCATATCCTTAGTATCAGGCATAAAAGTATTGGTTCCACCTTCAACATAACTAAATACTTCTTCAACACCCGGAAGTGTTTTGTTTCCAAGTTTATTTAGTTTAATTTTTCCACCTTTCCATAAAGACATATTTGTATGACAACCACTAGCAGAGACACCCATAAATGGTTTTGTCATAAAGCATGCGATTAAATTATGTTCTCTTGCTACTTGAGCACATATTTGTCTATATGTTGATAATCTATCTGCATTCCTTAAAACGTTATCGTAAGTCCAGTTTAATTCTAATTGGCCTGGAGCATCTTCGTGATCTCCTTGAATCATATCAAGACCCATTGCTTTAGCATACTCAATAACCTTCATAAATACAGGTCTTAATGACTCAAACTGATCGATGTGATAACAGAATGGTTTAGAAAAACCTTTACCTGTAGGAGTTCCATCCTCATTTTTTGTTAACCACATCATTTCAGGCTCAGTACCAACTCTTAATTCTAGACCATGTTTTTTCTTAAATTCATCCATAAAAATTCTTAGATTTCCTCTGCAGTCTGAAGTTAAATGACCACCTGGATTTTTTCTTTCTTCTCTGTTTCTAAAACAAGTTACAAATACTCTTCCAACTCTTTTATCCCACGGTAATTGAACAAAAGTTTCAGGATCAGGTATTCCAACAAGCTCCATAGCTTCTGGTCCATAACCAATATAATTATTGTGACGATCTAAAAATAAGTTTGCGGTAGCACCATATACTAATTGAAAACCCCTTTCGGCAGTTCTTTCCCAATGATCAGCGGGTATACCTTTTCCAACAACTCTACCTGTTACAGAAATGAATTGATAATAAATATAAGTGATGCCAAGCTCGTTAATTTTTTCTCTAACTTTCTTAACTAATTTCGCTCTACCTGGCTGGTTAACATGTTTCTCTAGATCTGTCATTTTCACCCCTCAATGAATTTAATTTATTCAAACGTAGCTGAAAAATTTATTTGTGTCTAGGCTTAGAGTCTAGCTCCAAGGAAACGGACTGTTCGAAGTAGGGTGAAGTTCTCCCTTCTCGTAACGGTTGAATCTAAATGGTTTTAACAAATCACTTTCAGTACCAAGAATTTCTTTTGCAACAAGCTCACCAACACCGATCATCTTGTATCCGTGGTTTGCATCTGCAATCATGTAAACATTTTCAAAAAATCTGTCAAAGATTGGAAACGAGTCTGGTGTCATACATCCAAGACCACCTGAAGGTCCTTTTCTATATAAATCAGATTTCCCTTCAAATCTTTTTTGACAATGTGCTAATGCTGAGCACCACATTTCACTAAAAGCATCAGTTGTTTGATACTCAGGAGATTCAATTCCATAAGGATCAACATTAACTTGATCAAAATGTTTTTTAACTATGTATGGTGAAGTACCACCTTGAACACCTAACCCTTCAATATCGGGTTTATAATAAATTCCCCAAATTTTATCTGTTAATAACTTTTTAGTTTTGTCTGAATATAACGGAGCAGTCGAGTCTACGTGAACTACAGGTGGTTGTTTACCATCATTTGTTTTCAAAAAATCTGGTTCAACACCAATAACACCTTCTTGTAACATCCAGTAAGTCCACATGTCAGTCTCATGCATCTTACCATCTTTACCTAAAATATTTGCAGTTTTTGGTAGTTCTAGCATGTTCCAAAAATCTCTTGCCCATGGACCTGCACCAATCACTACTTGTTCACACTCAATGTTTCCTTTGTCGGTTTCGACACCTGTAACTGCTTGACTATTACTTCCTCTTTTAAAACCTGTTACTCTTACACCTTTCATTACTTGAACACCATTTGAAGTAGATTTGTTTTCTAGTGCTTTAATTGAATCCTTGTTGAATGCATATCCACCTTTCTTTTCATGAAGAACAGATGTTATACCTTGAGCTTGCCAATCATCAAAAATACCTTTCATGTAATTTGCACAATCTTTTTCACCTTCTATAAAATTTGACTCATAGCCGATAGCTTTTTGTTGCTCGTAAATACTTGCAACATCTTTATGCATTACCTCGGGTGATATTTGTAAATAACCCACTGGATTATATTTAAATGCTTTAGGATCACTCTCCCAAACAGAAACTGAGTGAGCCATCAATTCTCTCATTGCTGGTTGAAAATAATTATTTCTTACTACACCGCACGCAATTCCACTTGCTCCAGCAGCAGTATCTTTTTTTTCTAATACAACGATGTCACCTGGATTTTTATATGTTTCAGAAAGCTTCCAAGCAGTACTTAGTCCGTGGATTCCACCACCGATGATAACTACTTTTGCTTTCGAAGGTAATGTCGTCATAACAAAACATTATTTTTTGGTGGGGGTAATTAATATAATTATTTATAGAACTAAAAATTATATATAAAAAATAGATACTTAAATTTTCATTAAAAAATGGCTAATAACTTATGTTTTTTAAAGTTAACAAATAATCATTAAACTCTTTTATAAATGATTCACTTGGCATTATATTTTTTATTCTCTGGTCTGCTGAAGTTTTTTCAAGTCTAAAGAATCCTTTTTCACAAGCTTCTGTAATTATTAAAGCTGATTTAGGTCGAGAGGTTTTAAAAAGTTTTGTTTTTAATTCTTCTACTGATAATTTTTTACCTTCTTTATATGCAGACATTACTAGCAACATCATATGATAATGGGACGGTGATTTTCTAAAAAAATAATTACTTGATGTATGAGATTGCCTCATTTGATCTTCCCAAAAATCTAAGAGCGTTTTCTTTTCTTTTGGCATAGCTATTAAGCTTTTACTCTCGATTTAGTTGGATCATAAAAAGGAAAACCAACTACTTTTGCCCCAATTCTTTTTTGATGACCGTCAATTTTACCAATCTCTACATCGGTACCGATCTCAGAGTATTGAACGTCTATTCTACAAAGTGCAATATTTTTATTTAAAGTAGATGACAAGCATCCACTTGTAACTATACCAATTTGAGATCTGCCTATATGAACACAGTCTCCATGACCAGCTATTTCTTTGCCAGCAAGTTCCAATCCTACTAATTTTTTTTGAGGGTTTGCCTTTCTTTTTACTAATTCCTCTTTACCAATGAAATCTTCTTCTTTTGTTTTCAATGGAACAGCAAAACCTATGCCAGCTTCAAAGGGATCTTGTTCACCGTCAAACTCAGCACCAAATAAAATTAAACCTGCTTCAATTCTAAGTTTATCTAGAGCTGCAAACCCAGCTGGAATAAGTCCATCATCTTTACCCGCTTCCATTAATTTATCCCAAACTTCTGGCGCATGTTTTGGATGACACCATATCTCGTAACCTAACTCACCAGTATAACCAGTTCTTGAAACAATTAATGGTATACCTTGAAGTTCTTCTATTCTACAAATTGTAAATCTAAACCAGCCCAACTCATCTATCGAAGGCTGTGTTGGTGGTGTAAAGATTATTTTTTTTAAAATTTCTCTACTTTTTGGACCTTGTAAAGATACATTGCTAATTTGGTCAGTAGAGTTTTTAACAATAGCATTAAAATTCTTTTTTTTTGCAATTTCTTTAAGCCATTCACCACCATACTCATCTCCACATATCCACCTAAAACCTGTTTCGCTTAATTTTAAAAGAGTTCCATCATCAAACATCATTCCATTTTCGTAACACATTGCGGAATATACAACCTGTCCAACAGAAAGTTTTTTTATATTTCTTGTAAGAGTATAATTCATTAACTCTTCAGAATCAGGACCAATTATTTCAAATTTTCTTAGTGATGATAGATCAATTAATACAGCATCATTTCTGCAAGCATTGTACTCGTTAACTAATCCATGTTTTGTGTAATCATTTGGAAGCCAAAAGCCTCTAGCATCAACAAAGTTTCTAGTTAATTTTGAAGTTTTTTCATAAAACCCAGAATTTCTAGTTAGTTTATTTTCAGAGTCTGTTTTCATTCTAAAACCAAATGATTTTCTAAATTCTTTATTTTTGTCATAAGTTCTAACAAATATATTAGTAGGATTCCATGAATTACACGGATCTATATCACTTGGACATGCAGTTGTTCCTATTGTTAAATCTTTTAAAGCTTTAAACATTACATAGTCACCAGGTCTTGAATAAGATTCATCAGAAATAACAGAATTTAATCCTCCAGCAGAAGTGTTAAAAAATAAATTAATTGCATGCCAACCTTTTTGTTTCTGAACACCGTATTTTGACATACTTTCAGTTAAATTATCTGAACAATTTGGATGACCAAAATATCCTGCGTCTTCATAATATTTAGATGTACATGCTAGATTAAAAGTATCGTGTTTACCTACAGTATCTCTTATAACTTCAACAAGAGGCTCATGGTCTGTATCATAAAATTTAGAGTGTAATCCAGGTCCAGGAAAAGTATTTCCCATAAATGTTCTGGTGGTTTGCCAGTCTAATCCCTTTTCAATCCCTTTTTCTAATTTTTTTGTATCAAATGCTACGAAATCAGAACACTGTCTTCCAGTTGGACTAATTACCTGAATATAATCTCCTTCTTTTACCTGGTAAGATATAGATGTTTCTTTATTTATGTTTTCTTCATACAGAGGTTCAAATACAGGATCTGGTATTACATTTAGTTCTTTATCATTTATGATTTTAAATCTCTTGATAAAAATCGTTAAATCACTTGGAGGATTTTGATTTGTTATATCCATATCATCGCCAGGTGCAGCAAAAATAGCAAAACATTTATCTTTTGATTTAAATTTTATGCTTTCTCCCGCTTTAGTATCGGGATCAAATATGATTGAAGATTTAGAGTCTGAAATATTTAAGTTTCTTTTTTTTAATTGATAATTTGTTGCTAATATCGTTTCATCTTTACCACTTAGAATATTTCTAATGAAATTTTTTTTATTGTTTGATTTTAAATTTAAAATTCCAACATCAGATTTACCATCTTTGTTAAAACAAATTATTTCGCAAATTTGATTACCCTCATTATTAATAATTTCCAATTCATCATCAGGAAAAATTTGAAAAGCAGTAAGAGCACCACCATTAACAACATGTCTTTCAACTCCAGGTGGTAAAATATTTAAACCAGGGTATTTAATATCTTTACTTGTTCCTAACATTTTAATTTTTAAATATTGTTATATTTTTTATCATCATTTTTATTGTTTAAATATATATATATTTTTTAGAACTAATAATTCTTTACCTACCTATTCGTTTTGTCATAGACTATTAAATATTAATATTAATTGAGGGGTATACATGAAAAAAATAATATCATTACTATCTGCTCTAGTGATTTCTGTTGTAAGTTTTGCGGGAATTTCTAACGCTGATAGCAAGAAGCCTATCGTTATCCCAACTCATAACTGGTCAAGTCAAATTGTAATGGCTTACGTTATTGGTGGGATTTTCGAAAGTATGGGTAATAACGTTAAATACGTTAATGCAGACTCACAAGCAGTTTATGAGTCAATTAGAATTGGAGATGTAACTATATCTCACGAGGTATGGGAATCTGCATTTGGTAAATCTTTTACTACTGCTTTAGATAAAGGTGGTTTATTAGATTGGGGTGATCATGAAGCAAGAACTCTTGAGGATATGGGATATCCAAACTGGGTTACTGAAAAAGGATTATGCCCAGGTCTACCAGATTGGACAGCTTTAAAAAATCCAGATTGTGCAAAAAACTTTACAACACCTGACTCTCCAGATGGAAAAGGAAGAATGTTGGAAGGTCCACAAACTTGGCATGGTGACTTAATTCCACAAAGGGTTGATGCACTAGGTTTAGGTGATTTATGGTGGGTTAAATTTGCTGGAAGTGCTGATGCACTTTGGGCAGAGTTAGCTGCAGCTGAAAAAGAAGGAAGAGGAACAATAATCTTCAACTGGACGCCTAACTTTACAGATGGTGCTGGTTTTACATTTATTGACTTCCCTCCATACACAGCTGGTTGCCGACCAGAAGATGGTGGAGATGGTAAATGTGGTTCTCCTGATGGATACTTGAAAAAAGCAGTTCATGAGGATTTTCCAAAAACTCATCCTAAAGCAGCAGCAACGTTTAAGAAAATGTCATTCTCTACAAGTCAAATTGGAGCAATGGCAGCTTTAGTTGACGTTGACAAAATGACTCATGAAGATGCAGCTAAAAAATGGTTAGCTGATAACGAGTCAGTTTGGAAAGCATTTACTAAATAAGGATTAAAGTTAAAAATTTAAAATCTCCCCCAACTTGTTGGGGGGGATTTTTTTTTATATGATTTTGTGTAAAATAAATTCATGAAAAAATTTCTGCTTTTTATATTATTAAGCTTTTTAATAAGCTCTTCTGTATTTGCCCGAAGCACCGGTTGCAAAGAGGGTAATTGTGATAATGGTTATGGTAAGTGGGTTTACACTGATAAAACCACTTATGAAGGGGAGTGGGTTTCAACAAAAAAACAAGGACAAGGTATAGAGACTTGGCCAAATGGATATATTTATAAAGGTGAATTTAAAAATAGTGTTTGGAGTGGAATTGGAACGTTAACATTTCCTGATGGCTCCACTTATGAAGGGGAGTGGGCTAATGGTTTTATGAATGGTCAAGGAACATTTACTTGGTCTGATGGAAAACAAAAAACAGGTATCTGGAAGAACGGCAAGTTACAAGAATAATGTCTAAAGAAAATTATATTAATAAAATTAAAGATATACCTGAGTCTTTGAGACAATTTATTGGTCTTATATTTATCACTCTAATAGTAATTGTATCTTTTAGTATTTTGAATGGAATTTTTGGACAAGGTGATGATTTGGTAAAAAGAATGAAGTTAGAAGAGGAAAGAATTGCTGAAGAAAAAAAACTAAGTGAGTTAATATCTAAACTACCCTCTGGAATATTAGTTTCATTTGATGGAACTGATCATTATAAATTAACAGATGAAGTATATGAGCAGGTATGTAAAGCTACAAAACTAATTCCTCAAAGAGCAATAATGGGTGCTAATTTCTTAAATTTTAGAGCACATGAGCTATATACAATTAATGGAAATAAAATTGATGAGACTTTTGTCAAATGGGATGAAGAAAAAAGCAAATGTTTTGCGGGTTTTACAGTTAGTGGAAATAATGTAGGTGTTGATGAAAGTATTACTATAAGTGGAGAAGCTTTAAGTTTTTTAAGTACTGGAATTGATACTAGAGTTTATTTTATTAAAAATTTTTAATGAGGAAAGGCAACAATTATTAACATTTTAATTTTATAGAATTTAATATAACTTTAAAACAATTTATGTCTGAGACTGTAATCAAATGCGAGTCGGTTTATAAAATTTTTGGAGAAAATGCCAAAAAGATGCTTGAAGACTCTAATGGCAATGTAGATGCAAAAACCTTTCAGGAAAGAGGATGCATAGTTGGAGTAAATAATGCTTCTTTTGAAGTTGCAAAAGGAGAAATGTTAGTAGTAATGGGTTTATCTGGTTCAGGTAAATCAACACTTCTTAGATGTATTTCAAGATTAACGAATGCTACCGGTGGAAAAATTTTTATTGAAGGTCAAGATTTATTAGAATTAAACAATAAAGAGCTTATTGAGCTTAGAAGAAATAAAATGGGTATGGTTTTTCAAAGCTTTGCTTTGTTACCTCATAAAACAGTTGTTGAAAATATTGCTTTTCCGCTTCAGATAAAAGGCACTAATACTGAAGAGAGTATTAGTAGAGCAATGGAAATGGTAAAACTAGTTGGACTAGATGGAAGAGAGAATTATTTTCCAAGAGAACTTTCAGGTGGACAACAACAAAGGGTAGGAATCGCAAGGTCACTAGCAGTAGAGCCTGATATATGGTTTTTAGATGAACCTTTTTCTGCATTAGATCCATTGATTAGAAAAGAAATGCAAGATGAGTTTTTAAGACTTCAGGAAAAATTACAGAAAACCATCATGTTCATTACTCATGATTTTGATGAGGCATTAAAGTTAGCTGATCGAATAGCAATCATGAAAGATGGTATAATTGAACAATTAGATACACCCGCCAATATCGTACTAAATCCAGCAACTGAATATGTAAGAAAGTTTACTGAAGAAGTACCGAGAGAGAAAGTTTTGATTATTGAGGATGTAATGGATGCTTCAAGTAAAGATAATTTGGGAGATTTAAAAGTATCAAAAGATGAAATTATAGAAAATGTTGCAGAAAAAATACTTACTCAAGAAAAATTAGTAGGAGTAGTTGACTCAAATAATAATATAGTAGGATCAATTAAACCTTCAAAAATAATAGATACAGTTTTTGGAGGAAGAAAAAATGGTAGTTAAAATATGGAGTATTTAAAAAAATATCCAAAATTATCTCAATGGTTATTTTTGTTAATTGTATTTTTTGCTTTATGTTTTGCAATTGATGTTCCTGAAACTTATAAATTTATAAGAGGCCAGGCTGAATTTGTTAAAGATCCAAACCAAAGTGTTTACTTTTTTCTAGGTAAAGAGGTTAGGTATTATGCCTTTGATGTATTTTGGAGATTGCCTCCACTTCTAGGATGGCTGCCTATTTGGATAAACGACTCTTTATTTTTCTTAATGAATGAATGGATGCCAATGGAGTTTTGGAACGAAGATACTCAAGAATTTAAAACTCGACCATTATTATTGGAGATAAGTAGAAATTTAACTTCATTTATGACTTTTTTAATTGAATTAATTAGGGAGATTTTACTTGGAGGTTTAGAAACTATTGTTGCATTTACAAGTTGGGATTTTATTGATGCTTATCCATGGTTAGAGTTGCCAGGTTTACCTTGGACCATTGTTGCAGCTGGGGCAGCTATACTATCTTATAAATTAAGTGGAAAAGGATTGGCTTTGTTTGCAGGTTTAACAATGATCTATATTTCTATATTTGGTCAATGGAAACCATCAATGCAAACGCTTTCTTTTATACTTGTTGCAGCTCCACTTTCATTTATTTTTGGTTTAGGCCTGGGTATTGCAGCTTACAAAAGTAAACGCGTTGAAAAAGCATTGTACCCAATTCTTCTAGTAATGCAGACTATGCCACAATACGCTGTATTAGTTCCTGCACTTGTTTTATTTGGAGTAGGTGATCACGCTGCTGTAATTATTACTATGGTTGTTGCGGTTCCACCAATGATATTATTAACAATATTAGGTTTAAGAGCTATACCACCAGAAGTTATTGAAGCTGGAAGAATGAGTGGTTGTACCAATTGGCAATTAATGTTCAAGGTACTAATTCCAACAGCAAGAAGAGATATTTTAATTGGAGTTAACCAAGTTATTATGGTTTGTTTTTCAATGGCAGTTATATCTGCGTTCATTGGTGCGAAAGGGTTAGGATTTAATTTGTTGTTAGCACTCAATCAACTCAATATAGGTTTGGCACTAGAGGCTGGTTTATGTATTAGTTTAATTGCAATTTTACTTGATAAAATGTCTTTGGCATGGGCAAACAAACAAACAGATTATTTTGGTAATCTGACATTTTTCCAAAGAAATAAAAACGTAATATTTTTTGCAGCTTCATTCGTAATTGGGATAATTCTTGCATATGTTGGGACTTTTATTTTCAAAGGTAGTTTTAATTACTTGTTTGAAATTCCTCATAATAAAGGAATATCAACAGCTGATTTTTGGAATAAAGGAGTTGATTGGATTTTTGATACTTTCTTCGTGTATATTAAAGCATTCAATACATGGTTAATTCAAGATGTGCTTCAGCCGATGAGAGCTTTGTATTTAAGAATGCCTGCAGTTGCTACATTAGTACTAGCAGTTGGTGCAGGATATTTAATTGGAGGAATTCGATCAGCATTAGTTGTTGCTGCTTTGACTTTATTTATAGCATTAAGTCCATGGTGGGATAGAGCACTAGTAACGTTATACATGGCAACTTTTGGTGTAGTTATTTCTTGTTTAATAGGATTTACAGTTGGAACATTATGTTTTCAAAACAAAAAATCTGCAGCATTTATGCTAGGTGTTTGCGATATCTTTCAAACATTCCCATCATTTGTATATTTAATTCCTGTAATGATGCTTTTTGGAATAACAGATACATCTGTTTTAATTGCTGTAATTGTCTATGCAACAATTCCTGCAACTAGATATACAATAGAAGGACTTAGAAGTGTTCCCGTTGGTTTACATGAAGCTGCAACAATGTCTGGTGTAAATAAATTTCAAAGATTAACAAAAATTGAGTTTCCATTAGCATTTCCACATATGATGCTTGGTTTAAATCAAACAATAGTTTTTGCTTTATTTATGGTGATAATTGGAGCTTTCATTGGAACAGAAGATCTTGGTCAATACATTTTAAAAGCACTATCAGATAAAAATGGTGCTGGAATTGGTTTAACACTTGGTATCTGTGTTGCGTTTATAGGATTAATTTTTGATAACTTGATTAGAACTTGGGTTGGAAAAAGAAAAAAACATCTTGGCATAGCTTAGTATTTTGAAAAAATTTATTGTCTCCATTGATCAAGGAACAACCTCGTCAAGAGTTGTTTTGTTTGACACTAAAGGGAACATTAAATTTATTTCTCAATATGAATTTAAACAATACTTTCCTAGAAATGGCTGGGTAGAGCATAATCCAAATGAAATTTGGTCGACAACACTTAAAGCGTTAAAACAAGTAATTAAAAAAGCTATAAGTTTGAAAGGTCATATACTTACAATTGGAATTACAAATCAGAGAGAAACTACAATTTTGTGGAATAAAAAAACTGGAAAACCTATTTATAATGCAATCGTTTGGCAAGATAGAAGAACGCAGGAATATTGTAAATTTCTAAAGAATAAAAATTTTGAAAACACTTTAAGAAAAAAAACTGGATTATTTATAGATCCTTATTTTTCTGCCACAAAAATAAAATGGATTTTAGATAATGTAAAAGTTTCAAAAAAGTTACTCAAAACTAATAATTTATTGTTTGGTACAGTAGATACCTTCTTAATCTGGAAATTAACCAAAGGTAAACAGCATTTAACCGAAGCTACCAACGCAAGTAGAACCATGTTGTTTAATATTAATAAAAATAAATGGGATAATGAAATATTACAGAAATTAAAAATTCCAAAGGGTATATTGCCAGAGGTAAAAAATTCCGCAGATAATTTTGGAAAAACAGACAAGAGAGTTACAGGAAAAGAAATACCCATTTCAGCTGTTTTAGGAGATCAACAAGCAGCTGCTGTGGGACAAGCTTGTTTTGAAAAAGGATCTATAAAAAGTACTTATGGCACTGGTGCATTTATAATAATGAACACTGGATCAAAAAAAATTAATTCAAAAAATAAGTTATTAACGACAATTTGTTATCGATTGAATAATAAGACTACCTATGCTCTTGAAGGATCTATTTTCATAGCAGGAGCAGGCGTACAATGGTTAAGGGATAAAATTAAATTAATAAACAATGCTTATGAAACTGAAAAAATAGCTAAATCAACAAAAAGCAATAATGAAGTTTATGTTGTCCCAGCTTTTAGTGGAATAGGCGCACCTTATTGGAGACCTGATGCAAGAGGGTTAATAACAGGACTTACGAGAGATAGTGATTGGAAAACTTTGGTTAGAGCAACAGTTGAGTCAGTTGCGTATCAAAGTTATGATTTATTTAATTCAATGAATAAAGATGGTTTAAAGCCCAGGATAGTAAAGATTGATGGGGGTATGGTAGCTAATAATTGGTTTTCACAATTTTTGGCAGATGTAATTAATTTAAAAGTAATTCGACCTAAAGTCTTAGAAACCACTGCTCTCGGAGCAGCTTTGTTTGCAGGTTATCAAGTAGGAGAATTCAAATCATTAAATCAAATTAAAAATACATGGAAAAAAGATAAAGCTTTTAAGCCAAAAATTAATAAAAAACTAAGAAATCATATATTGCATGGTTGGAAGCAAGCAATTAAAAAAACCTTAGCATAAAGATAAAATGAAAAAAATATTAATTGTTGGTGCTGGAGCTATGGGAGCTGCTTTCTCGATACCATTGATAGACAATGGTCACTCGGTTACTTTAACAGAGCCATATAACTTTAAATTATTACAAAATTTAAGCTTAAAAAAAAAAATTCACCAATCATTAAATATAAATTTACCAAAAAAATTAAAAATAAATAAATTTTCAACTGACATTTTAGATCGCAAATGGGACTTAATTGTAATTGCTGTGAGTTCTATAGGAATAGACTTGATTGGAAAAAATCTATCAAAAATTAAAAATAAATCACCTATTTTGGTATTAACAAAAGGTCTTAAATTAGATGGTAGAAATTTAATTTCAATGTCTAGCTTATTAAGTAAGTATAATAAAAATTTAAATATTTCAGTTTTGAAAGGCCCATGTTTAGCAAAAGAATTAGCTAGAAAAGTTAAAAGCTTCACTGTTGTTGCAAATAAAAATATTAATAATGCAAAAAAAATTGGAAAATTAATTTCAACAAATTATTATCAAACTGAATTTAGTAGAGATGTTAATGGAGTTGAGTTTTTATCTGCAATAAAAAATATTTATTCGATGATAATTGGATCTGGACAATGGCATAATACATCATCTGCTTTATTCAGAAAATCAATTGATGAAATGAAATATCTTGCAAATTATTTTAAAGGAAAAAAGGAAACTGTTTATGGTCTGGCAGGTTTAGGAGATTTATACGTAAGTGCAATGGGAGGAAGAAATAGTAAAATGGGAGAATATCTAGGTAAAGGCTATACTTTTGCCCAAGCAAAGAAAAAGTTTATGAAAAATGATACTGTAGAAGGCGCTGATTTAGCAATTGAAATTGCTCCTTTTGTATTTAAAAAAATTAATAAAGGAAAAGTTCCGTTAATGATCTCTTTATTAGAGGCAATTGTTAAAAACAAAAAATTAAAAATTAAATATTAATTTTCTATTTATTTAAAAAAGTTTTCATAGAGTCATCCATCGCTTTTTCCCAAGGTGTGTGATGAATTGGTGCAATTGATCCGGTCACAGGAGATGAAAACGATTTATTTCTATAAGTTAGAATATCCTCTACCTTATGGTGTTCCCATTCTTTAAAATGTTTCCTAATTAATTCAAAATCAATTTTAGGATAATCGGACATTTCATGAAGTTCTTTGGTGTACTCTGTTTGAAAATCAATCATTTGATCAGGATTTTCTAATTTTTCTTCCATTGAAACCCACTTATTAATGTCTTTATCTATTTCGTCATCACTAGGAATTTTGATTTTCCCCATTATCACATCTCTTGCATACCATCCTTGACAATCAAACATATTAAATGTGTGAAACTGATCCTGCATACCTAAATATAAAAGTTTATGATTATCTTGCCACACAACTCCTTTGTAAAGTTTTGGTGGATACAATCTGTTATGTGTTTTTAATTTTAAGCTTTCATCTAAAAATGGGAAATGATGCAAATATCCTGTACATAAAATTACTACGTCAGCATTTTGTTCTGTTCCATCTTTAAATATGGCTTTTTTCCCTTCTAACCTGTCTAAATAATGAACTTCTTTCACACCTTTTGGCCATTTGAAACCCATTGGGTTATGCCTGTAACCGATTGTTACACTTTTAGCGCCATACTTATTACATTGTAGAGCCACATCTTCTGCAGAATAACTGCTCCCTAAAACAATTACATCTTTTCCTCTAAATTCTTCAGCATCTCTAAAATCATGTGAGTGCATTATTCTTCCTGGAAAAGAATTCATTCCTTCGTACTCAGGAATAAAAGGCACAGAAAAATGACCTGTAGAGACTACCACATAATCGAATGTATCATTTAGAATTTTATTATTTACTTTGTCATGGTAGCTAATTTCAAACTTATCATTTTTATAAACAGTATTTGTAACTCTTGTATTAAATTTAATCTTACTTTTTATATTTCCTTTAGTTACTCTTCCCAAAATATAATCTTGCAAAACTTCTCTTGGAGGAAAGGAAGGAATAGGTTTTCCAAAATGTTCATCAAAAGAATAATCAGCAAATTCCAAACATTCTTTAGGTCCATTAGACCATAAGTATCTATACATACTGTTAGGAACAGGATCCCCATATTGATCTGAACCAGTTCTCCAGTTGTAGTTCCATAAACCACCCCAACTTTCTTGTTTTTCAAAGCAAACTATTTCAGGAATTTTTTCTCCTTTTTTTTCTAAATGCTCAAATGCTCTTAAAATTGAAAGTCCACATGGACCAGCACCTATGATTGCTACTTTTGACATAGAATTTTTCCTATCATTAATAAATTTATAAATATATCTTACTAACAATTTTTAAAAAAATAAAATTATATTTTGTTATGGGTATCAATTGGAATTATCCAACCACTATGTGGATAGGAGAAAATAGAATTGAAGATTTATCCTTAGCCTGCAAAGAGTTAAATATTTCAAATCCATTATTTGTAACAGACAAAGATTTAATTAACTTAGATTTAATAAAAAATATAATATTAAGATTAAAAAAAAGTTTTCAAAATTTAGTTACTTTTTCTAATTTTACGGGAAATCCAATTGGAGAAAATGTGGAAGAAGGCGTTAAAGTTTATAATACCTCGAACTGCGATGGCGTAATAGCTTTCGGAGGCGGAAGTGGTTTAGATGTTGGAAAAGCTATAGCATTTATGTCTAATCAATCTCGACCGTTGTGGGATTTTGAAGATATTAGTGATTATTGGACAAGAGCTGATAGTTCTAAAATTTCAAAAATCATTGCAGTTCCAACCACTGCAGGAACAGGATCCGAAACTGGTAGAGCATCTGCAATAATAAATAAAGAAACTGGTGCAAAAAAAATTATTTTTCACCCAAAAATGTTACCTTCGATTGTGATTTTAGATCCTTTACTTACATTAGATTTATCTCCAAGATTAACAGCAGCAACTGGAATGGATGCACTTGCACATAATTTAGAAGCGTTTTGTGCACCAGGATATCATCCAATGGCTGATGGTATGGCAATAGAAGGAATGAAACTAATTAAAGATTCATTAATTAAAGCATTCACAAATGGAAAAGATGTTAAGGCTAGAATGGATTTACTTTCTGCTGCTTCAATGGGCTCGACTGCATTTCAGAAGGGACTGGGGGCAATTCACTCATTGAGCCACCCTGTAAATGGTAAATTCAATATTCACCATGGCTTATCTAATGCAATATTTATGCCTTATGTTTTAACATTTAATAAACCTTCAATTGAAAATAAAATAATATCGATTTGTGATTATCTTAATTTAAATAAAAATTTTGATAGTTTTTTAAATTGGATTTTAGACTTAAGAAATAATTTAAATATTCCGCATAAATTGTCTGATGTAATGGATTGTAATAATATTGATCTAGATGAACTTTCCTTAATGGCATTTGAAGACCCATCAACAGGAGGAAATCCTAAAAAATTAAGTCAAAATGATCTAAAAGAAATGTATATAAAAAGTATTTCTGGAGAATTATTTTAATGAAAAAAATATTGATAGTAGAAGGAAACTTACGAGAAGAAAATCAAAGTTTTTCTGAGGCGGGAATTCAAACACATACAGAAAGCCTTAAAGATAGTTTAGCGTTTTTTACAGATAAATTAGAAACCCACGTGGTTAATCCTTCTTCAGATGAAAATATCGATAAAAATATTGATGCACTTGAAAGTTACGATGGTCTTATTTGGGGAGGAAGTAGCTTGAACATCTACAACAATACTCCAGAAATAAAAAGACAAATTGATTTTATGAAAGAGTGTCAGAAAAAAATAAAAAAAATTCTAGCAATATGTTGGGGTATGCAAGTAGCTGTGACTGCAGCAGGAGGTGAGGTAAAAAAAGCAACAAAAGGATCTCATAGAGGGATTGCCTCAAATATAGAAATTAACGAGAATGGTTTAAACCATCCACTTTATAAAAATAAAAATAAAAAATTTAATACACCAGCATTTAATTTTGATGAGGTAGTTACAATGCCAGAAAATTCAATTTTATTAGCCTCAAACTCAATAAATAATGTTCAAGGAATAAATTTTAATGTTGGTAATTGTAATATATGGGGCCTTCAATACCACCCTGAGATTACTTATAATAAAATGATCAATTTGATTATTTTTAGAAAAAAAAGACTTTTAGAAAAAGGTGCATTTAAAGATGAGAATGAGATAGATAATCACATTAAACATATAGAAACTGAGAATAATAAATTAGATAAAGTTTCTAGAATGAGAGAATTAGAGAATTGGTTAAACTACTTAAGTTAGAATAAACCTTCGATTTCACCTTTGTCATTTAATTTTATTGAGTCTGCCGCAGGAACTCTTGGAAGTCCTGGCATTGTCATAATTTCTCCACACACAACAACTATAAATTCAGCACCAGAAGAAAGTCTTACTTCTCTTACAGGCAAAACATGACCTGTGGGTGCACCTTTTAAATTTGGATCTGTTGAAAAACTATATTGAGTTTTTGCAATACAAACAGGTAGCTTACCGTAACCTTTTTCTTCAAAATCTTTTAACTGTTGTCTAACTTTTGTATCTGCCACTACTTCAGAGGCGCTATATATTTCTTGCGCAATTTTTTCTATTTTTTTGAATAGTGGGAGATCATCTTCATATAAAAATTTAAATGTATCTTTTTTGTCCTCGCAAATTTCTGTAACATTTTTAGCTAATTCAATAGTTCCTTCGCTTCCATTTGACCAATGAGTACATTTAGAAGCTTTTACTCCTTGAGTTTCACAAAAATCTAACAAAGTTTTCATTTCATCTTCTGTATCAGTGATAAAATGATTAACTGCAACAGTAACAGGTAATCCAAATTTTCTAATATTATTTATATGTCTACGTAAATTTACCATCCCTTCTTTTAGTGCAGATACATTTTCTTTTTTTAAATCTTCTTTAGCAACTCCTCCATGCATTTTTAGTGCTCTGATTGTTGCTACAATAACAACGCAATCTGGTTTGAGATCAGATTTTCTACATTTAATATCAAGAAATTTTTCTGCTCCCAAATCAGCTCCGAATCCCGCCTCTGTTACAACGTAGTCAGCTAATTTAAGTCCAGCTTTAGTTGCAATAACCGAATTACATCCGTGAGCAATATTCGCAAAAGGACCACCATGAATTATTGCAGGATTGTTTTCTAGAGTTTGAGTTACATTGGGTCTTATCGCTTCTTTTAGTAAAACGGTCATTGGACCTTGTGCATTTAAATCTTTTGCATAAATTGATTGCTTATCTCTTGTATAACCAATTGTAATATTACCAATTCTATTTTCTAAATCTTTAAGGTCTGTTGCTAAACAAAAAATAGCCATTAGCTCAGACGCAACTGTAATATCAAAACTATCTTGTCTAGGGTAACCATTAGCTACTCCTCCTAGATCAACAATAATAGATCTTAAAGATCTATCATTCATATCCATTACTCTTCTCCAAACAACTCTTCTAACATCAATGTTAAGTTTGTTACCCCAATAAATATGATTATCAATTAATGCAGATAGTAAATTATGTGCAGATGTAATAGCATGAAAGTCACCTGTAAAATGAAGATTGATTTGTTCCATTGGTACTACTTGGGCATAACCACCGCCAGCAGCTCCACCCTTCATTCCAAATGATGGACCAAGACTTGGTTCTCTTAAACAAACAATAGATTTTTTTCCAATTTTATTTAAACCATCATTCAACCCAACCGAAGTTGTTGTTTTACCCTCCCCAGCAGGAGTGGGAGTGATTGCTGTAACTAAAATTAATTTACCATTTTTTTTTTTAAGAGTTTTTAAATATTCCAGATTTATTTTGGCTATGTGTCTTCCCATTGGACTAAAAGCAAAATTTTCATCAGGCACACCAACCTTAGAAAGAATATCTTTTATTGGTTGCATCTTAGCTTCTCGAGCTATTTGAATGTCAGATTTTACTTCGGCCATAAATAATCAAATAAATTAAAAGTTTTTTATCTGTGACTTCTTATCCTTTTTTGCTATTTTTGGAAACTTCTAAAAAATATATATAAAAAAAATAAGCACTATTTAAATTGTTTGTTATAAAATTATCAAATGCAAAAATATTCTATATTTAACCTAGTTAAAAACGCTTTTTCAAACCATGAAAATTGGGATTTAGCCTGGAAAGATCCAACACCTAAGGAAGAATACGATGTTGTAATTATTGGTGGTGGAGGCCATGGATTAGCTACAGCATATTATCTCGCTAAAGAACATAACATTACAAAAGTTGCAATTATTGAGAAAGGATGGATTGGTGGAGGAAATGTAGGACGTAACACTACAATTATTAGATCCAATTACATGCATGACGAAAATGGTTTGTTCAGTGAGTTTGGAATGGATTTATGGAGAAAGATGAGTCAGGATCTTAACTACAATGTAATGTTTTCTCCAAGAGGAATAATTAATCTTGCGCATTCTGATGCACAAATGAATGCATACGCAAGAAGAGGAAATTCTATGAGATTAAATGGAATAGATGCTGTTCTTTTAAATAGAGAGCAAGTTAAAGAAATTATTCCAATGGCTGATTTTTCTGAAAACGTAAGATTTCCAATTTTTGGTGGTTTGATGCAACCAAGTGCAGGCACAGCAAGACATGATGCTGTTGCATGGGGTTATGCACGTCAAGCAGATTCAATGGGGGTAGATATTATTCAGAATTGTGAAGTAATTGGATTTGATGTTTCAGCAGGAAAAATAAATGGCATTAGAACTTCAAGAGGAAATATTAAAGCAAAAAAAGTTGGTTTGTGTGTTGCTGGTAGCACAAATATTTTAGCAGAAAAATTAAACATGACTTTACCAATAGAAACTCATTTACTTCAAGCTTGTGTTTCTGAACCAATTAAACCAGTGTTGGATAATGTAGTCACCTTTGGTGCAGGACATTTTTATGTAAGTCAGTCAGATAAAGGTGAAATGGTAATGGGTGGAGATTTAGATGGATACAATAGTTATGCACAAAGAGGAAACCTACCAACCTTACAGCATGTATTGACAGAAGGGATTGCGATGATGCCATTTTTAAGCAAATTAAAAATGCTTAGAACTTGGGGTGGTATTATGGATATGTCAATGGACGGTTCACCAATTATTGATAAAACTCATATTGAAGGTTTGTATTTAAATTGTGGATGGTGTTATGGAGGATTTAAAGCTACACCTGCCTCAGGTTGGACATTTGCTCACACTATTGCGCAAGATAGAGTTCATGAATTAAACGCTGGTTACAGTTTAAATAGATTTAGTACTGGCCACCTTATTGATGAAAAGGGACTTGGAACAAAAACCTGGATATCATAAATGCTTTACATAAATTGCCCACACTGTGGAATGAGATCTCAGAATGAATTTTCATACGGTGGTGATGCAAGTGTTAAGAGACCAGAATTAAATACAGAAATTTCTGATAAAGAGTGGGATGATTTTGTTTATAACCGAAAAAGTTTAAGAGGAAAACACTTGGAGCTTTGGCAACATATTTCTGGATGCAGGCAATGGATTAAAGTTGAGAGAGATACTGCAACTCATGAAATATTTAGAACTTTTAAAGCTGATGAGGAAGTTGCTTAATGACACAAGCTTTTAGAATTGAAAATGGGGGATTAATAAATAGAGATAAAAAATTATCTTTTAAATTTAATGGTAAAAATTACTTTGGTTATGAGGGTGACACATTAGCTTCAGCTTTGTTAGCAAATGGAGTTCATTTAGTAGGAAGAAGTTTTAAATATCATAGACCCAGAGGTTTTTTTGGAGCTGGTGTAGATGAACCTTATGCAGTTGTTCAACTTTATAGAAATGGTGAAACAGAGCCTAATATTAAAGCAACAGAGCAGGAACTATTTGAAGGTTTAGAAGCAAAAAGTGTTAATTGTTGGCCAAGTGTTAATTTTGACATAGGTGCAATCAATAATTTTTTGAGAATTTTTTTACCAGCAGGTTTTTATTACAAAACTTTTATGTGGCCAAAAAGTTTTTGGTATCGAATTTATGAGCCTTTTATAAGAAAAGCAGCTGGTTTAGGTGTAGCTTCAACTAAACATGACAAAGAAAGATATGAACATAAATACGAACATTGTGATTTATTAATTGCAGGCTCAGGACCTTCGGGATTAGCTGGTGCATATGCAGCAGCAAAAAATGGAGCTAAAGTAATTTTGGCTGAAGATAAACCAAGATTTGGTGGATCTTTATTAACTAGTGATGTCAATATTGGCAATCAATCAGGAAAAGATTGGGCTGAAGGAATAATTGCAGAACTTAAAACAATGCCAAATGTTGTTGTAAAAAATAGATCTCAAATTTTTGGATACTATGATCATAACATGCTTGTGATGTCGGAAAAAGTTAGTGATCATTTACCATCAACTAAAAAATATCACCCTAACAAAAGGTTATGGTACATTCGAGCAAAAGAAGTTTTGATTTCCTCAGGATCAATTGAAAGACCAATAGTTTTTGGAAATAATGATACACCAGGGGTAATGCTTTCCTCAGCTGCCAAAGAATATTTAAAAGTATATGGTGTTGTAGTTGGAAGAAAACCATTGGTATTTACAAATAATGATAGTGGATACGAAACAGCAATTGAATTTAAAAAACATGGAGTAGATCCAGTTGTTTTAGACTCAAGAATAAACCCTGATTCAGAAATAATTGATGAGGCAAAAAATTTAGAAATTAATATTAAAAATTCATATGTTGTTGTTGCAGCACAAGGATACAAAAAAGTAAAATCGGCAGATATTGCAAGTATTTCTGAAGACAAAAAACAACTTGGTAAAATAGAAAATATACAATGTGATTGTATTTGCGTTTCAGGTTTTTGGACACCAACTATTCATTTAGCCTCACAATCAGGAAATAAAACAAAATTTAAAGAAGAAATCGATGCATTTGTCCCAGGACAGTCAAAACAAAATGAAATTACTTTAGGTGCGGCTAATGGAGAATTTTCACTAGAGGAAACTTTAAAAACATCATTTACAGCAGGAAGTGAATTATCAAAAAAAATTACTGAAAATGATAATAAGATAGCTATTCCAAATGTTGTTGAAAAGAAATCTTCTCAGCATGATAAGTTTTGGTGTGTTCCATTGCCAAAAGGTAAAAGTTATAAAAGATTTTTAGATTTTCAAAACGATGTAGCGGTATCTGATGTAGAAATAGCTTTAAGAGAAGGGTATCGATCAATTGAACATGTTAAAAGATATACCACTCTAGGAATGGCAACAGACCAAGGAAAAACAAGTAATTTAAATGGATTACAATTAGTATCCGAAATTGAAAACAAAGTTGTTCCTTCAGTAGGTCATACGACTTTTAGGCCTCCATATACTCCTGTTTCTATTGGAGCAATAGTAGGAAGAGAGGTTGGAAAACATTCAAAACCAACAAGAAAATCTCCGATGCATTCATGGCATGAAAAAAATAATGCAGTCTTTGTTGATGCAGGTGTTTGGTTAAGACCCAGGTATTATAGAAGAGGAAATGAAAATTTATTTGAGGGATCAAAAAGAGAAGCAAAAAATGTAAGAACAAATGTAGGTGTTTGTGATGTAACTACATTAGGTAAAATAGATATTAAAGGACCAGATGCAGCGGAGTTATTAAATAGAGTCTATACAAATGCATGGTTGAAGCTGCCAGTTGGTAAAGCAAGATACGGTGTAATGTTAAGAGAAGATGGAATTGTAATGGATGACGGAACAACTACAAGAATTTCTGAAAATCATTATCATATGACGACGACAACAGCTCAAGCAGCAAATGTTCTTTCGCATTTAGAATATTATTTGCAACTCGTTTGGCCTGAATTAAATGTGAATGTAGTTTCAACTACAGAACAGTGGGCTGGAGCAGCCATCGCTGGACCTAAATCTCGAGATTTATTACAAAAATTATTTCCAAACTCTAATGTATCAAATGAAGGCTTACCATTCATGGGCTATATGGAGGGAGATTTATTTGGTGTTAAAGCAAGAATATATAGAATTTCTTTTTCAGGCGAGCTTGCTTATGAGGTAAATGTTGAGTCTGATTATGGAAATTTTATGTGGGAAAAAATAATTGAGGTTGGTGAAGAATTTAATATTCAACCATATGGAACTGAAGCATTATCAACTCTTAGAATTGAAATGGGACATGTTGCTGGATCGGAACTTGATGGCAGAACAATTCCATATGATAACGCTTTAGAAGGTCTTGTTAGTAAAAAGAAAGATTTTATTGGAAAAAGATCACTACAACGATCTGCATTTATCGAAGAAAATAGACAAAGAATAGTGGGCGTAGTTCCATTAGATAAACAAACAAGTATCCCAGAAGGTTCTCACTTAGTTAAAGATGATAAAGCACCGTTACCAAATCCAAAATTAGGTCATATCTCGGCATCTTGTTGGAGTGTTGAATATGACAATCCTTTTTCTTTGGCAATTTTGAAAGATGGAAAAAATATGATCGGTCAAAAGCTTTTTGCGATGTCGCCACTTAAAAATAAAGTAATACCAGTTGAGATAGTTTCATCACATTATGTAGACCCTAAAGGTGAAAGAGTTAGATCATGACATTAGTTTCAGCTTTATCAAATGTTCATACAAAAGGTCAATTCGGAGATTATAAAGGTAAAAATGAAAATGAAATACTTAAAATATCAGAAATTAAAAATTTATTAATTGTTCAAATAGTTCAGTACAAAAATTCTTCAATTTCATTTGAGGGTATTGATATTGATGGCTTAAAATTAAAAAATGAACCTTTAATTGTAGTGTTTAATGAAACTACAAGGATTATGTGGAATGGACCAAAAAACTGGCTTTTAGTTTCAACAAAAAAAGATTTAATAAAAAATATAGTAGATAAATTTAAAGATACAGACTTTGCTGTAACAGATTTATCTCATTCTAGAGCTATTATAGAAATTGAAGGAAATGATTCGATAGAAGTTTTGAAAAAAGGATGTCCTTTTAATTTTAATAAATTAGATATGAATAATTCAATTAACTCAACTTATAATGGAATAGCCTTTACTGTAGATAAGTTGAGTGATGATCCAAATAAAGTAAGAATATTTGCGCTAAGAAGCTTTGGAGAGTCTTTATATCACTCTATAACAGATGCATCTCTAGAGTTTGGTTTTGAAACTGTTTAAACTTAAGTTTTCAATCTCTTGTTGCAATATAAACACCTATAGAAGTAATTAGAAATCCAATTAAATCTAAGCTAGTTAAACTTTCATTTAAGAAAAGCCATGCCATAAAAGCAGATGTTGCTGGAATTAAAAAAAATATAGAAACAGTTTTGCTAGCTGAATTATTTTTTATTAAAAACATTAATATTGTAAATGCACCAAATGATACTAAAAATATTTGATGGCTCATTGCAATAATAAAAGTTTGTGAGAATTTAATATATGGATCAACAAACAAAATAATTATTAATAAATGAAATAAACACCCACCAAGAGCTTGATTCATATTACTTACAGACAATGGTAAGTTGTTACTTAATTTTTTTTGCCATAAAGTTGAAAATGTAATTGCTAATAAAGCAATTATTGTTGCGATCAATCCTGCTGCCGGTATTTTTGAACCAATATCAAAACCCAATACAAGTCCTGCACCAGCAAATCCTAATAAAACACCAATCCATTGTTTTGCTGATACTTTTTCGTTTAAGATTGGGCCGCTCAATGCATTTGTAAGAACTGGTTGTAGGGTTACAATTAATGCTGCTATTGCTGTAGGCATGCCTATTGAAATTGAGTAAAAGACGCCACCAAGATAAAAACCATGAAATAATACACCACTAAAAAAAGATTCAAAAAAGTTTCTTTTACTAACTAAAATTTTTTGTTTTGAATAAATAGAAAATAAAAAAAAACCTAAAGCAACTAAAGCAAATCTAAAAGCTAGAGCAGCAAATGGATCACTGTTGTCTATAATAGGTTTGGTTGTTATGAAAGCAGAGGACCATAGAAGTATAAATATGAAAGGGAATATTTTAATCATCATGTTTAATAAACAAATAAATTAAATAAAATCAAACAAATCAGTACCTATAATGAACAAATTATATGTAGAAACGAAATACCAAATCACTTAATGTTCAACTATGAATTTTAGATTATTTAGAATTTTAACAATTATACTGTCTTTTTTCTTTCTGACAGGATTTGTACCTATTCTTTCATTTGTTGGCCCAGGTGTAACAGTCTTAACTTCAGGAAATGTCTATAAAGCTAGTGCACAATTTATAGTTAATCAACGTATAGAACAAGAAACTGGAAAGAATTCTTTAACTTTAATTAAAGAAACTTTAATCGAAGAAACAGATATAAAAATAAAAAAAAATTCATTTGATGAAGATTTAAGACAATTAGTCGAAACAAGAATTAAAATGACTAGACAAAAACTAGATAATCAAAATTTACAAAAATTGCTTAAAAAGCGAATAGAGGTTACTAGATCATTACTAAATTTAAATAATGTTACTCAATAATATTTAAATATATCAGATTTTCTTGATCAGTTTCTTTACACCACATTTCGTAGCTTTCACAAACTCTCCATAAATGATTAAAAGCTCTCTGAGAAATTTCTAATGGAAAATGACTTTTAGTATAATAAAGCTTGGGTATTTTCATCAAAAACTTTACCATTGAATCTTTTTGAAGCTCTAAAAGTCTTAAAGTTTCTTCATTAATTTTTTTTTTAGTTATTTTATCAATAAATTTATTATTTCTAAGTTCCGAAAACCATTTATCATGAAATTCCCCAGAACTTAAAATAACATATTCTTTTGTATTCATAAAAATTTCAAATGCCTGAATATTGTTGATCTCAGGATTTTGTTTTTTAATTTCAATTATATTTGAATAAACAAATTCAGCAGCTCTTAACACATATGGCTTTTCAGACTTGTTAGACATAAACTAATTTTTATGCTTAACCATAGCTGAATGAGCTAAAATTAAGTTAGGATCTAAAAAAACTTTTGAGGATTTTATATTTTTAAACGATTTAAATGCAAAAATTGCAATAGGTAGTTCTGTACAACCTAAAATAATTTTTTTACATTTCATTTTAATTAATGAATCAATTGCAGGTTTAATTGATTTTGCCGCAGCTTTAACATTGCCCATTTTAACTAATTTAATAGATTTATTAACTGCCATTTTTTGTATTTTTTTAGATGGTACAATTAGTTGATAATCCTTTTCAAAAAATTTTTTATAAACCCCTGTTTTAAGTGTACCTTCAGTTGCCAACAAACCAACTTTGGAATTTTTCTTACATTTTTTTTTTGTAAATTTAAAAACTTCTTTTGGCATGTTGATTATTGGAATATTTATTTTATTTTGCAAATCATCGAACCAATAGTGAGCCGTATTACAAGGTATTACTATAAATTTACATTTATTCTTTTCCAGAAGCTTACAACCTTTAAGCAAACTCTTTAAAACTTTGTTATATTTTTCCCTACTTGTTTTATTTGTAGATTTGTTTGAAAGATTTTTAGTTTGGGATCCTATAGATTCAGGTCTGCCAGGAATATTTGATTTATTATAAAGTAAAAATAATGGATACTCTTGATCAATTTTTCCTCTATTAAGAACAGCAAGTTTGTTGCAAAAATCGAGACCAGCTTGAGTTCCCATTCCACCTAAAATTCCAATCATAATTTTGATTAATTTATTAATTTTTAAATTTAAATCTATAATTAATAATTGTGTTTAAAGGTTGTTATTATAAAGGTATTGGCTGAATAATAATTTTATTAAATATAAATAATTTTTCAGCCAATAGGAAGTGTGAAATTATGCAGTTTTTAAGTTAACTGCTGAAGGACCTTTAGGACCATCTTCAACATCGAAAGTCAAAGCTTGACCCTCATCTAAACCGTTCATACCAGCATCTCTTACTGCTGAAACATGTACAAACACATCTTTTTCTTTATCTTCTCTTTCAATAAAACCAAAACCTTTGGTTGGATTGAACCACTTTACTTTACCTTGTAGACTCATATTTATCTTCTTACTTTTTGTTGTATTTAATTATTACTTATAATTAAGTAATATTGGCTTTCTTTAGATTTTATTGGGTTTTGTCAACAAAATAGATGAAAAATTAAAAATAATTTTTAATTATTGTCAATAAGCTTAGTTAAATAAACAGAATTAACGTCTTCTTTATAGTGTGCAAAAGGTTCGCATACTGTGAAACCAGTTTTTCTAAAAAGTTTTCTTGCAGGTATAAAAAAATCACCTGCTCCTGTTTCGATACTTAATCTTTTTATTTTAAGTTTTTTAGCTTCATTGATTAAATGATTGATCACATTAATCCCTTGGCCTTGCTTTCTAAAATTATCGTGAATTCTTATAGATTTAAATTCTCCATGTTCTTTATCTAAAAATTTTAAAGCACCACAACCAATCAATTTTTTTTCGTCCCATAAACTCCAAAATTTAATTGAAGATATTTTTAAACCAGGAATATTTAGAACATGAGCACTTCCTTCTGGTGAGGCGGCCCTTAATTCTATAAAATGCTTTATTAGAAGCTCATTTACTTCTGGATTATCAAAATTGCCTTCTATTGATTTTAACATTTATACTAAAGTTGTGATATGACCCATTTTCCTTTTTTCTTTTATATCTTTTTTTAAATAATCAAAGAAAAATTCGTTATCATTAAATTTTTGCATATTTCTATAATGAGTAATTTGATCGCCAAGTAAATTTATCATTTTAGCATTAGATATTTTTTTTAAAGGAATTTGTTCTAAACCACACACAGCTCTAACATGATTTTCAAATTGACTCACATTAAAAGCATTTATTGTTAGATGTCCTGAATTATGTACTCTTGGTGCAATCTCATTAACATAAAGATTATCATTTCTATCGATAAAAAATTCTACACACATAGTTCCAACATATTTTAGTTCCTCAGCTATAAGCATAGCCCAATCTTTAGATTGGTTAAAAATTTTTTCATTTATTTCCGCAGGAATTTTTGAATATTTTAAAATTTGATCTTCGTGAGCGTTTTCTATTGGTTCATAAATTTCATATTTATTATTACTAAACCTTGTAATTATAATCGAAATCTCTTTTTTTAATTTTACAAGTTTTTCAAGAATATATCCTTTTGAAAAATCAATATTCAATGAATTAAGTTCCTTACTAGAATGTATTGGATATTGACCTTTGCCATCATAACCAAGTGTTGTTGTTTTTAATATTCCTGGTAAAAAATCTTCTAAGGCATCTATGTCAGATTTTTTTTCAATTGAAACATATCTGGTTGTTCTAATATTTAATTTATTAACAAAATCTTTTTCAGCCAATCGATGTTGAATTAATCTATTAACAGAAGGCTTTGGTAAAACAGGTTTAAATTTATTAATTTCATTTAATGTTTCATATGGAATATTTTCAAATTCATAAGTGACCAAATCAACCTGATTTATAAATTCTGATATCTTTTCTTTATTATCATAACTTCCAGTAACAAATTGATTGCAAAAATTTTGTGCTGGTGCATCTATATCATCGCAAAAAATAACTGTTTTAACATTTAATTTTTTAGCTGCTATTGCAAGCATACTTCCAAGTTGACCACCCCCAATGATACCAAGATTAATTTCTGACATTTTATTTTGGAGATTTCTTTACAGATTTAGTTTGTGATGTTCTAAAATTTTTAAGTTTTTTTTGAACATTTGAATTATTATTAGCAATTATTGCAGCAGCTAATAAAGCAGCATTTATGGCGCCATCCTCTCCTATAGCAAGAGTTCCTACAGGTATTCCTTTAGGCATTTGTACAATTGATAACAAACTATCTAAACCTTTGAGTTTTTTACTTTCAACAGGAACGCCAAGAACTGGCACATGTGTAAGTGCTGATATCATACCTGGAAGATGAGCAGATCCTCCAGCACCTGCAATAATTACACCTATATTATTTTGTTCAACTTTTGCAGCATATTCATACATTCTTTGTGGTGTTCTGTGAGCAGATATAATTTTTTTTTCAAATGAAACTCCAATTTTTTTTAGGGTTTTTTCGGCTAGTTTCATTACTTTATAGTCAGATTGACTACCCATTATGATTGAAACTTTTAATTTACTATTTTTTTTCATGAAAATTGATCAATCTGTTTATTTCAAAATTAACTTAAAATTTCAATAAAATTAATAGTATTTAAAATACATATTGATTAGAGTTAAGCATACTATGAATTATAAAATAGATAATCTTCAATATTGTAATTGGTCTAGGAAAATCTTTGAGATCAACAGATCTGCTGGACTAGATGCTGTCCATGTTACCATTGTCTACCATGAAGATTTTGATGAATTAAAACTTGAAATAAAAAAATGGGAAAAATTATTTCAAGAAAACTCTGATTTAATTTTTCTTGGTAAGAATTTTCACGATATTGATAAAGCTAATAAAGAAAACAAAACTGCAATATTCTTTGGTTTTCAAAATTGTTCACCAATTGAAGATGATATAAATCTTGTTGAAAAGGTTCATCAATTAGGATGCAGATTTATGCAACTTACTTATAATAACCAGTCTTTGCTAGCAACAGGTTGTTATGAAAAAGTAGATAGCGGAGTTACAAATTTTGGACGCGAGGTTATAAGAGAAATGAATAGAGTTGGCCTTGTAGTTGACATGTCACATTCTGCAGAAAAAAGTACTCTAGATGCAATTGAATTAAGTGAAAAACCAATTGCAATTACTCATGCAAATCCTTCTTTTTGGCATCCAGCTAAAAGAAATAAATCCTCAGATTTATTAAAAATTTTGAGTGAAAGTGGTGGTATGTTGGGTTTATCATTATACCCTCATCACTTAAAAGATAACACAAATTGTACTTTAGATAGTTTTTGTCAAATGGTGGCAAAAACAGCTGAAATAATGGATGTTAAAAAAATAGGAATAGGATCAGATCTTTGTTTAGATCACCCAGATACTGTTGTCGAATGGATGAGAAATGGCTCTTGGTCTAAAAGTAAAAATTATGGTGAAGGTTCGAAAAATAAACCAGGTTTTCCAAAACAACCTGATTGGTTTCTTGATGCAAGAGGGTTCTCAAATATTGAAAAAGGTCTTAAAAAAGTAGGTTTCTCAGATACCGAGACATATGGAATACTTGGAAATAATTGGTACAGTTTTTATAAATCTATTTAATTATGAAAGTTGAATTAAGAGACCCAAATAAGATAATGAAATTATCAAGGCTAGGATCTTTTCATCAATCAAAATTATCTTTTTTAAGAAGTTTCCTTAATGAATTTAAAGAGTGGGAATATAAAAGAGACTTATTTAATTTAAATGAAAATGGTTTTGGAGAAGCTGTTTATTCATTTAAAAAAAATAAAAGAGTTTATTCTTTAGTTTGTTTTGCAAATGAAATTAAAGACGAAGAAAGATCAGATAGAGTTATTGCAACAAAATGGGATGCAGCTTTTACATTGCATGATGGAGTTCCTACAAAAAAAGACATTGAAAGATTAAAAAATGAAGTTCCAAAACAAGAAGTTGGTAGACTTTCTTATAAAGAATTAACTTTATCGAGAGCAAACAAATCAGTAAGAATTTATAATCACGTAGTTGAAAGTTTGAGTAAAGGCCAGCAGCCAGATTTAAACTTATTATCAAAAGTAGGCTATTTATATAGGACTACGGCAGTATATGGCTCGGGTAAATTTGGTCTTGCAGATCGATTTAGAATTAAAAATCGTGAAGAAATTAATGGTCCATTCAGATTAGAAATGATGTTGGTTTATTTGGTAAGACAATTTACTTTTGATCAAGTTAATCATGTTGCTTATCATAAAAATCCAAAAAGAGCTGTTAAGCTGGATTATAATATTTGTAAAAATTTGGGAATTGGTAATTCTACAGGTCTAGGTATGGCTCCATTTATAGTCAATCACCCAACACTATTAAATAATTGGATTTTAAGTAGAGAGAAGGCGCTTAAAAAAATTAGAGAAATCAAAAATGTAAAAAGTCGAGAAAGTGATTTATTTATAGATTGTGTAAAAAAATCATTAAAAAATGTTACAAGCTGGAATACTGATAGTGAATATCAACAAAACAAAATCTCATCATTATTAAAAGATGTTGAAAAATTTTTAAATTTTATAAACAAAGATTTTGATTTTGAGATCGAATATCCTTTTAATAAAATATATCAATGGTTAGAGGACAATACTTGCGAGGAATGTATTGAATACATTGTTTCAATTATGATGGAACCTTATAACAATATTGTAAATCCTTTGGTGAAAGAAATGAGCTCAGATGAGGAAAAATATTTTAATATCCCAACCTATAGAAAAGTTGAAGAATTGCGTAATATCGTTGAAGCAAAGTATCCAAACATTTTAGATATTAATTTTGAAGAAAAAGAAAATAATATAAATTTTTGGTTTATTTCAAAAAATAAAGAGGAACCTAGATTGGCGGATCGTTTTGAAGAGCATGGATCAGAATTAGAACAGCCTTTAGCAATAGCAAGAGACATAAAAAAACTTTATGACAAATTATTAGTCTCAAAAAATAGTTTAACTATTGCTGAGTTTTTAACATCAAATTCTGAGTTAAGACATGTTGTAAGGAGAGCGTTCATTGTAGAAAAATTTCCTTATTCAGAAATACAAGATAATACAATTGGTAAAGATTTGATGCCAATTGATATGCTTAGACTAAAATTATCTTTTTTTGGAGCATTAAAATTTGATCCACGATCTGACAAATGGTTAAGAATTTGTATGTTCCAAGGAGCTCCACTTCCAAATGAGCTAAAAAGTTATGACGAGCAGTGGGTATATAAAACCAATATTTATTAATGAAATCACTGAGTGAAATTGAAACTACCGTTAAAAGAGCTTCAAAGGCAGCAGGATATTCTTGGGGAGTTTCTGAGGAAATAGGAAAAAGCATAAGATTATTAGAGTTATTTAGTTTACCGGGTATTAAGCACCTTAATGAATATTTTAATCAAAAAGAAAAAAATCAATTTGAAAATTTAAATTTAATTAATGAAAATAACTCTTCATCAAATAATCCTTACTGTCCAATTACTTTAGGTGTTAGTTTTTTAGATCAAATAAATGTTTTAGAAAATTTAAAAAAAATTGAGTTTAAAAACGTTGCTTATCCAATAATTTTTATTTCCTTCATAAGTCGTTCATCAGAAATTATTGGAAAAAAAATTAATGTAAAAATAGATGAAAAAAAAATGTTACTAAATCTAAATGTAAATATTATTTCAAATTTTATTGATCAAGAATTTCCAAAGATAGCGAATACAATTGAGGTCAATCTACTTGAAAATGAAGACAACTTTACAGAAGATGAATGGAATAATTTATATAAGTTATCCGAAGAAACTTTTGTTGAGGAGAGTGATAGTTTAAAGGAGGGTGCAGCAGGCGCAGGTTTGACGGATAATGATTGATAAAATTGATGAAAAAAATCTTAAGGTTGATACTGAAGAATTAAATAATATTTGTGATGAATGCAAAGAGGAGGACGAGAGCGTTACTCAAAATTTAATTCTTACTGGGTTTAAATTATGTAAATCTTGTAGAATATCTAAGACTATATTTCCACTTTAACTGATTTGACTAACTGGAAGCATATTCATTCTGCTCATCACAAATGAGATAGATAAAAATGCAATAATTAAAAAAGATAAAAGAACAATCCCAAAGGATTTAAAATTAGATTTTAAACTCAATATTTGTTTAGTTGAAATTATTAAACCTGCAAAAATCCAAAACTGGGTAAGAAATATTATTGGTATCATTAAATCTGGTGTGACTGCAAAAAATCTTAATAAACCTGGAGCATGTGCAAAACCAACTGCTGTTAAAACTTTTTTGAATGAAACTTTGGTTTGCTTATCAGGAAATAATTTAACTCCAATTACAAAAATAAAAATCGCCCATATTAACCAAGTAATAATTGCAGTTAGTCCAGACATTGCGATAGCTGTTTTAATAATTGTATTTGCCGCTACTGCCCCAGCGATACCATCTAGAATCATTATAATCCCGGCAAAGTATATTGATGCTTCTCCAAAATTTTTATTATCTGAATAAAGAGTTTTGTCTAATTTTATTGACTTAAAAATTATATTTAAAAATTCAGCAAACATTAATTTTTTTTATTTTTATTTTTTTGAGCCTTATAAGAAACAATTAATGGAAATATTATTAAAGCAATAGCAATGATAATGCAAACTGCTATTAGAAAACTTTTGGTCATTAGAATTAAAAAGGGGAGCTGAAATTAGCTCCCCCTTAGTAAATTTTAGCCTTTTACAACTTCTCTTGTATTTGCGTTGAAAGACTCTTTGAATGGAATATCCACAACTACAGCATCCACAGGTGTTCCTGGAGTATCCGAATATTTTTCAGGAAGATGAACTTTAAACTTAGTTCCAACTTTACCTTTTGGAAAACCATTTGGGTTTAAAGTTCCATCAAATGGAACATAACCCATAGCAATATTAGTTTTCTTTTCCGGATGCCACCATGGCGAAGTAATAAATCCAACTGGATCTCCACCACTTTCTGGTGATACTAACCAAAAGTCAGGCGCATAATCGTCAATTGGTTTACCACCCAACTCCATTCCAACTAATTGAAGTTTATAAGGTTTTTTTCCAGCTTTTATATCTGCTCCCATTTTCTCCAAAGCAGCTTTACCAACGTAATCAGCTTTTTTATTCCATTCACCTTTACCAGATAATGAAACTTGATAACCTAAATTACATTGAAACGGGTTATGTTGTTGATCCATGTCTTGTCCCCAAGAAAGAATACCTGCTTGTATTCTTCTATGGTGTGCTGGTGCAATAACCATTAAGTTATGTTTTTTTCCAGCATCCAATACTGCATTCCACATATCTTCAGCATACAAAGTTGCATTTCTTAAATATATTTCATAACCAGCTTCTCCTGAAAAACCAGATTGAGAAATTACGCAACTTCTTCCACCAATTGTTGCTTCTGCTAATCCATAGAAAGGCATATTATCAAAATCAACTTGGTCTCCACAAAGATCTTTCATTAAAGCTTTTGATTTAGGACCTTGAATTTGTACTGGACATGCATCAATTTCTTCAATTGTACAATTAAATCTTCCATCCGCATTTACACCTTGTAAATACATTCCAATATCAGAGTCTGATAATGAAAACCAAAACTCATCTTCTGAAATTCTTAAAAGAATAGGGTCATTTAAAACTCCTCCGTAAGCATTACACAAAATTACATATCTTGCTCTCATAGGAGAAATTTTTGTTGCATCTCTAGTTATAACGTAGTCAGTAAATTTTTCTGCATCTGGACCTTTAACTCTTATTTGTCTTTCAACAGCAACGTTCCACATTGTTACATGGTTTACGATAGCATCGTACTCAACCATAGCTCCACCATCTTCAGGTTTTACGTAACCTCTTGGATGATAAATTCTATTGTATACAGTTGCTCTCCAACAACCTGCCTGCATTGATAAATGCCAATAAGGTGACTTTCTCACCCTAGTTGAAATCAATAATTCAACTTTAGTTGGCCCACTTTGTCTTAAATTGTATGGTACTTCTCTATCAGACTGATCAACAGAAGTAACATGTTGTACTTTAGTATAGTCAAATTCTTTAGACATAACTATTCTCCTTCAACCACTTGTTAGTTTCCTTCAAGCCGCCGAATGTATAAATGTGGAAGTTATCAGTATGCGATTTAACTTTCCCAATTAAATCATTAGGGTCTTTAGGTTTCAACAAATCTAATGCCTTACTAAAATTAGATTTAAGAAAGTTTAAGGAATTTTTTGCCCCCACAATATTAGCAAATTTAATTAAGCTAGATATTTTTAAAGGTCCAGTAATTCCCACATGCACTGGTACGCTTTGCTTAGAAATAAAATCTATAATAGGCTGAGGATCTAGCAACCACTGTGTTACAATATAATCAGCATAAGGCTTTTTATCTATCATAGCTTTTTCTAAATCTGAGTCGGATATATCAGGACTCCCCTCTGGATGTCCAGCAATTCCTATTTTCATTTTTTCAAAATAACCTGTCTCTAAAAGTTGAAATGAACTATCAAATTTACCTGCTGGTTCTCTTCCACCTCCAATAATTAAGGCTTGCTTTACGCCTCCATCTTTGCATCTAGAAACATAATCTTTAAGTTCTTTTTCATCATGCATTGATCTAGCAGGAAAATGAGGCACAGGGTTATATCCTCTCTTAACAAGCTCTACCGCTTTATCAGCAGTCTCTCTATAATCACCTCCAGGTAGCATTGTAATATAAACATCAGACAATGCTGGAACCGTATCAACGTCTGTTTTAGGTCCTATTTCCAATGAAAAATTCATAGTGAAGATCTTTATTTATTTTGAAATATGTGTCTAGAAAATTCGATGTAACAAACTATCAATTATTTTATTTGCCCTCTATGCTTTTGGATCCTTCTTCCATATTCTTGGGTAACCCTATCAAATACAATTGCAAGAGCAACTATTGCCAATCCATTCATCATTCCAAGAGCTAAATATTGGTTAGAAACAGCTCTTAATATTGGTACACCGAGGCCTTTCACGCCAATCATAGAGGCAATAACTACCATTGCTAAAGCCATCATTATGGTTTGGTTTACACCAGCAAAAACAGTAGGCAAAGCAAGCGGAATTTGAACAGATTTTAATTTTTGTGCAGTGGTTGCTCCAAAAGCTTCACTTGCTTCTAAAGTCTCTTTATCTACTTCTCTAATACCTAAATTAGTCAATCTAATAATTGGAGGAACCGCGTAGACACAAACAGCAATTAATCCTGGGACTTTTCCAATTCCTAACAACATCAAAATTGGAATCAAATAAACAAAACTAGGAATTGTTTGCATCATATCCAATACAGGAAGTATTGCTTTTTCAGCTCTAGAGGATCTAGCCATTATAATTCCTATTGGGATACCAACAACAATACAAATTATTGTACATACAGTAATAATAGCAACTGTTGCCATACAATCTTCCCACATTCCAAAATAACCAATTAATAGAAAAGCAATTGCGCTTCCTACAACTAGTTTCCAACTTCTAGAACCTAACCAGGCTAATCCACAAATTATTCCAATAATTATTATCCATGGTGTAGATAATAATAATTTTTCTAATGATACTAAAAAAAATAATAATGGGTCGAAAAATGCCTCTATACTGTCTCCATATTCTTTTGAAAAATTTCTAAAAGCTAAGTCTATACCTTTTCTTAGCTCCATTTGGGATCTTCTCCCCAATTCTGGAAATTCAGTAAAAAATTCCATAAATATAAAATTTTTACGAGCCTATATTAAATAGGCTCGTAATTTAAAGTTAATTATAAACTTTTTTTGATTTTTTTTGCAGCATCAGAAGATACCCACTTAGTCCAAATATCTTCATGCTTTATTAAAAACTCAACAGCAGCATCAGAACCTTTTGCTTGGTTGTCAGCCATATAAACCAACATTCCATTCATTACTGTGCCTGGGAAAGTCCTGCTTTCAACATATTTAAGCACATCTTTTCCACCAGTTTTAGCAAAGTTAGCACTTACAATTGAGTTTACTTCAGATTTTGTCCAAGCTGTTGGTTTTGGATTTGCACAATCTTGTTCTGCAAGAGTTATACAATTATCCCAATTATCTCTTCCTGCAAAAGGAACACCAAAATCAACTGGTTGTAAATTATATTTTCCAACCATTGATGTAGGATTCCAATAATAACCAAACCACGGCTCACCAGAATCTGATGCTTTAGCAATAGAACCATCTAAACCTGCAGCTGAACCTGGATCAATAAGTTTCCACCCTTTTTTTTCCATTTCAAACGCTCTGTACAAATTTGCATTGGCTAACTGACATCCCCAACCTGCTGGACATCCCATAAAAGCACCTTTTGATGGGTCTTCTTTATCAGGAAACAAATCTGGACGTTCTAAAATTTGAACAGCAGTCATTCCTTTAAGCTCTGGATGTTTTTCTAAAGCTGCTGGATTTAACCACCAACCCTCTCCAAGACCTGTTATTGGAGCTTTATTTGCAATAATTAATCTTTTCTCACTTACCGCTTTTTTTAAAGGAGTGTAAACTGCATTCGCCCATTGTTCAGGGTTCATGTCAGGTGTTCCTTTATCGTTCATAGATGTAAATGTTGGCATAGTAGCACCAGGTACTAATTCTACGTCACATCCATATCCCTCTTCGAGAATGATTTTATCAACGTTTGCCATTAACTCAGCAGATGCCCAGTTTTGTTCGGCTATAACTAATTTTCCACAAGCATTTGCAAAAGAAGTCATGCCGAATGCTAAAAGTGCGGAAAATAGAATTGTTTTTAATTTTTTCATTATATCTCCGTTAGTTAATTTTCGATTAAACACTACAACATATCAATGAAAAGATTGCAAATGTCTTTCAACCTTTAGTTGAAGTCAAATTGTCTTTAAATGCCATTTATTTATAGATAAAGTTTGGTTATGAAATTTTCTGCAAATTTTTTTTTCAAAGAATTTGTCTATATTTTAAATTGTAAAACCGTTTTTCAACAAATCATAATAAGAGAATCGTAAAAATTTAGCTTTAATTAATTCCAACTTTAACAAGGAGGTTTAATAAAAGTTGAAATGAAAAAGTTATCTCAAATAGTTGATTTAAAAAAAATAAAAGTTGTAAATAAAAATATTGATAAAGCTCATGGTTTACCAAATGAGTGTTACACTGATCCAGATTATTTATCAATTGAGAGAAAAAAAATTTTTGAAAATAAATGGGTAGTAATTGGTGTTGGTAGTTCCTTACCAGATATTGGAGACGCGAAACCATTTGACATGCTAGGAATTCCATTAATTATTTTACGAGATAAAAATAATAAAATTAGAGTTTTTCATAATGTTTGTAGTCATCGAGGTTTTAAGATTCTTCAAGAAAAATGTAAAATTAAGAATGTAATAAGATGCCCGTATCATTCTTGGTCATATGACATGGGTGGCAAGTTAATAGCCACACCGCATATTGGTGGAATGAATAAACATAATTGTAATAAATTTAACAAATTACAAAGCGGTCTTAAAGAAGTTAGATCTCATGTTTGGTTAGATTTAATTTTTGTAAATTTAAACAAAAATGAAATCAATTTTGAAAATTATATTAAACCATTAAGTGACAGATGGAAAAAATTTTGGCCAATAAAAGATAGAGACTTAATTGTTTATTCAAAAGATTATGGTTATTTTAATTTAAATGCTAAATGTAATTGGAAATTTGCGATAGAAAATTATTGTGAAAGTTATCATCTACCCTGGGTTCATCCTGGATTAAACTCTTACTCAAAAATTGATGATCATTATCATATTCAAGGATTACCTAATCGTTTTGCTGGGCAAGGCACTATGGTATATAATCCAAGGTTTAAAAGTAACTTAAAATTTCCAACATTCCCAAACTGGCCAAAAGATCAAGAGCATATTGCTGAATACGTTGCTCTTTTCCCAAATGTTATGCTTGGGATTCATAAAGACCATTTTTATGCCTACTGGTTAGAACCACTAAATAATGAATATACAAAAGAACATATGGAAATTTTTTATGTTGGTAACGAAGCGGCAAATTCGAAAAAATTTAAATCACTTAGAAAACAAAACTTTGAACTTTGGAAAGGAGTTCAAAGTGAAGATTTAAATATAATTGAGGGAATGCAAGATGGGAGAAAATCACCATCTTATAATGGGGGAAACTTCTCACCTGTGATGGATAATCCCACCCATCATTTCCACAAATGGGTTGCAAACAATATAATGAAATGAAAGGATAAATTATGAAAAAAGATCTAATTACTAGATTAAATGAAGGACCTATTATGTGTGCAGAAGGATATCTTTTTGCCATGGAAAGAAGAGGTTATCTTTCAGCAGGTCCATTTGTTCCAGAAGTAGTTTTAGAACATCCTGAGGTAGTGACTCAGTTACATAGAGAATTTATTAGAGCTGGATCAGATGTTGTTCAAGCATTTACTTATTATGGTCATAGAGAAAAACTAAGAATTATTGGCAAAGAAGATATGTTAGAGCCACTCCAAAAAAATGCTCTTAAGATAGCGAAAGATGCTGCGAATGAATTTAAAGATTTAGATTTAATGGTTTGTGGAGATGTAGCTAATACAAACGTATTTGATCCTGGTGATGCTAATACTCATAAACAATGTCAACAAATGTATGAAGAACAGATAGCTTGGGCGAAAGAAGCTGGTGTTGATTTTGTAATAGCAGAAACAATAAATTGGACTGAAGAAATGAAGATAGCATTAAAAGCAATTAAAGATGCCGGTCTTATTGCAGTTTGTAATTTTGCAATCCCAAGAGGTGACAAAACTAGAGAAGGTCATAGCGCAGAGGATGCATGTAAGATGATGGAAGATTTAGGTGCAGATGTAGTTGGTTTAAATTGTTATCGAGGACCTGAAATGACAATGAAACTACTAAAAAAAGTTAGAGAAAAAGTTTCATGTCATGTTGCTGGACTTCCGGTACCTTATAGAACAACAGAGGAAGAGCCTGGTTTTTTAAATATAACTGATCATGGTTGTAGTTGTATTCCTGGAGGGAATGCATTTCCAGTAGCTTTAGACAATTTGTTCTGTAACAGATTTGAAATGGCAGAGTTTGCAAAAGAGTGTGTTCAAAATAAAATAAATTTTATTGGTATATGTTGTGGAGCAGAAGCTCACCATGTTAGAGAAATGTCAGTTGCAATTGGAAAAAAACCAATTTCAATGAAATATATGCCAGACATGAGCAAACATTTCCACCATGGAACTGACAAATCATTAAAAAAAGTAAACAAGGAAATTAAATACTAATGGAAAAGCATGCTAAAGTAGTAATCATTGGAGGTGGCGTTGTAGGTTGTTCTATACTTTATCATTTATCTAAATTTGGATTAAAAGATTGTATCTTACTTGAGAGAAACGAGCTTACTTCTGGATCTTCTTGGCATGCTGCAGGAAACGTTCATGTAATTTCTTCAGATCCTAATATTTCTAGGATGATGGCTTACACAATAGGTCTTTATAAAGAGATAGAAAAAGAGTCAGGTCACTCAACTGGATTTAAACCAAGTGGAGGATTTTATTTAGCATCAAATGAAGTCTGGGCTGACTATTTAAAAAGAGAAAGATCAAAAGCAAGATACATGGGTCTTGATCAAGAATTTATTTCTCTAGAGGAAGTAAAGAAGAAACACCCTTTAATAGATCCATCTAGATATTTGTTAGCGTTATGGGATCCTATTGATGGTGAAGTTGATCCATCAGGAGTTACTTACGCTTTTGCAAAAGCAGCAAAAGTTCATGGTGGAAAATATTATACTCACACAGTTGTTGAGGATACAAAACAAAAAGAGGATGGAACTTGGGATGTCTTTACTGAAAAAGGAAACATCAATGCTGAAATAGTAATTAATGCGGGTGGTTTGTGGGCAAGAGAAGTTGGACAATTAGCTGGTTTAAATCTTCCAGTTCAACCTATGGAACATCATTATTTAATCACTGAACCTATTCCAGAAATTGAAGCAATGGGTGAACAAAGATTGCCAATTGGAACAGATTTTGAGGGAAATATTTACTTTAGACAAGAAGGTAAGGGAATGTTGCTTGGAACTTATGAGCCAAAATCAACTCCTTGGAAAGTTGAAGGCACACCAATGAATTTTGGACATGAGTTACTTGAGCCAAAGTTAGATAATATTCAGGATAGATTGGCTATTGGTTTTGAAAGAATGCCAGCGCTAGAACGTGCAGGAATAAAAAATATAGTTAATGGACCTTTTACTTTTGGTCCAGATGGAAGTCCTCTTATTGGTCCAGTGCCAGGGATGAAAAATTATTGGGTTGCGGTTGGTGTTATGGCTGGATTTTGTCAAGGTGGTGGTGTTGGAAAATGTATAGCAGAATGGATTATTGATGGAGAACCATCAATTGATGTTTGGGCAATGGATGTTGCTCGTTTTGGAGATTATGCTTCACCTCAGTATGGAACCATTAAATCTTCAGAAAATTATGAGCGAAGATTTATCATGACTTTTCCAAATGAAACTTTACCAAAAGGAAGAAAGCAAAAAACTACTGCACTTTATGATCGTTTTGTAAATCAAGGTGCTGTTATGGGAGATAGTTTTGGTTTGGAAAACGTTTTGTGGTTTGCAAATAATAAAGAAGATGCTCACGAAGAGCCTACTATTAAAAGATCAAGATCACATGATTATGTTTCAAAAGAAGTTATTAATGTGAGAGAAAATGTTGGTTTAATCGAAGTTGCTAATTTTTCAAAACATGAATTCAAAGGTCCTGATGCTAGAAAATTTTTAGATCATATAATGGCTGGAAGACTTCCAAAACCAGGAAGAATATCTTTATCACCAATGTTATCGTATAGGGGAAAATTATGTGGTGATTTAACTGTAGCTTGTTTGGATGAAAATGAATTCATGGTATTCGGGTCTGGAGCTGCCCAAGAGATGCATAGACGTTGGTTTGAGAGTCATTTAGACAAATTTAATTTAAGTTATTCTAATAGATCTGATGAATATCATGGATTATCTATTGCAGGACCTAATTCAAGGAAGGTTTTGGAAAAAATTGCAAGAGATGATGTTTCAAATGATAAATTTAAATTTAGAGACTCAAGAAGAATGTTTGTAGGCGGAGTTCCAGCAATAATAAATAGAATTTCATTTACTGGCGAACTTGGATATGAAATTTATGTAGCACCTCACTATCAATTAAAACTTTATGAAGAATTAATGGAAGCTGGAAAAGAATTTAATATTAAACCATTTGGCGGAAGAGCATTAATGTCAATGAGGTTAGAGAAAAATTGGGGAGCGTGGACTCTAGATTATAGACCAGATTTTTCAGCAAAAGAGACAGGCTTAGATGCTTTTATAAATTGGGATAAAGAGTTTATTGGTAAAGAAAGTGCACAAAAGGAAAACTCTTCAAATAAACTCATACCATTAATTGTTGAAACAAATGATATTGATGTAACAAATAATGAAGCTGTTATGAATGGAGATCAAAGCATTGGTTATGTTACTTCAGGTGGGTTTGCTCACTTTGTAAATAAAAGTGTAGCTTTTACTTTTGTTGATCAAAAAAATATTAATTCTGAAAATAAAATTCAAGTAGAGATAAATGGAGATTTATTTAATTGTTCAATAATTAAAGAACCACTTTATGATCCAAGTGGTCAAAAAATGAGAAGTTAATGGCTCAAAAAGACGTAGGAAACAAAATTCCAATTTATAAGCTTAAAACTACTGATGAAGTTATGAAGTACTACGATGAGTGGGGAGACAAAGATAAATACAATAAAGACATGGTTGATTGGAACTATACAGGACCTAAAGAAACCGCAGAAACATTTAACAAATATGAGAAAAATAAAGATATTTTAATTTTTGATGCTGGATGTGGAACAGGTTTAGTTGGATTGGAGCTTAAAAAATATAGTTTTAAAAATTTTCATGGAGCCGATTTATCTCAAACTTTATTAGATACCGTGCCAAAAGATCTTTATCAAAAATTAGTAAAAGTTGATTTAAATAAACCAATAGATGTTGAGAATAACTTTTATGGTGGAGTAATGTGTGTTGGAACATTTACTTTTGGGCATGTAAAACCAAATGCATTAGATGAATTTATAAGAATCACAAAGCCAGGTGGTTTAATTTGCTTCACGATTAATGAAGGAATTCATGAAGAGTATGGTTTTGATAAAAAAATTGATATACTCAAAGTTAGCAAGATGTGGGAAGAAGTAGAATTTTTTAAATCCGACTATATTGCAAGCAAAGATGTTAACGCATGGTTAGGGTTGTATAGAGTGTTATGAGATTTAGTAGAAAAATTAATCCTGAAATAAAACAAAGACAAAATTTTATTACCAAAAAAAGATTAAGAGAAGACGAGATTGATTTTGATAAATTAAGATCATACCGTTTAGATAGGGTCAGAAAAGAATTAGTAAAAAACAATTTAGAGGCTTGTATTCTCTTTGATCCAGTGAATATTCGTTATGCTTTAGATACAGTGAACATGAGTGTCTATAATATGCATAATTTAACCAGATATTGTTTTGTTCCGGTAAATGGACCAACAATTCTTTATGAGTATTTTAATTGTGAAATATTATCAAAGCATTTAAATTTAATTGACGAAATAAGACCTGCAATCACATGGGATTATTTTAGCAATGGAGATCAAGCAAATTTACAATTATCAAAATGGATAAATGAAGTTAAAGATTTATCAAAAAATTATTTTAAAACAAAAAAAATTGCAATCGATGTTTTAAATGGTCCTGCGGTTACAGCTTTAAATAAAGAAGGCATTGAAGTTGTAGATGCAAAATTGATTTTAGAACAAGCAAGAGTAATAAAATCACCTGATGAATTGACTTGTATGAAAGCAGCAATAGAAGTTGCAGAAAAAGGTGTGTCAAAAATGAGATCAGATCTTAAACCAGGAATGACCGAAGATGAATTGTGGTCAATTTTACATAAAACGAATATTGAAAATGGAGGTGAATGGATTGAGTGTAGGATTTTATCTTCTGGTGAAAGAACAAATCCATGGATGCAAGAGAGTAGTAATAAAGTTATGCAACAGGGAGAAATTGTTGCTTTTGATACAGATATGGTTGGACCCTATGGATACTGTGCTGACATATCAAGAGCCTTTGTAGTTGGACATAAATTTAATGATGAGCAAAAAAAACTATATTCAATGGCTAGAAAACAAATTGATCATAATTTTAGATTAATAAAACCAGGAATGAGTTTTAAAGAATTTATAAAAAAATCTTGGGTTTTGCCTGATAAATATTATGGAAATAGGTATTCATGTATGGTTCATGGAATTGGTTTATGTGATGAGTGGCCTCAAATAAGATATCCAACTGATGGTGGAGAAGAAGGGGGAACTTTTGAAAAGAATATGACCATCACACTTGAGAGTTATATTGGTAAAGTTGGTGGTAAAGAAGGTGTAAAACTTGAACAACAGTACCTTATTGGTGAAAATGGACTTGAATTAATGTCCCATCATCCGTTAGAAGATATTTAATGAAAATTATTTTAGTAATGGGTTTGCCTGGAGCAGGTAAAACAACTCTAGCAGATGAAATGGCACCACTCTTAAATGCAAAGAGATTAAATGCTGATGAAGTAAGAAAAGCTGCAGATGATTGGGATTTTTCTGAAGATGGAAGAATAAGGCAAGCTAAAAGAATGGCTGAATTTGCTCTTAAATTAAAAGCTGAGGGTCATTATGTAATTGCTGATTTTGTTGCACCGACACCTGAGGCAAGAAGTTTATTTCCTGCTGATTTCAGAGTTTGGGTAGATACAATTAAAAAAGGAAGATTTGAAGACACCAATCAAATGTTTGTTAATCCTAAGAATTTTGATTTTCACGTAACAACTCAGGATGCAAAAAATTGGGCACCAAAAATAATAGAGGAGATAAAAAAATGAAACACCAATGGGATAACAAAAAACCAACAGCGCAAATGCTAGGTAGATGGCAACCTTTTCACGATGGACATTATACTTTGTTTAAAGAAATTATTAAAAAAACTGGACAAGTTTGTATTCAAATTAGAGATGTACAAGGTGTAGATGATAATCCTTTTGATTTTGAAACTGTAAAAAAAAACATTGAAGACAGATTAAATCCTGAGTTTCAAGGACAATTTAAAATAATGTTAGTGCCTAATATTACAAATATTTGTTATGGTAGGGGAGTTGGATATAAGATTGAGGAAATAGTTTTGGATGAAGAAACTCAAAAAATATCAGCTACTAAAATAAGAGCAAAAATGAGAGAAGAGGGAAAGTTAGAATAAAATTAAATGAACGATAGACTTAAAACTATTGTAGATTTAGAAAAATATCCAATACACGAATTAAATTCACCAATAATTCAAAATTTAGTTAAAAAATGTAAAGAAGAACTTAATCAATATAGTTGTTCAACAATTCCAAATTTTATTTTACCTAAATCACTTAAGGTAATGAATTCTGAGTTAAAAAAACAATTAGACGAAGTTTATATGTCTAAAGAGAGTATAAATGCTTACTTGTATGCAAAGGACGATCCTTCATTACCAAAAGATCATCCAAAAAGAACATTTATGAATAGATACAATGGATATTTGAATTCAGATTGTTTTCCAAAAGACTCCGAAATGAAATATCTATACGAAACTGAGGAACTTTTAAAATTTGTATCTGCTTGTTTAGGTGTTTCTCCTATTTATAGATGGGCAGATCCTTTAGCATGTCATGCTTATAATGTTATGAAACCAGATGGCGTACTCCCTTGGCATTTTGATAGTTGTGAATTTACACTTAGTTTAATGATACAAAAACCTGAGAAGGGAGGAGTATTTGAGTACTGTCCAAATATTAGAGAACCAGGAAATGAAAATTTCGAGGAAGTGCAAAAAGTAATAGCAGGAGATAGAACTAGAGTGAGACAATTAAAATTAGAGCCAGGAGATTTACAAATATTTAAAGGTAGATTTACTTTGCATAGGGTAACAAAAGTTAGAGGCCAAAAATCAAGATATATGTGTATTCCAGCTTATGTTTTAGATCCATGGAGAGTAAACACCCCAGAACATTCCAAAGCTATTTATGGTAAAGTTTTGCCAATTCATATAGAAAGAAATCAGGCTAGATCCGATGGATTAACTGATTAATGATTAGTAATATTAAAATAAAAAAAATTAACAATGAAGTTGCATCAATTATCATTGATGAACCAAAAACTTATAACTCCTTATCATTCAAAAATCTCTCAGATTTATTAAAGACTTTAAAAAAGCTAGATACTGATCAAAAAGTTAAAGTAATAATATTAGAGGGTGCTGGTAAAGGATTTAGTGCTGGACACAATTTAAAAGAAGTTAGAGGTCTTAAAAAGAGACACAAATATTTAAAATTATTTAATCTTTGTTCAAAAGTAATGCTTCAGATCGTTGAGGGCAGGAAACCTGTAATTGCTAAAGTTCATGGAGCAGCATTTGCGGCTGGCTGTCAATTGGTTGCAAGTTGTGATTTAGCATATAGCACTAAGGACGCACTATTTGCTACACCAGGTGTAAACATTGGTTTATTTTGTAGTACACCTATGGTTGCTGTAAGTAGAAAGATAAATCGAAAACCCATGATGAAAATGTTGTTAACTGGAGAACCTATAAGTGCAAATTATGCAAAAGAAATAGGGTTGATAAATGATAATTTTTCAAAAACCAAATTAAACAACGAAGTGTTAAAAGTAGCAAATAAAATTGCTTCTAAATCTAATTTAACAATAAAAATTGGAAAGCAAGCTTTTTACAAACAATTAGAAATGCCATTAAGTAAAGCTTACGTTTATACAAGTAAAATGATGACCCTTAATATGATGGCAATGGATGCGAAAGAAGGAATTTCTGCTTTCCTCGAAAAACGAAAACCAAAATGGAAAAATAAATAATGATAAAGAATGTTTTAATAGTTCTTTTTATTATTGTTGGAATGTTTGTAATTTATAATTTTAAAGATCATAATCAAAAAAGAGCAATAGATGCATGTATTGCTGGTAGCCAAAAACTAGAAAAACCAATGACAGTTCCTGAAGCTAAAATATTTTGTGAAAAACAAATTAAAAATAATAAATGAGTGATATCAAAGAAGTTCTTTCTAAATATAAATCAATTGCAATGGTAGGAGTTAGTAACGATCCAACAAAAGCATCAACTATAGTTATGAAATATATGCAAAAATATGGATTTAAAGTTTATCCTGTCAATCCTAGAGCTAAGGGTCAAAAAATTTTAGGAGAAGAAGTTTTTGCTAAAATATCTGATATTAATGATCAGGTTGATATTGTAGATATTTTTAGACCATCAAAAGAAGTTTATGCTATTGCAGAAGATGCAGTTAAAATTGGTGCTAAAGTTTTATGGTTACAGCTAGGTATACGAGACGAAAAGGCAAAAGAATTGATGGAAAAAAATGATATTAAGTATATTGAAAACAAATGTACTAAAATGGAATATCAAAAATACTTTTTAAAAGTTAGACAAGCTTTTCCAGTTTTAAGTAACTAATGAGCAAAATAATTAAATTTTTAGACAGCACATTTTTAGATTTAGGTCGTCAATTTAAATGGACTTATCTACCTCCATTAATGGTTTATATGGCTGCGGGTATTTCTGGTTTAACAGGTATTGTTGGTACATTTTTTGTTAAAGATTATTTAAATTTATCAGCAGCATTTTTAGCAGGCCTAGGTTTTTGGGCTGGAATTCCTTGGGCATTAAAAATGCCATTAGGACATTTAGTAGATCTAATCTGGGAGAGAAAAAATTATATGGTCTACTTTGGAGCTTCATTGATAGCTCTTAGCTTACTAATTATGTATGGATTGATTATTCATACTAAAGATATGTCCCAGGTATTTTCGGTAGAAACATGGTTTGTGATAAGCGTGATTTTAGCTCCAGTTGGTTATGTGGTTCAGGACGTCGTAGCCGATGCTATGACAGTTGAGGCAGTTCCTTTGGCTGATGAAACAGGAAATGATTATTCTAAAGATCAAATAAAAATAATGCACACAACAATGCAGACACTTGGAAGGTTTGCAATTATTGGCGGTACAGTACTTGTTGCATTAGTTAATGTAATATTGTTTAGAGATGTGGAAAGCCTTGAGCAGGCCGATAAGATAAATTTATATGGAACTATCTACATTTATGCTCTTGTAATACCTTTAGTTTCTATACTAGGTGTAATTTTAGCAAATTATTTAAGACATAAAAAAATACAAACTTTAAAATCTAAAGGTCTAGAATTTAAAGATGAAAGAGGTAACGAAAAAACAAAAATAAACTGGTGGATATTAGGAGGAAGTTTAGTTTTTGTTATTTTCACATTGTCTATTGGTTCCTTTAAGGTTCCGTTTGCACAAGAAATTGTGTTTATTGGCTCAGTCATAATCATTTTGTTTTTAATGTTTAAACTTATTAAGGAATTACCTCAGGAACTAAGATTAACAATTGTAGGTACAGCAGTAATTATTTTTGTATTTAGAGCCATGCCAGGTCCTGGACCAGGATTAACTTGGTTTGAAATTGATGAGCTTGGATTTAATGAACAATTTTTTTCTATTTTATCACTACTCGCATCAATTTTAACATTGGCTGGTATTGTTTTATTAAGACCTTTTATGGCAAATAATTCAATTGCTAAAATAATTGTAGTTCTAAGTATTGCGGGTGCGATTTTGTTTTTACCAAGTGTTGGAATGTATTATGGTTTTCATAACTGGACAGCCTCGTTAACAGGTGGAGTTGTTGATGCTAAGTTTATTGCATTAATTAATACTGCATTAGAGTCTCCGCTTGGCCAAGTATCAATGATACCTCTATTAGCTTGGATAGCAAAAAATGCTCCAGCACATTTAAAGGCAACCTTTTTTGCGGTTTTTGCATCGTTTACAAATCTTGCATTATCAGCAAGTGCATTAGGCACAAAGTATTTAAATGAAATATTTACAGTTACCAGAGAAGTAAAAGATAAAGTTTCTGGCGAAATACAAACAACAGCAGATTATTCTGAACTTGGAATACTGTTAATTTTTGTAACACTTTTAACATTAATTCTTCCAATTTTATTTGTATTTATAATTAATAATAGTAAATACAAAACTACTGAATAAAAATTTAATACAATGAAAAAAATTTTCTTAGTGTATGGGCACTACAATGACAATTCATTTAATGCAGCAATTCGAGATGAGTTTGTTAAACAATCAAAAGTAAATGGAAATCAAGTTGATGTTGTTGATTTATATAAAGAGAAATTTGATCCTGTTTTTGCTGGAGAGGAACCTGATCACGAAGTTTTAGATCATAGAAAAAGAATCGAAGAAAGTGATACAATTGTTTTAATTGCTCCAATTTGGAATTTTAGGATGCCAGCAATAGTAGAAGGTTGGATTGATAAAGTTTTAGCTCCACCTTGGGCATTTAGATTTAAACAGTTGGTTGGAAATTACGGTTATCCAATTGGAAACTTAAGAGATAAAAAAGCTATAATATTCTGCACATATGGTTCACCAAGATTAGCAATTACAACTTTTTTTTTAAACTTACCAATTAGAAGATTAAAAAGAGGGGTATTTCATATGTGTGGCATATATAACATTGTCTATAGAAGATATTTTGCAGTACCATTCGTAAGTGATGCGAAGAGACAAGAATTTTTAAATGATGTTAGAAAAACCGCTAATAATCTTTAAATCTATAATTTTATTTTTTTTCTTTATTTCATTTTCGCACGCTGAATTATTAAACCCCAACAGCACTATAAGTCCGAAAGAAGTTATTAAAATTCAATTGAATGGGCTTCAACAAAATGATCTTGAATATAAAGATAGCGGTATAGAACAAACTTGGAAATTTGCTCATCCAAATAATAAGAGAGTAACAGGACCATTAAGCAACTTTAAGATGATGATAAAAAGCGACTCTTACGGGATGATGATTAACCACCTAAGTCACACAATAACTGAACTTGGAAGCAGTGACAAATGGGCTCAATTTGAAGTTATCATTCTTGATAAAGACAAAATTTATCACAAATTCAATTGGCAAGTTGAAAAGTACACCTCTGAGGGAACTTTGAAAGACTGTTGGTTAACCACAATGGTATCCAGTCCAATTTCTCTTGGAAGCTCAATTTGAATGTCCACATATACATTTTTGTTTCGTAACAATTAAAAATTTAGTAGGAATCCCAGAATGAAAACAAAAACTAAAGTTGTAGTAGTTGGTGGAGGAGTTGTAGGGGTAAGTGCCCTTTATCATTTAGCAAAAAAAGGCTGGTCTGATGTTGTTCTAGTTGAAAGAAAAGAGTTAACTTCAGGATCTACTTGGCACGCAGCAGGTTTGTTGCCTTTATTTAATATGAGTTATTCAGTTGGACAACTTCATAAATATGCAGTTAATCTTTACAAAACATTAGAGGAAGAAACTGGAAAAAATGTTGGCTTTAGTGTTGTTTCAAATATTCGTCTAGCAAGCACAAAAGATAGAATGGATGAATACCATCAATACGCAGGCGTCGCTCGAACTATCGGAGTAGATGTTAAATTTTTGAAACCAGAACAAGTAAAAGAAATTTGGCCATTGTGTCATACAGATGATTTAGTTGGCGCAATACAACACCCTGAAGATGGATATATTCAACCAGCAGATTTAACACAAGCATTAGCAACAGGTGCAAGAAATAGGGGAGCAGAAATTTATAGAAACACAACTGTCCTATCAATGAGGCAAACTAAAGATGGATGGATTGTGGAAACAGATAAAGGATCAATAGAGTGCGAACATGTTATTTCTTGCTCTGGAAATTTTGCAAGACAAACAGGTGAAATGGTAGGATTAGATATTCCAGTAATACCTGTTGAACATCAATACATTGTTACAGAACCGCATCCTGAAATTCAAAAAAGAAAAAAAGATGGATTACCAGAAATGGGAGTCTTAAGAGATAGTGATAGCAGATGGTATATGAGAGAAGAAGCTGGAGGATTAATTTTAGGTCCTTATGAAGATGGTGCACCAGCTTGTTATGTAGAGGGTCCATCAAAAAATTCTGAATATGAATTATTTCAAGAAGACTTAGACAGATTAGCTCCACACATTGAAGGAGCAATTCATAGAGTACCTGCGTTTGGAGAAGTTGGGGTGAAGAAAGTTTATAATGGAGCAATCTGTTATACTCCTGATGGAAATCCAATTGTAGGACCAGCTTGGGGACTTAAAAATTTTTGGATTAATGAAGGACATAGTTTTGGAATAACAGCAGCAGGTGGTGCAGGCTGGCAATTAGCAGAGTGGATAGTTGATGGTGAACCTACAATTGATATGTTAGGAGTTGAACCAAGACGTTACGGTAACTATGCAACTAAATCTTATTTAAAAGCAAAAAATGAAGAAGCATATAGCCATGTCTTCATAGTTCACTACCCAGATGAAGAAAGGCCAGCGGCAAGACCATTAAGAACAGCTCCTTGTTATGAACGAATGAAAAATTTGGGAGCAGTTTTTGGACAGAAATTTGGATGGGAAAGACCTAATTTTTTTGCAACAGATGGAATGGAGCAAAAAGATGACTGGTCATTTAGAAGATCAAAATGGTTTGATGCTATTAAAAAAGAGTGTCAAAATGTTAAAGAAAATGTAGGTCTTTTAGATATGACTGCGTTTGCAAAATGTAGAATTAGGGGACCTAAAGCAGAAGAATTTTTAGATTATTTAGTTGCAAACAAACTTCCTAAGAAAATTGGAAGAATAAATTTATGTCATGCTTTGAACACTAAAGGTGGAGTGCATTCAGAATTTACAATAATGAAAGAAGCGGAAAATAGTTATTATCTAGTTTCTGCTGGAGCAAATTTAAGATTAGACCATGATTGGATACAAAAATGGATGCCAGATGATGGATCTGTAATATTTGAAGATCTAACAAATAGTACAGGAGTTCTGGTAGTAGCTGGTCCAAAAGCAAGACAATTAATGCAAAAGGTTTCAACAGACGATTTTTCTAATGAAAATTTCAAATGGTTGACTGCTAAAAATGTTAATGTTGGATATGCTCCAGTAAATGCAATGAGAGTAAACTTTGTGGGTGAGCTTGGTTGGGAACTACATCATCCAATTGAATATCAAAACTATATTTTTGATAAATTAATGGAAGCAGGGAAAGATTTAGGAATTAAACCTTTTGGAATTAGGGCAATGAATAGTTTAAGAGTAGAAAAATCTTATAAACTAGTTGGTACAGAATTATCAATTGAATACTCACCATACGAGTCTGGTCTTGATAGATTTGTTCACCCAAATAAAGGAAACTTTATTGGATTAGAGGCACTTAATAAATGGAGAGAAAAAGGTTTTGATAATAAATTAGTTACTTTAGAGGTTCATAACACTAAAGATGCTGATGTGCTTGGAAATAACCCAATTTTTAAAGATGGAAAAGTTGTTGGAAGAGCAACTGGAGGCGAATTTGGATTTAGATTAGATAAATCAATAGCTCTTGCAATGGTTAAGCCAGATTGTTCAAATGTGGGCGACAAATTACAAGTTGATATATTAGGTGAAATGTACGACGCTACTGTCTTAGATGAGAGTCCATATGATTCAGAAAATAATTTATTAAGAGCTTAATGAAAATTTTAGTAGCTGTAAAAAGGGTTATTGATTACAACGTTCAAATCAGAGTTAAAGAAGACGGAACGGGTGTAGTTACTGAAAATGTTAAAATGTCAACCAATCCTCCTGATGATAATGCAATAGAAGAGGCTGTAAAAATTAAAGAGGCTGGTAAAGCTACAGAAGTAGTTGCAGTAACTGTTGGAGAAGAAAAAGCTCAAGAAACAGTTAGGAAAGCTTTAGCAGTTGGTGCAGATAGAGGTATTCATGTAAAAGTTGATGGAATTCTAGAGCCACTCGCTGTTTCAAAAATTTTACAAAAAATAGTAGATAAAGAAAAACCAGATTTAGTATTTATGGGCAAACAAGCAATTGATGACGATTGTAATCAAACAGGCCAAATGTTGAGTGCTTTATTAAATTGGCCACAAGCAACATTTGCCTCTAAGATTGATGTTAAAGATAATAAATTAGAAGTAACTAGAGAAATAGATGAAGGTCTTGAAACAATTGAAATAAATGTTCCAGCTATTGTAACTTGTGATCTTAGGCTGAATGAACCAAGATATGCATCACTACCAAATATAATGAAGGCTAAGAAAAAACCTATAGAGGAAATTGCTGCTTCTGATTTAGGCGTGGATGTATCACCAAGATTAGAACAATTAAAAGTAGAGGAACCTCCAAAAAGAAAAGCAGGTATAAAAGTAGCAAATGTTGCTGAATTAGTTCAAAAATTAAAAAATGAGGCGAAGGTAATTTAATGGCAGTTTTACTTATAGCAGAACACAATAATAAAGAATTAAGACCATTTACTCTTAATGCAGCTACAGCAGCATCTCAAATCGATTCAGATGTTCATGCTGTAATTATTGGTCAAAATTCTGCAGATGCTGCAAAACAATTATCTGAACTTCCGGTAGTAAAAAAAGTATTGAGTGTAGAAGGAGCTCACTATGAAAACTTCACAGCAGAAAATTTTGCTCCAGTCGTTGTTAAACTAGCGGAAAATTATTCTCACATTGTTTGTTCAGCAAATACATTTGGAAAAAATTTGATGCCACGAATTGCAGCTCATCTTGACACATCGCAAGTAAGTGACATCATTAAAGTAATATCACTAGATACTTTTTTAAGACCAATTTATGCTGGTAACGCTTTTGCAACAATTAAGAGTAATGATGCTAAAAAGTGCGTTACAATCAGACCCACTTCTTTCGATCCATGTGAGAGTACAGGTGGATCAGCCCCAATTGAAAAAGTGGATGCTAGTGAAGAGTTTTCAAATACAAAATTTATCAAAAGAGAAGAAATTAAATCTGATCGACCTGAACTTGGAACAGCAAGAATTGTTGTATCAGGTGGCAGAGGAATGCAAAGTGGGGACAATTTTAAATTAATTACAGAAATTGCTGACAAACTAGGTGCAGCAATTGGAGCATCAAGAGCAGCAGTAGATGCTGGATACATAAGTAATGATCATCAAGTAGGTCAAACAGGAAAAGTGGTAGTACCAGATCTATATATCGCTGTTGGAATTTCAGGTGCTATTCAACATTTAGCAGGAATGAAGGAAAGTAAAGTTATAGTTGCAATTAATAAAGATGGTGAAGCTCCAATCTTTAGTGTTGCAGATTATGGACTTGAAGCTGATTTATTTGAGGCACTGCCTCAGTTCATGGAAGAGCTGAATAAATTAAACACTATACAAAAATAATCCTTACAGTTAAAAACTAGAGTATGTCTAGAGAATCGATGGAATATGATGTTGTAATCGTTGGCGGAGGACCATCAGGATTATCAACTGCAATAAAGCTAAAACAATTAGATCCAAATCTAAATGTTTGTTTATTAGAAAAAGCATCGGAGATTGGAGCTCATATTTTAAGTGGAAATGTATTTGAAACGCGTGCTCTAGATGAATTACTGCCAAATTGGAGAGAATTAAATTCTCCTATCAAAACAAAAGTAACTAAAGAAAAATTTTTATTTTTAGGAAAAACCAAATCTTTAAGTTGGCCAACTTGGCTCCTACCTGCGGTGCAACAAAATCATAAAAATTATATTATTAGTCTTGCAAATTTATGTAGATGGCTTGCTGAACAAGCTGAAAATTTAGGTGTAGAAATCTTTCCAGGATTTCCAGCAAGTGAAATTTTATATAACGAAGATGGATCTGTTAAAGGTGTTGCAACTCAAGATATGGGCATAGACAAAGATGGTAATAAAAAAGATAGTTTTGAACCTGGTATTGAACTTTTAGGTAAAGTAACCGTTTTTGCCGAAGGGTGTAGAGGTCATTTAGGAAAACAATTGATTGAAAAATTTGAATTAAATAAAGGTAAAGATCCTCAACAATACGGAATTGGTTTTAAAGAAATTTGGGAAATAGAAGATAAAAATCATGAAGAAGGCTTAGTTATGCATACAGCTGGATGGCCATTGGATAACAACACTTATGGTGGTAGTTTTATATATCATGCAGAAAATAAACAAGTTTTTCTGGGCTATGTAATTGGTCTAGATTACAAAAATCCACATTTATCACCTTATGATGAATTTCAGAGATTTAAAACACATCCAGCAATAAAAAAAATTATAGAAGGTGGAAAAAGGATTTCTTATGGGGCAAGAGCCCTAATTGAAGGTGGATTTCAAAGTTTGCCAAAAATGTTTATGCCTGGAGCTTTGTTAGTTGGTTGTGATGCAGGAACTTTAAATATGCCAAAAATTAAAGGCTCTCATACAGCGATGAAAAGTGGAATGATTGCAGCTGAAACTATTAATGAACATTTAAAAGAAAACAAAGATTTATCAATTTATGAAAGTAAATTTAGAAATAGTTGGTTACATAAAGAGCTTTATGAAGCTCGGAACGTGAAACCTAGTTTTAGCTGGGGATTAATTTTAGGGATAATTTTCACAGGTATTGATCAAATTTTATTTAGAGGAAAACTTCCTTTTACACTTAAACATAAACATGCTGATCATGAAACATTAAAACCTGCAAATCAAATGCCAAAAATAGATTATCCAAAATACGATAATGTAATAACTTTTGATAAAACAAGTTCAGTTTATCTAACAGGAACCAATCATGCAGACAATCAACCAGTTCATCTAAAACTTAAAGATCCTGATTTACCAATAAATTATACTTTAGAAAAATTTGATGAACCTGCTCAAAGATATTGTCCTGCAGGCGTGTATGAAGTTCAAAAAGAAAATGATGTAAATAAATTTGTAATTAATTCTCAAAATTGTATCCATTGTAAAACTTGTGATATTAAAGAACCATCTCAAAATATTACTTGGGTTACTCCAGAGGGTAGCGGCGGTCCAAGATATGGAAATATGTAAATTAGGACAAATCTATTGCAAACTTTTTTAAAGTTTCAATAGGTACATATTTAAGAGTATTTTCATGAGTTCTTTTTAGAAATATTGGACATCCTTTACCAGCTTCAACTGCCCTTGCATACCAACTAGCACACAAACACCATCCATCTCCATCTTTTAATCCTGGAAACCCAAATTCAGGATGTGGAGTTATTAAATCGTTACCTGCTTCTTTCATCCACTCTAAACATTCGGTAGTAACTTTAGCACAAACTGTATGAAGTCCATGATCATTCTCGTCAGTGTTACAACAACCATCACGAAACCAACCTGTTAAAGGATCATTTGAACATTCTTCTAGGTCTTCACCTAGAACATTTTTTTGTTTTTCACTCATTTAAATTTTAGTTGGATTTGGTTGACCTTTATAAACTTCTTCAGGATCAAATTTTTTTTCTTTTTCAAGAAATTCCATTTCAACTTTTCTTCCGTTTTCTATTGGCCCCATAGGTATTGATCTATAAAAACATGATCTATAACCAACATGACAACTAGCTCCATCACCGATATCTACTGTTAACCATATTGAGTCTTGATCATCATCAATTCTTATTTCAGTAACCTTTTGTGTAAATCCACTTGTTTTACCTTTGTGCCAGATAGTTTTTCTTGATCTACTAAAATAGTGTGCCTCTTTAGTTTCAATTGTCTTTTTTAGAGCTTCTACATTCATGTATCCATGCATCAAAATATCTTTTGTTTTTGAGCACATAGTTATGACAGGTATTAGTCCATCATTATCAAATTTAGGTGAAAGAAGATTGCCTTCTTCAATATCGTAGATATTTTCTCTTTTTTTGAACATATTGGGTGATTATGTAGCACATATCTAAATATATTAAATATTTTTAAATTAAGGTATTTACTGTATAAAAAAGCGCTATGAAATTAGTAAAAGACACTGACAATAAAGAATTACTTTCTAAAGAAGTATCTGACAAAGAAGCAGAGCAAGCATTTAGAACTATTTTATCTTGGATAGGGGAAGATCCAAATAGAGAAGGGTTATTAGAAACTCCTAAAAGAGTTATGAAAGCATTCAAAGAATATTTTAAAGGATATAAGGAGGATGCAAGCAAAGTTTTAGATAAAACTTTTGGGGATGTTGAAGGTTATGATGACATGGTTGTTCAAAAAAATATTTCAGTACAAAGTCATTGTGAACATCACATGGCTCCAATAATAGGAAAAGCACACGTAGCTTATATTCCAAAAGATAGAGTTGTAGGTTTAAGTAAGTTAGCGAGAGTTGTTGAAGTGTTCTCAAAAAGATTACAAACACAAGAAAGACTTACAATGCAAATAGCGAACACTTTAATGGAGTCTTTAGATGCAAAAGGAGTTGCAGTTACAATTGATTCAACTCATCAGTGTATGACAATGAGAGGTATTAAAAAAGAACAAGCAACTACGGTTACTAATTACTACCTAGGTCAATTCAAAGAAGATTTAAGTTATCAAAATAGATATTTACGATTTATCAGCACTACGTTAAAAGATTAATGTGTCTGATCAATTCAAAGCAATAGTCCTTAACCAAGAAGGTGAAAATTTTTCTCGTGAAGTAAAATCTTTAGATAAAAGTTTCTTAAAACATGGAGATGTGACTGTAAAAGTACATTATTCAGATTTAAACTTTAAAGATGGAATGATTCTAAAGAATGGAGGAAGATTAGTTAAAGAATATCCTCATATTCCAGGAATTGATTTTTCTGGAACTGTTATCGGAAGTGATAATCCAAAATTTAAAGAAGGTGATGAAGTAATTCTTACTGGTTTTAGAGTGGGAGAAGTTTTTTTTGGAGGGTTTTCACAAATTGCAAAAGTAAGTGGAGATTTTTTAGTAAAAAAACCAGATAGTTTGACTAGCAAACAAGCAATGATTTTAGGAACAGCTGGTTTAACTTCTCTAATGAGTGCATTTGCTATTCAAGCAAGAGAAAGTATTTTATTAGGAGAAAAAGTTAATGATGTTTTGGTAACTGGCGCAACAGGTGGAGTTGGTAGTTTAGCAGTTATGGCTTTAACTAAATTAGGTTACAATGTTACTGCAGTAACAGGAAAAGATTCAAAATCAGATTATTTAAAATCGTTAGGTGCTAAAAACATTATAAATAGGGCTGAATTTGACAAAGATCCTAGACCAATAGATAAAGGTTTATGGGACGGAGTAGTTGATACTGTTGGTGGAAAAATTTTAGCTAACGCAATAGCACAAACAAAGTCAAATGGAATTATTGCAGTTTGTGGAAACGCGAACAGCAATGAGCTTAATACAAATTTACTTCCGTTTATGTTAAGAGGTATTAAAGTTTGGGGAATGGACTCTGCTAACTGCAGTATAAAGAGAAGAGAATTTATTTGGGGAGAAGCATCAAAATTAATTGATTTTGATTTAATTGAGAAATCAGTTTTAATTGTTAGTTTGGAGGAATTAGTTGAAACTTATCCAAAAATTTTAAAAGGTGAAATTGCTGGAAGAGTATTAGTTGATTTAAATAAATAATGGATTGGGATAAATTAAAAATTTTTCATGCTGTAGCAGAAGCAGGTAGTTTTACGAACGCTACTGTTAACTTAAATCTCAGTCAATCAGCTATAAGTAGACAAATACAATCATTAGAACAAGATTTAAAAGTGCAGTTGTTTGAAAGACATGCAAGAGGATTGACACTTACGCAAAATGGAGAATATGTTTTTAAAACTGCTCATGAAGTAATAAGTAAACTTAAAGAAGTTGAAACATCATTAGGTGATCAAAAGAGCAAACCAACAGGAAAATTAACAATTACAACTGTAAGAAGTTTTGGAACTCACTGGTTAACACCAAGAATTCAAGAATTTATGATGCTTAATCCTGAGATTGAGATTGAGCTAGTATTTGATGATAAGGAACTAGATTTAAGTACTCGTCAAGCTGATATTGGAATTTTTATGAGAAGACCAAAACAGCTTAATTATATTCAAAAAAAATTAGTAGATATTAAGTATTATATTTATGGATCAAATAAATACTTAGAAAAAAATGGGATGCCAAAAACAGTTAATGATTTAAACAAACATAAATTTATTTCATTTGGAAAAGGTGCTCCTTCGCCGGTTTATAATCCTGACTGGGCTTTAAAAATAGGAATGCATGATGGAAAAAAAAGAAAATCTATTATGAAAGTTAATAGTGTTAGTGGTTTATTATATGGTGTTGAGTCTGGTGTGGGTTTGGCAGCATTGCCAGAATATTTAGTTTCAAATACTAGTAATATAATTAAAGTACTTCCTAAAGTAGAAGGACCAATAACAGAGGCACATTTTGTGTACCCGCAATCATTAAAAAACACAGCTAGAGTTCAAGCTTTCAGAAATTTCTTATTCAGTAAAATTGGCGACTGGAAATAAAAATTTCCCATATAAATAATATTAAATAATCCTTGTATTCTGCGACAAAATATGCGATTGATAATCATTCGCATTGAGAATAATTCTCATTCGCAAACTAACTAGGGTAAAGAAAAGGATAAAATGAAAAAAGTAACAATAATAAGTTTATTTGTTTCTTTAATAGTCTCGTCTTTTGCGATTGCAAATGAAGTAAATATCTTCAATGCAAGACATTACAAGGCAGATAATGAGCTTTATAGCAAATTTACCAACAAAACAGGAATTAAAGTAAACCTGATTAATGGAAAGGCTAGTGCATTAGAAAAAAGAATGATTGAAGAAGGCACTGACTCTTCAGCTGATCTTTATATTACTGCTGATGCTGGAAGATGTGGAGCTTTCAAAGCTAAAGGAATGACTCAAAGTGGTTTGGTGTCTCCAACAATTAAATCTTCTGTTCCAAAAAATTTTAGAACTACACACTGGGTAGGAGTAGCTAAAAGAGCAAGAATAATCTATTATTCACCAGAAAGAGTGAGTGGAGCTGAATTATCAGGTCTTACATATGAAGGTCTAGCTGATCCAAAATGGAAAGGCAGATTAGTAATTAGAAAATCAAGTAACATTTATAACAAATCACTAGTAGCCTCATTGATTGAGAATAATGGAAAGAAAGCTGCTGCTGAATGGTCTAAAGGAGTTGTTTCTAACATGGCAAGAACACCAAAAGGAAATGACAGAGCTCAAATTATGGCGGTTGCGGCTGGAGAAGCCGATATCGCTGTAGCAAATACTTATTACTTGGCACTTATGCTATCTGGTAATAAAGGAGCAGAACAACAAGAAGCTGCTAAAAAAGTTAAGGCATTTTTTCCAAATCAAAATGATAGAGGAACACATATGAATATTAGTTGTGCAGCTTTAGTTAAAGGAGCTCCTAATAAGGCAAATGCTATCGCTCTTGTTGACTTTTTATTATCACCAGAGGCTCAGGAACATTTTACAAATAATACTTTTGAGTTTCCAATGATAGCTGGGGTATCTCCAAATCCATTAGTAGTGAATAATTTAGGATTAGATTTTAAACAAGATTTAACGACTAAAGTTTCAAGCTATGGAAAAAATCAAGCTGCTGCATTAGAGGTAATGACAGCTGCTGGATGGAAGTAAGGAAAAAGTGAGAAAAAATTTATTTAATTTTAATTTAGACATTTCTCCAGGCAATAATGGTTCTCTAGAGGGTCAGATAACTTGTGAGCCATGCTTGTCACAATGTGAAAAAATTAAAAAAAAAATAAATAATAGAAAATTATCTGAGATCGAAAATGATGATATTGATCGTATCATTAATGTTTTTGATCTAAAAAGTTAATTTTCAAAAAGTGAACATAACTCAATAGTTATTTACCCTACTATTGATTATGTTCACTTGAATAAAAGGGTAAAAATGTATTTAAAAAAAATTAATTTTTGGTTTTTAAGTTCTTTATTGGTATCAATTTTTGTTGCTATACCAATTGTTACTGTATTTACTAGTTTTTTTGAGGATACATCAAATTATTATCAAATTCTAAAAGATACCTTTTTATTTGAATATATTTTTAATTCACTAGTTTTGCTGATTAGTGTTTTAGTTTTAACTTTTTTAATTGGAACCAGTACGGCTTATTTAGTTTCTTTTTATAAATTTCCTTTTAGTAATTTTTTTAAATGGGCACTTATATTATCTTTTGCTGTACCTCCTTATATTTACGCATATTCATTGACAGCTTTCTTTGAAAATTATGGAACTTTATATTCAATATTGAAAAATCTGTTTGGAGAAGCAAATTATAATCAAAGTATACCAAAGTTTGATGGGCTAATAGGTGCTGTACTTTCACTATCTTTCTCACTATTTGCTTATGTTTATATTCTCTCAAGAGCATCATTCCAGTATCAATCTCAAAATTTAATTGATTTAGGTAGAAATTTAGGATTTTCAAAAGCAAAATCCTTTTATTCCTTAATTTTACCTGCCGCTAGACCAGCAATTGTTGCAGGCCTTTCTCTAGTTGCGATGGAAACTTTAGCTGAATTTGGGGCAGTTGATTTCTTTTCTATAAATACTTTAACAACAGGTATTTACAATTCTTGGATTACATTTGATGACCTAGCTTTCTCAAACAGGATATCTTTTTTTCTTCTTTTATTCATTTTTGCAATATTTATTTTAGAAAATTTATCTAGAAAGAAGGCAAGATACCACGCAAATACTAAAGGAGGATTTAAACAAAAAGAAAAAATCCAACTATCAGGAAGTAAAGCATTTTTTGCGTTCTCAATTTGCTTCTTAGTTTTTTTCCTAAGTTTTTTATTTCCACTAAGTCAAATGCTTTATTGGACATTAAAATTTCCTGAAAATCTTTTTGATATTCCGGTATTAACTTTAACATTAAATACTTTGTACCTGGTGTTATTATCAAGCTTAGTTTTAATAATTTTTTCTTTAATTTCTAATTATGGAAATAGAGTTTCTAAAAATAAAACTTTAAACGTTTTATCTACTTTATCTATTTCTGGTTATGCAATTCCAGGAGTAATTTTAGCAGTGGCATTTATAACTTTTATTGCATGGTTTGATGACAATGTTGTAAAAGCACTAGGTTTTTTATCTATTAAAAAAATGTTTATTGGTTCCATTTTAGGACTTGTCTTGGTTTATTTTGTAAGATTCTATTCTTTAGCTTTTAATGGAATAAAATCTGGTTATGAGAAAATAAATATTTCTGTTGATGAAAGTTCATATTTACTTGGTTACTCAAAAAAGAAAACTTTTATGAATATTCATGTACCTTTCTTAAGAAATTCCCTTTTATTTGTTGGAATATTAATTTCTTTAGAAATAATAAGAGAATTGCCAATCACTTTGATTTTAAGACCTTTTAATTTTGAAACATTTGCAACTACTGCTTATATATCTGCTTCAGAAGACTTATTAGAAGCCGCAGCTGTTCCTTCATTATTTTTAATTTTGATTGCAACTCTATTTATAATGCTTACATCTAAATATATACTGAGGGAAAATGAGCGATAGTTATTTAGAGATTAAAAATGTTGATTTCACTATAGGTGGAAAGATCAAAGTTAAGAACGCATCTTTTGCTATTGAAAATGAAGGGGATACTTTGTGTATTCTTGGTCCTTCAGGAATTGGAAAAACTACAATACTTAGAACTATAGCTGGTTTAGAAAAAATTGATAAAGGTTCAATAAAATTGAACGGAAAATTATTATCGTCTAAAGATAAAAATGTAGAACCTGAAGATAGAAACGTATCTTTAGCTTTTCAGGACAATAGTTTATTTCCTCATTACACAGTTGAAAAAAATATTTTATTAGGCGCAGAGAGAAATAAAGGAAAAAGAAAGAAAAAGCTTAGTTTTAAAGAGATTGTAGATTTTCTTGATATAGAAAAAATATTACCAAAATTTCCACATGAAATTAGCGCAGGGGAAGCACAAAGAGCTTCGCTTGCAAGATCGCTATTAACTCAACCTGATCTTTTGCTTTTAGATGAACCTCTATCTAATGTTGATCAAAGTTTTAAAGAAGAAATTCAAGTAAGATTAAAAAAAATATTAAGTAAATTAAAAATTACAACAATAGTTGTTACTCATGACTCCTATGAAGCTTTTTATCTTGGTACCAAATGTGCAATTATATTAGATGGTCAAATTAAACAGTTTGATGATCCTTATAATGTTTATCATTTTCCAAATTCAGTCGAAGTAGTAAATTTTTTAAATCGTGGAATTTTAATTCCAGCAAAAGTAACAGGAGAAAATTCATTAGAAAATGACGATCTTGGAACAATTAAAGGTAATTTTATTAAGCATTATCCAAAAGGTTCAAATGTGCAATTATTATTACAACCAGAGGACCTTGAGCATGACGATAAAAGCAATCTAAAATTAGAGGTAGTTGATAGAAAATTTAGAGGAACAAATTTTATCTATACTTTAAAAACCAATAGCGATTTATTAATTCCAGTTTTTGTTCATTCCCATCACGAACATCAACATGAGACCGACGAAAAGTTTGGAATTAAAAGACCGATTAATATTGATCACATAGTTTGTTTTTAATAAAACAAGCAAATGCTTACTAAAAAACAATTATTTACTCGAGGGATGTTAGATATTTCTCCACACATGCTTTCAGTAATTCCATTTGGAATAATTTGTGGAGCAATCGGTGTCGAACTTGGATTTCACCCATATTTAGTTTATGCAATGTCCTTCATCATTTTTGGAGGAGCTTCACAGATAGTATTTTTACAATTGTTATCGGGGGGTGCTTCTAGTTTAGTTGCTGTTGCTTCTGTTGGTATTATAAATTCTCGACATTTATTATATGGAGCAGTTTTATCTGAATATTTAGAAAAATTATCTTTTATTAAAAAATTGTTAATTTCATATGTAGTTGTAGACCAAGGCTTTGCAGAATCTAATAAGTTTTTTAAAAAAAATAGAAATGAGGAATTTTTACATTATCATTTAATTGGTACTGGTTGCACAATGTGGGTTTGTTGGCAGATTGCAACCTTATCAGGTATTGTTTTAGGATCATTTGTTCCAGAAGAACTTGGATTAAAATTTGCAATTCCTCTAACATTTATAGCAATTGTTGTTCAGGATTTAAAAAAATTAGATCATGTTATTGTTATGATTACATGTGGTTTGAGTTCACTGTTATTTTTTGATGCTCCATTTAAATCCTACATAATTATTTCGCCAATAATTGCTTTATTTGTAGCTGCACTATTATTGAGGTTAAAAAAATGACTCTTACTGCAATAATTTTTGCTGGAATATTAACTTACTTTACTAGAATGACTATGATCGCTTTAATAAGTAGAGATATGTTGGGAGATAAAATTAAAGCAGTGTTGGAATATGTTCCTTCTGCAGTATTCCCAGCAATAATATTTCCAGGAATATTTATAAATGATTTTGGAACTTTTATAGAAATGAATGATCCCAAAATTTTTGGAGCATTAGTTGCTGTTATTGTAGGTTATTTTTCAAAAAATATTATTGCAACAATATCAGCTGGATTAGTTTCTTATTGGTTTTTAATATTTGTTGTCTTTAGTTAGCACCTAACTTAATATTTCTACTTACATTGATATCTATTAATTGTGGTTTTGCCAAATTAAGATTTGACATAAGCTCAACATATTCATCAACATTTTTAACCTGCAATCTTGGGTTAAATTTTTTTTCATTACCAATTGTACTAGACTCTTTGCCATTATAATCATGACCAGGATACAAAATGGTGTCCTCAGGTAATTTTAACAATCTATTAAAGATTGAATTATAAGCATCTTTTGAACTACCATTTTGAAAATCAGTTCGACCAGTGCCATTAATTAAAAGAGTATCCCCTGAAAATAAATAGTTATCCATTAAGAAACTATAACTGTCAGAAGTATGACCAGGTGTATACATCGCTTTGATTTCTATTTGATCAATTTTTATTATTTCGTCATCTTTTACTTTGATTTCTACAGTATCAGCAGGGGTGTGTTCCCCCATTAGCGTAAAGCAATTTGTTGCTTGCTTAAGTTTACTTGCACCAGTTACATGGTCAGCATGAATATGGGTATCTATTACCTTAACTAGTTTTAAATCTAATTCGTTTAGTAACTTAATGTAGCTTTCAACATTCTCAATTACTGGATCAATTATGACTGCCTCGCGACCTTTTGCCGAGGCAATTAAATAAGTATAAGTTGATGATTTATTATCGAAAACTTGTCTAAAAATCATTTATCATTAATATCAAATCATAATGAATACTTCTACATTTCATTGGTCTTGTAGACATACCTGGAAAAGAAGTGCAAAAAATACAGCCTGGTGTGTACTTGGTTGTGCCATTGGAGATTTTGGAACAATATTATTTTTTCAATTAACTCAAATTCCTTTTCCAGTTTTAGGAATAATGATTTTAGCAATAATCAACGGATTGATTACAAGCATTATTCTAGAAACAATAATTTTAATGACGCAAAATTTTAATTTTGTTAACGCATTCAAAACAGCTTGTGGTATGAGTTTAATTTCAATGATTAGCATGGAAATCATGATGAATTTAACTGACTATGTTTTAACTGGAGGCGCAATTTTAACATGGTGGGTGGTACCAATAATGCTGATTGTAGGTTTTTTAACTCCTTGGCCTTATAATTACTGGAGATTAAAAAAATTTGGAATTGCTTGTCATTAAGATTAAAGAATTCTCTTTAATAAATTATCCCCAAAAAATAGTTTGTGAATAATAACAGCAGTTATATGAAGCGCTATTAAACCGATAAGGGTATAATTTGAAAGAATATGAATTTCATAAAACTGATCTGCTAAATCAAAATTTTCATTAATTTGAATTTCTCTAAACAATATTGTTAATGTTTCCCCGTTAAATAATTTTTTTAAAATTCCTGAAATTGTTATTGCTAAAATAGAAACATATAAAAGTACATGATTCATCTTTGCGAGAAATCTTTGTCCTTTAAAAATACTTGGATCTAATTTTGGAGTTGGGTTAAGTATATTATTTATTAACCTTATTATTATTATATAAAAAACAGTTAAACCTAACGTAACGTGAATATCTTCAATAGTTATCCTTTGATCACCAAAATCTAAATCAACTAGGTAAAAACCTAAAGGTATTTGTATAAAAAGAATAATTGCGCTGAGCCAATGTAACGCTTTTGAGATGATGCCATACTCTGTTAGGGTATTTGTTACATGCATAATTTATTTAATCACATAAAAAAATATATTAAAATAATTTTATTCTCAATTATAAGCCTATTTTTCGTCTCATCTAGTAATGCTGAGTTAACAGTTGAAGATATTATTAAAAGTCGACAAGCATTGTTTAGTAAAAACTATAGTACAGCTAAAAGGGTTCAAGCTTTCTCTTCAAAAGGAGACTTTGAAAAAGCAAAAAAACTTATGATTGAAATGAGTGAAAATTATAAAGTTTTAATAGATCTATTTCCTGAAAATACTCAAGAAGGTTTTGATACTGAAGCTTTACTGACAATTTGGGATGAAAAAGAAGACTTCAATGCATTAATGCAAAAAGCCTCTGATGATATGATAAAGCTTACATCTGTAATTGAAGATGCTGAAGATATAAGAGGTACTCTGAAACAATTTATGTGGAGTAATTGTAAGGCTTGTCACAGCAGGTACAGAGAAGAACATTAATTACTAAGTTAGAATGATACCTCAAAAAGTTAAAGACCATATTGAAGAATATATTAGTCAAGAAGTGTACGTTCAAATAGCCATAATTAAGGGCAAGGAAAAGGTTTCAACAGAAACAGCCATTGATAAATATTTTAATACAAATCATTTTAGAGATTTTTCAGAGGGCAAACCTTATTTTCATTTTATTGATGGATTAAGAGATAAATGCCTTGGAAAACTTAAAGATTCTCCTATGAGAGATAAAGCAACAGAGGACGAAACTATTAAATTATTACAGAAAAAATTAAATGATTTAACTGATGATGAGCTTGAAAACACTTATTGGGAAATAGAAACAGGAGAATTTTTTTCAGGAGAGCAAATAAAAGAATTAGAAAAAAATTGCAGTGAATTAATTAAAGACCTTAATCTTTCAAACAAAAATAAAAAAGAAGTTAAAAAAACTATCATGAGTTTTTGTGAAAACTATGAAAAATTGTGTCAAAAAAAATACCCAGAAGCTCCACTTCCACTAGAAATATTAAAATCTGTAAATTAGTTTTTAAAGGGTTCGCTCTTTAAGTGTATACCTAAAGAGCTCCCTTGTATCGCCTCTTTGGCATTATAATTCCGAGAGGAATTTATTTTTCTTTATATTTTTGAAATATGAGCTGTTCAGCTAAGTATCAGGTGGTGAAAGTATTAACATAAACCTCCTTCTATAAAAAAAGTAATTATAAATTATACAATTTCAATTAATTTATTTTAATTTTGAGCAAATATATTTATTGAATACAACCTAGTGCTTTAGTAGATTCCCGCTAACTTAAGTTACTTCCAAAATTATTTTTTATTTATTAATTCACTAATAAAATTTTCACCGTAACCATCATCAACAGCTTTTTGAAAATAATTTTTATTTACTTCAGCAACTTTTTCAGCTTCAGGAAAATCTTTTAATAAATCTTGAATATAAGTTAAATCTTTTACAGAATTACTTGCAGTAAACTTAAAGCCAGTAAAGTCTCCTTTTAACAGATTATCAAAAACTCTATTAAGTGCTGCAGAATTTCCAGAACCAAGTTTTGCAACATCAAAGACTTTTTTCAAATCTAAACCCATTTCTGTAGCACTTTTAGCCAAATGATTAACTAATGCAGCATTTCCAAGAGATAAAAAATTATTTAAAAGCTTAGATTTTGCTCCCATTCCAACAGATCCAAAATGAAAATATTCTTTACAGAAAAAATTAAAATATGGTTCAGCAATTTTAAAATTTTCATCTGACGCTCCAACAATTCCTCCCAATATACCTTCCTCTGCTTGAACAGGTCCTCCCATTACAGGGCACTCAACATAATTTATTTTTTTTTCTTTGAATATTGCCTCAGTTTCCATTGAACCAGTTTTGTTGTGAGTAGTGATATCAATAATTAAAGTTTTACTATCTAAAATATCAGATATTTTTTCAGAAATTAATTTTGCTATAGGAGTGTTGGTAACACACATAAACATTGCATCTAAATTTTTACTAGAAAAATCTTCAAAAGATTTTACTTCTTCAGCTCCATCGCTAACAATTTTCTCAATTGGTTTTCTATTTTTATTAGCAATTACAAAAAGTTTATTTTTGTGTTTTAAAATATTTTTAGCTATTCCATAGCCCATATATCCAACACCAATAAAACCTATATTTTTCATTTAAACCTCACTATTTAACTTTTTTTACCTTCTGTTCTTATGAACATAATACCAAAAACAATAATTCCTATCACCCCAACAATTTTATTATAATCAAAAGGAACGCCGAAAATTAAGAAATTAATAATTGTAGACCAAACTAATTGAGAATATTGAAAATTAGTTACAAATGACAAGTTAGAAAGTTGTATTGCATATATAATTAAAGAATGACTTACAAAACCTGCCACACCTAGAATTACCAAATAAAGCCAAAAGATATTCTTCTCTAGTGGCACCCAATTAAAAAATATAAAAATACTAAAAATTATTGCACCTAAAATTGAAGTATAAAATATAGCAGCAAATGGATCGTTATCGCCTGATACAACTTTGGTAAAAAATTGATAAAGAGCCCAACAAATTGGAGGAACAATAGGGAATATTAAATCTAAACTAAATATTCTCATACTTGGACCTAGTGAATAAACAATCGAACCAAAGCTCAATAACATTAAAAGTATACCTTTTGTACTCAATATATCTTTTAGGAAGTATGCTGAAAGTAGTGAAACGATTAAAGGAGCTGTAAAGAAAACAACATAAATATCTACCAAGTCAAATTTCTGCAAAGAATAAAACATAAAAGAGGTTGCAGTAACCATTAATATCGATCTAATTATTTGGACTTTAAAATTTTTTTTTAAATTTACTTTTGGCTTAAAAATTAAAAAAAATATAATTAAAGATACCAAGTGAAAAAAAAATCTTCCCCAAATTGCCTGAGTAACTGGCATTACCGTTCCAAGATATTTTGCTGTAGAGTCCATACAAACAAACATAAAAAAACCACCAGCGGCTAATAAAATTACGTTAATTAAGGATGTTTGTTGAGGCACAGGAAAAATAAATTACATTACAACGCCAACTTGCCAAGGATTAAACTCCTCGTCACCGTAGCCGTTGATTTCACTTTTTGATTTATTCCCTGAAGCAGTATTTACAACTAATTCAAATATTTTTTGACCAACTTCTTCAACTTTTTCTTTTCCTTCAGCAATTGTGCCACAATTAATATCCATATCTTCTGACATTCTTTCAAACATCGCTGAGTTTGTTGAAAGTTTTAAACTTGGAACTGGTTTACAGCCAAAGCAAGATCCACGTCCTGTTGTAAAACAAATAACATTAGCACCTGATGCAACTTGACCAGTCACAGATACAGGATCATAACCAGGAGAATCCATAAAATTGAAACCTTTATTTTTTAAAGGTTCAGCATAATGCAATACATCTTGAAGTATTGAGTTTCCTCCTTTTGCAACAGCGCCTAAGGATTTTTCTAATATGGTTGTTAGACCACCCTTTTTATTTCCTGGCGCAGGATTGTTGTCCATCGAACTGTTATTGATTGAAGTATAATGTTTCCACCATTCAATTCTTTTAATAAGTTTATCAGCAGTCTCTTGTGAGCTTGCTCTATTAATTAATAAATGTTCGGCTCCATAAATCTCTGGAGTTTCGGATAAAATTGAACTTCCACCTTTTTTAACTAAGAGATCTGCTGCAACTCCTAGTGCAGGATTTGCAGTTATTCCTGAATATCCATCTGAACCACCACATTGAAGAGCTAAAGTTAAATGACTTACTGGTTGTGAAGTTCTTTGAACATTATTAGCTTCTGAAAGCAAATTTTTAATTTGAGATAACACTTTTTCTACTATTTTTTTTGTTCCACCCTCATCTTGGATTGTTAGAAAATGAATACGGTTATGTTTCTTTAAAGACTCATCAAACAAAGTGACTTGAGCACATTCGCATCCTAAACCTATAACAAAAACATGAGAAAAATTGGGATGATTTTTAAATCCATCTATAGTTCTTTGAAAAATTTGCATTCCTTCACTTTCAGTATTCATTCCACATCCTGTTGAGTGAGTAATTGGAACTATGCCATCAATGTTTGGGTAATCTTTTAAAATGTCAGAATATTTAATCCTCTCCACTATCATTTTAGTTACAGTAGCTGAGCAATTTACAGTACTTACAATTCCAATGTAATTTCTGGTAGCAACCTGTCCATTATCTCTTAAAATTCCATTAAAGAAGGTGTCTGCTTTTTCATCAATAACATGTTTTTTATCTGTAACTTTAAAATCTCTTTTAAATTCTCTAAATTCTAAATTATGAGAATGAACATGTTGTCCTGGTTTAATATCATCTAATGCAAAACCAATAATTTGATCATATTTAATGATTGGATCACCTTTTTTAATTGTTTTTAAACAAACTTTATGTCCAAAAGGGATTGGATCGATAGTGCTAATCTCATGACCTTCAATTTTAGTTTTTTCAGGAATAATAAATTGGCTTACGCCCACATTGTCATTCTTATTTAAAACTATTAGATTATTCATAAATTTATTATATAACTATAAATCTAAACAAACCATTATTTAAATTATGCCTAAAAAAAGAAAAAAAAGTTTTAGAAGTCAACAGTGGTTCAATAATCCAAAAAACCCTGACATGACGGCTTTATACCTGGAAAGATATTTAAATTATGGTCTCACAAGAAAAGAATTGCAATCTGGAAATCCAATTATAGGAATAGCGCAATCTGGCAGTGATCTATCTCCATGCAATAGACATTTCATGTCTTTGAGTAAAAGAATAAAAGATGGAATTAGAAGAGCAGGCGGTATACCAATGGAATTTCCTACTCACCCAATTCAAGAAACTGGAAAAAGACCGACAGCAATGTTGGATAGAAATCTTTCTTATTTGTCACTAGTTGAAGTTTTGTATGGATACCCAATTGATGGAGTTATCTTAACAACAGGATGTGATAAAACTACTCCGGCAGCTTTAATGGCAGCTGCTACAGTAAACATTCCTGCAATAGTTTTATCAGGCGGTCCAATGTTAGATGGAGTTTATAAAGGAAAATTAGCTGGTTCAGGAATGGTAGTTTGGGAAGCGAGAAAAATGTTAGCTAAAGGAGAAATTAAATACGAGGAATTTATGGATATGGTCGCATCTTCTGCGCCAAGTGCTGGACATTGCAATACAATGGGAACAGCTTCTTCAATGAACTCTGTTGCTGAAGCATTAGGCATGTCTTTACCAGGGGGCGCTGTAATTCCAGCTCCTTATAGAGAAAGAGAGCAAATTTCTTACGAAACAGGAAAAAGAATTGTTGGAATGGTTCATGAAGATTTAACCCCATCAAAAATTATGACACGCAAAGCTTTTGAAAACGCAGTAGTAGTTGCAAGTGCTATTGGTGGATCTAGTAATTGCACAGCTCATCTAAGTGCTATTGCAAAACATATGGGAATTAAATTTGATCTATCTGATTGGCAAAAACTTGGGCACAACATTCCTTTATTAGTAAATTGCCAACCTGCAGGTGAATACTTAATGGAAAGTTTTCATAGAGCTGGAGCAATACCTGCGGTAATGAAAGAATTAATTAAAAACAAAAAAATTCATACTAAAATTAAGACTGTTACAGGAAAGACTGTAGGAGAAAATTTAAGAAAGAAAGTTGATGTAGATAACAAAGTAATTAAATCATTTAAGAATGCATTGACTGAAAAAGCTGGTTTTTTAGTTATGAAAAGCAACTTTTTCTCATCTGCTATTATGAAAACATCTGTAATCAGTAAAGAATTTAGAGATCAATATTTATCAAATCCTAAACATCCAAATGTTTTTGAATGTAAAGCAATAGTTTTTGAAGGTCCTGAGGATTATCACAAAAGACTTAATGATAAGAAGTTAAAAATAGATGAAAACTCTCTATTAATTATTAGAGGCTGTGGACCCGTTGGTTATCCTGGATCAGCTGAAGTAGTTAACATGCAACCACCAGATAGATTATTAAAAAAAGGAATAAGACATTTACCAACTTTGGGTGATGGAAGACAAAGTGGAACATCAGAAAGTCCATCAATTTTACATGTTTCACCAGAGTCTGCAGTAGGTGGAGATCTTGGAATTGTTAAAACTTACGATAAAATAAAAATAGACTTAAATAAAAGAAGAGTTGATTTATTGATTTCTCAAGCTGAGTTTAAAAAACGAAGAAAAAATAAAAAAGTATTTAAACCAAATAATCAAACTCCTTGGCAGGAAATATTTAGAAACACTGTTGGTCAATTGGATGATGGTGCATGCATTAATTCTCGAGGCAAATATTTAGACGTATCTCACACCAAAGGTTTACCAAGAGATTCTCACTAATATGAGGCCAAAAATATTAGTTTCTAGAAAAATCTCAGATTTAGCAGAAGAAAAACTTCAAAAAGAATTTGAGGCAACACTTAATCCAAAAGATGAACCCATTCCAGAAAGCGAATTAATAAAAATTGTTAATGAATATGACGGAATGATTTCAACAGGTTTTGATAAAATTAGTAAAAACTTTTTTAATAATTTAAATGGGAATTTGAAAATTATAGCTCAAGTTGGTGTAGGTTATGACAATATTTCAATTAAATCAGCTGAGGAAAAAAAAATAAAAGTAACAAATACTCCAAATGTATTAAATGATGCAGTGGCAGAAACTACAATCCTTTTAATTTTAGCTGCATCTAGAAGAATTGGTGAAGCTTACAATTTAGTTAGAACCGATGATTGGAAAAATCAAAAACCAGATTTAACTAAATTTATGATTGGAAATTCTGTTACAGGTAAAACTTTAGGTATCATTGGTATGGGTCGTATCGGTAGAATGGCTGCAAAATCTGCTAAAGCATTTGGTATGAAGATAATTTACTACAATAGAAATAAACTTTCTGATGATCTAGAAGATGGTGCAAAATATTATTCTGATATAAAGACAATGTTACCAGAATGTGACTTTGTTAGTATACATACACCTGCAACAGCTGAGACCAAACATATTCTTAATTCATCAACAATAAGTTTGTTACCAAAGCATGCTGTAGTTATTAATACTTCAAGAGGATCAACTATTGATGATGATGCATTGATAGATGCATTAGAAAATAAAAAAATTTATGCAGCAGGATTAGATGTTTTCAATAATGAACCAAATTTAGATAAAAGATATTTAAAATTAGATAATTGTTTTGTTCTACCTCATATCGGTAGTGCGACTCATGAGACTAGATTGGCAATGAGTATGATGGCAGTGGATAATATTTATTGTTATTTCAGTAAAAAACCTCTTATTTCAGAAGTTGTTTAGAACAACTATAAGTTGTCAGTTCAATAAATATATATAATTTCTATATATAAAAATTAAACGAAATTATTGATCTCAAAAATCATTTATGGTTAACTTTCAAAAAAAACATAAACGAGAGGAAGATAATGTTTAAACTTATATCTAAAACTATAGCAGCTGTAGCTATTGTTTCAGTTGCTTTATTTGGCTCTGCAAATGCAAAGACTTTAAAGATTGAAACACACTTTACAGCTAGTTCACCAAATGGTGAAGTTGCTGCTCAATTCGCTAAAAACGTAGAGAAGTTTTCTGGCGGAAGCTTAAAAGTAGAAATGTTCTACTCATCATCAGTAACAGGTAAATCTGCTGAGGTGTTTAACTCTGCACAAACTGGAATTATCGATTGTGATATGACTGGTGCTGGTTACCAAACTGGTAAAAATGCAGCGTTCCAATTCGCAGGTGATGTAATGGGTGGATACGATAATCCATATCAACAATATGAATTCTTGAATTTCCCAGGAGCTCAAGAAGCTGTTGATGCACTTTACAACAAATATGGAATGACATTAATTGGTTGGTGGATACCAGGACACGAGTCTTTAATATCTAGCAGACCAATCCCAGATGTTGCTTCATTAAAAGACTTTAAATTTAGATCACCTCCAGGAATGGAAAGTATGATCTTTACAGCATTAGGTGCTAAGCCAATCGTAATGGACTTTGGTGAAGTTCCAACTGCTTTACAAACTGGTCTAATTGATGGTGCTGACTATTCATCTTTAGCTACTAACTATGCAGGTGGACACTATGAGCAAAATAAATATGCTACATACCCAGGTTTCCACTCTATGCCAGCTGACCATTTAGCTTGTAATACGAAAGTATGGAAGAAGTTAAAGGCGCACGAACAAGGTGCTATGTTAGCAGCGATAGAAATTGCTGGAAGAACTATCACTAGCTTAGTTGAAAGAAAAAACGCTGAAGCTGTTAAAGCTTTAAATGAAATGGGTGTTACTCTTCACGACTGGTCTAGAGAAGATAGACTTAAATTCAGACAAGCTGCTTTAGCTGCTTGGGAAGAATGGAAGACTAAATCTCCAGAAGCTGCGGCACTTATCGAGATACACAAAGCTTATATGAAAGCTAACGGTATCATGTAATAAAAAAAATTTTGAAGGGCCTGAAAAGGCCCTTCGAATTACTTTAATTTTTACGCAATGATCGATAAAGAATTACAAGAACAAAATGAAAAAGTTGCGAGTAAAGATGATTTTCCGATAAACTGGATTGATAGAGTTTCCTTATTTTTAAGTCACACAATTAAATATTTAATTCCTGTAATTGTAATTGTGATGATGTATGAAATTTTTATGAGATATGTATTGTTTAAACCAACTTTGTGGGCAAATGAACTATGTTTATGGCTTGCTGGTGTTTGTTATTTAGTTGGCGGTATATATGCAACAAGATTAAGAAGTCATATTAGAATAGTATTATTGTATGATTGGGTTAGTAGACCAACACAGAGAATTTTTGACCTAATTAGTACTTTAATTATTGTTCTTTTTGCAGCAGCTGTAATTTATGGGGGTATGGAAGATGCATACAGATCATTTATAAATTGGGAGAGATTTGCAACTTATTGGGATCCACCAATTCCTGCTACTATGAAGCCACTAACACTTCTATGTGTTTTTCTTATTGCTGTTCAATCTGTAAATAATTTAATTATTGACTGGAGAAATCCCAAAGAAAAACAATACGACCCTTCTAAAGAATTGAAATAAAATGGATATAGGATCACTTTCGATAATACTTATAGTAGGATTGTTATTACTTATATCTATAGGTGTTCCAATGGGTTTTGCATCTGGTTTTATGGGTGCAGTATTAGTATTTTTATACATAGGTGAACATGCATTAGGCATATTACTTTCAAGATACTATTCCCTTGTTGTCACTTATTCCTTTTTATCTGTTCCATTATTTATATTTATGGCCTCCTTGCTCGAACGTTCGAACATCGCAAGAGATCTTTATGACGCTTTAAATGCGTGGTTAAGAAAGACTAGAGGTGGAGTAGGAGTTGTTACTGCCATCATGGCAACAATTATGGCGGCGATGAGCGGAATTATTGGTGGAGAAATAGTTTTATTAGGTTTGATTGCACTACCTCAAATGTTGAGATTAAAATATGATCAAGATATGTCGATTGGTATTATTTGTGCATCAGGATCTCTGGGAACAATGATACCACCTTCAATTGTTTTAATTATTTATGGATTAACAACAGAGACTTCTATTACTATGTTATTCCAAGAAGCCATTGTTCCTGGTTTAATGATTTCAGGTTTAATTATTACATACATTTTAATTCGTACAAGATTACAACCGCATTTAGCACCTTTAAGTGATGAACCAGCTTTAACATTAAAAGAAAAAATGTCATACCTTCCAGGTCTTTTACCACCTATTGGTATTGTAATAATTGTATTAGGTTCAATTTATTCTGGAATGACAGGAATTACAGAAGCAGCTGGTATGGGAGTAGTTGCTACATTAATTATAATTTTTGCGAGAAAAGAACTTACGTGGTTTTTATTTAAAGATGCATTAACTAGAACTTTCAAAGCATCAGGAACTATTTTAACAATTACTTTTGGTGCTACAGTTTTAGCAGGTGCTTATTCTCTTGCTGGAGGTCCTAAATATGTAGCAGAAACTATTTTGGCTTATGATTTAAAACCAATGTATTTAATCTTCATGATGCAGATAATGTTTTTGATTATGGGAGCATTTATGGATTGGGTTGGAATTGTATTGTTAGCAATGCCTGTATTTTTACCAATAGTAATAGCTCTTGGATTTGATCCAATTTGGTTTGGGATATTATTTTGCGTAAATATGCAAGTTTCATTTTTAAGTCCGCCGTTTGGGCCCGCCGCTTTTTATTTAAAATCGGTTGCTCCTCCACATATTTCATTAACAGATATATTTAGAGGCTTCGCTCCATTTATAGTTATTCAGTTAATTGTATTAGCATGTGTTATGTTTTTCCCAGAAGCAATGACGCAAAACTTCCACGAGTTTAAACCAAAACCATGATGAAAATAGGCTTTATTGGAACAGGTCTTATGGGCCTGCCAATGGCTAAAAATTTATTAAAATCAGGTTTTAAACTAAAAGTATTCAATCGTTCAATTAATAAAGCAGAACCTTTGAAAGAATTTGGAGCTGAAATATCAAAAACTTTAGGTGAAGTTGTTAAAGATAATGACTTTATTATAACAATGTTAACAGATGATAGTGCTGTTGATGCAATAATGAGTAATTCAGATTTATTAGACAATTTAAAATCTGGATCAACCGTTATTGATATGAGTTCAGTTAAACCAACGACAGCAACAAAATATGGAAATAGTCTAAAATCAAAAAATGTAAATTATTTAGATGCACCGGTTTCCGGAGGAACAATTGGAGCTGAGGAAGCTTCATTAGCTATAATGGTTGGTGGAGAGCAAAGTGTCTTTGATAATTCTATAAATATTTTAAAAGCGATGGGAAATCCAACTTTAGTTGGACCAATTGGTAGTGGACAAGTTTCAAAGTTAGCAAATCAAATTGTGGTAGGGGTTACCATAGGAGCGGTTGCGGAGGCGATAACCTTATGTGAAAAAGCTGGAGCTGATCCAGTAAAATTAATTAAAGCTCTTTCTGGAGGTTGGGCGGATAGTAAAATTTTACAAACTCATGGAAAAAGAATGATAGATAAAGATTTTACTCCAAAAGGTAAAACTTTTACCCATTTAAAAGATATGAATAACATTTTAGAGTGTGCAAATTCATATAATACACATTTACCTATTTCAAATTTAGTGAAAGAAATGTATAAAACTCTTGTCGATAATGGTCATGGAAACACTGATCATAGTTCACTTTATAATGAAATCGAAAGGATAAATAAAAAATGAGTGGAAGATTAGAAGGCAAAAAAATTCTCGTAACGGCAGCAGGACAAGGAATTGGAAAAGCAACAGCAATAGCATTTCATAAAGAGGGCGCTCATGTAATTGCTACTGATTTAAATGATAAAACTTTAGCTGATTTAAACAAAGAATATCCTGAGATTAAAGTTCAAAAGTTAGACTCAACAGATAATAATGCAATTTTAGAGTTTACTAAAACTTTAGATGGAATTGATGTTTTATTTAATGCTGTTGGATTTGTTCATCATGGAACAATATTGGAATGTGATGAAAAAGATTGGGATTTTTCTTCTAATGTAAATGTTAAGTCGATGTACTTTATGTGCAAAGCTATTTTACCTATAATGATTAAACAGAATGGTGGAAGTATTATTAATATATCTTCATGTGCATCTAGCTTTAAAGGTTTTCCGAATAGATTTGTTTACGGAACAACAAAGGGTGCGGTGATTGGTTTAACAAAAGCTATCGCTGCAGATTTTGTTAAACAAAATATTAGATGTAATTCAATTGCGCCAGGTACTGTTTATTCACCCTCTTGGCAAGATAGGGTAAATCAAAGTCCAGACCCCGTTCAAGCAAAAAAAGATTTTATAGCAAGACAACCTATGGGAAGATTAGGTACAGCAGAAGAAATAGCAGCTGTGGCTGTTTATTTAGCTAGCGATGATGCAAAATTTACAACAGGAAGTACAATTCATGTTGATGGTGGAATTTCAATATAATTAAATAACAAAAGGATAAATATGAAACTATTAAGAGTAGGACAAAAAGGAAGCGAAAAGCCAGCAGTTTTAGATAAAGATGGCAAAATCAGAGATATAAGTTCTCATGTTAAAGATTTAAATCCTGATCATTTAAATTTTGAAACTATTTCTAAATTACAAAGTGCTGATTTATCATCTTTACCAGAATTATCAGCAAGTGATCGTATTGGATCTTGTATTACTAAGCCAGGTAAATTTGTTGCAATTGGACTAAATTATTCTGATCATGCTGCTGAAACTGGAGCTGATGTACCTTCTGAACCAATAGTTTTTATGAAAGCTACTAGTTGTATAGTTGGACCTAATGATGACGTTGAAATAGTTTCTGGATCTAAAAAATTAGACTGGGAAGTTGAACTTGGAATTATTATCGGAAAAGAAACAAAACATATTTCTGAAAGCCAAGCTCAAGATCATATTTTAGGTTATTGTTTGGTTAATGATGTAAGTGAAAGAGAATGGCAAATTGAAAAAATGGGTCAATGGGTTAAAGGAAAATCTCACGACACTTATGGACCAATCGGCCCTTACTTTGTTACTAAAGATGAAATTGCAGACGTTAACAATTTAAAGATGAGTTTAGATGTTAATGGAAAAAGAATGCAAACAGGTAATACAAGTACAATGATATTTAATGTCGATGTAATTGTTTCTTATTTGAGTAAATATATGTCTCTTCAAGCAGGTGATATAATTACAACTGGAACACCCCCAGGAGTTGGTATGGGAATGAAACCTCAACAATTCTTAAAAGCAGGTGATACTATGAAATTATCAATTGAAAATTTAGGAGAGCAAAACTCTAAGGTAGTTGCTTTATAATTAATTGTGAAAATAACTTCTATTAAAAGTCATGTACTTAGATATGAGTTAGAAAAAGAACTTGGTTATTCACAACAATATTACAAACATCGTACAGCTCATCTAGTTGAAGTTCAAACAGACGAAGGAATAACGGGTTGGGGTGAATGTTTTGGTCCTGGAAATATAGCTTTAGCTAACAAGTTTATTGTTGAAAAGGTTATTCAGCCTTTAGTAATTGGCGAAGACCCTTTAAATAAAGAACATATCTGGCAAAAAGTATACAATCTTTTAAGAGATAGTGGTCAAAAGGGCATGCCAATACAAGCATTATCAGGTGTAGATATTGCTTTATGGGATATTCTTGGAAAGAAAACAAACTCTCCTCTTTATCAGCTTGTTGGTGGTAAATGTAATAACAACATTCCTGTTTATGGGTACGGAATGATGTTACAAAAAAAATCAGTCGATGAATTGGTCGACTTGTTCAAAGAAGAGTCTAAGCAAATAAAATCTAAAAATTTTAAAGCTATGAAAATGAAAGTTGGATTAGGTCCAAAAGAAGATTTAAAGTTGGTTCAGTCTGTAAGAGACTCTGTTGGAAAAGATTTTAAATTAATGGTTGATGCCAACCACGCTTATAATTTGAAAGATGCTCTTTATGTTGGAAAAGGTTTAGACGAACTAGATATTTATTGGTTTGAAGAACCTGTTGCCCCTGAAGATTATGAGGGTTACAGAGAATTAAAACAAAAAATCTCTACTAGCATTGCAGGAGGAGAGGCTGAATTTACCAAATATGGTTGGAACAAATTAATATCTAATAAATGTATTGATATAGCTCAACCAGAGGTTTGTGGACTAGGTGGAATTACGGAGTATTTAAAAGTTGCAGCATTAGCTCAAGCAAATTTTATACCAGTAATTAATCATGTATGGGGTTCTGCAGTTAGTATTGCGGTTAACCTTCATTTGTTGACAGCACAACCAGATATGCCAGGCGGACTATTTCCATCTAAATCTATGCTTGAGTTTGATACAACAGAAAAAAATATTTTTATCACAGATTTGCCAAAAGAAGAATTTTCAATTTTAGAGCAAGTTAAAAACAAAAATGGTTTTGCATCAGTAACAGATAATGTGGGTATAGGAATTAATCCTGATCAAGTCTTTATAAAAGAGTTTGAAGTAAATGAATAAAATAAAAACTTCAGAACCAAAACCTCTTTGGAAAATAAAATGTACTTTGGGTGAAGGGACATTGTGGGTTGGCGAACATAATTCAATTTATTTTGTAGATATTAAAAAAAAGAAAATTTGTTCTTTCAATATTAAAAATAAAAAAAAGAAAATCTTTAAAGTAAATAAAGAAATTGGTTTTATTGCTCATATCAAAGATCATATTTTTATTTTAGGCCTTCAGGGTGAATTAAGAATTCAAAATTTAAAATCCAAAAAAATTTTAAAATCAATTAAAATAGAACCAAGCTTGAAACTAAATAGAATCAATGATGGAAAAACAGATCCTATTGGAAATCTTTGGTTTGGCACAATGGACAACCTTGAAAGAAAAATTGAAAAGGGTTCTTTATATAAATTAGATAAAAATTTTAAATTAATAAAAGTTGATAAAAATTACAGAATTACTAACGGACCAGCATTTATTGATCAGCATAATTTTTATCACACAGATAGCGCAAAAAAAACTATCTATAAAATTAAGATTAATAAAAATAACAAAATAGTAAGTAAAAAAATATTTAAAAAATTCTCTATTAAAAATGGAGCACCTGACGGTATGACTTTAGATAAAAATAAAAATTTATGGGTAGCTCATTTTCATGGTGCTTGTGTTTCTGTTTTCAATCAAAAAGCAAAATTAATTCATAGAATTCAGTTTCCTGCAAAAAATATAACCAATTGTGCATTTGGCGGTAAAAATACTAAAGAACTTTACGTTTCAACAGCAACAAAAGGGATGAGCAAAGCAGATCTGCGAAAATTTAGATATTCAGGATTCTTTTTTAGTGTAAAAACAAATGTAAGAGGAGTTTTACAAAAAAAATTTATTATAAGTAATGAAGAAAAGAGATCTTTACTATGAGCGAATACCAACAAAGCTTTTAAGAGAAGATATTAGATTATTAGGAACTTTTCTTGGAAGAGTAATTAAAGATCAGGAAGGTTCAGTTTTTTTTGAAATTGTTGAAAAATTTAGATTATTATCAAAAAATACTTTATCAGATAAAAATAAAAGTAAAATTTTTTCAAAAATTTCGAAAGAAGTAAAAAAACTTTCTCCTAAAAATACGTTTAAATTAACAAGAGCATTTTCACATATTTTAAATTTAATGAATTTAGCTGAGTCATTAGATGCATCTAGAAAATTAAATGAATTTGAAAATCCATATTTTAAAAGTAAAAATCAAAATCTTTTCATTGAAGATATAATAGAAAGTTTATTTAAAAATAAAAAAATTCCGGATAAAAAAATTTACGAACAAGCCACAAAACTTGATATAGGTATTGTACTTACCGCTCATCCTACTGAAGTAAAAAGAAGAACTTTAATTCAAAAATATGCCAATTTAATTGAAATTATGGAGCAAAGACATCTTTATAAAAAATATCCATCTAAGATTATAGAATTAGATAGAAAGCTTTACTCGGAAATTGCAATAATATGGAAAACAGATGAACTAAAAAGGACTAAACCATCTCCATTAGATGAAGCAAGGTGGGGTTTAGCTGTTATCGAGGATAGTCTATGGGACACCATTCCTAAAGTTTATAAAAGACTTAACGACATATTTAGAAAAAATTTAAAGAAAGATTTGCCGCGTGATTTTAATCCAATTCAATTTGGATCATGGATGGGGGGAGATAGAGATGGAAATCCTAATGTAACAGCTGAAGTTACAAAGAAGGTAATTTTATTTTCTAGATGGCAAGCTGCAAAATTATATGAGAAAGAACTGACTAAATTGATACAAGATTTATCAATGGAAGAATGCTCTACAAAAATTAAAAGAGCAACAGGAAACAGCTATGAACCTTATAGAGTTTTTTTGAGACCAATTAGGGATAAGGTAAGACTAACCCATCAATTGATTGAAAATCATTTAAATAACGATGCAGATTTAGATGAAAAAAAATTAATTCAAAATAAAAATGAAATAACTATTCCATTAAGAGAAGTAAGAAAATCTTTAAAAGCAAACCGAGGAGAGTATATTGCAAATGCAGACCTATTAGATTTAATGAGAAGAGTCAGGTGCTTCGGAATTAATTTAGCAAGATTAGATATAAGACAAGAGGCAGATAGACATGAAAAACTTTTAAACGAAATTTTTAAAAAGAAAAAAAATATAAAATATTCTTCTTTAACTGAAATTGAAAAAGTAAAATTATTAAATAAATCTATAAAAGAAAAAAAATTTTTTGTAGATAAAATAAAAATAAAAGATAAAGAAAATAAAGAAGTTTGGAATACTTTCAAACAGATATCAAAAACACCAATTGAGTGCCTAGGTGCATATGTAATATCAATGACCTCAACGGCATCTGATATTTTATCTGTTTATTTTTTACAAATGCAGGCACAAAACAAAAATTTATTAAGAGTTGTGCCACTTTTTGAAACTTTGGATGATTTAAAAAATGCTAATTTTGTAATGACAAATTTATTCAAACTTTCATGGTATAGAAAAATGATTAATTCAAAGCAGGAAGTAATGATTGGATATTCTGACTCTAGTAAAGATGCTGGAAAATTATCTGCAAGTTGGCATCAATATAAACTTCAAGAGGAGCTTAGAAGTTTAGCTAAAAAATATAAAATAGATCTTGTTTTCTTCCATGGTAGAGGTGGATCTCCAGGAAGAGGAGGTGGACCTATTCAGGCTACTTTAAAATCACAACCTTCAGGAACTGTTAATGGTAAAATTAGAATTACTGATCAAGGAGAGGTAATTCAACAAAAGTATGGTTATAAACCTTTGGCTGAATATAACCTTTGTAGTTATATTGGCTCTGTAATGGATGCTTCTTTAAATCCACCGCCAAGATCAAAATCAAATTGGCGTGATTTGATTCAAAAAATGTCAGAAATTTCAACATCCTCATATAGAAAATACTTAAATCAAAGTGAGGATTTTATTCGTTACTTCAAAACAGTTACGCCACATAAATCACTAGGAAAACTTGCAATTGGATCACGACCAACCAAAAGAAAGAATGTTGATAATATTCAAAGTTTAAGAGCTATCCCTTGGGTGTTTGCTTGGACACAAATTAGATTAATGTTACCCGCTTGGCTTGGTACAACTGAAGCATTGAGGTACGGATCAATTAAAAAGTTTAAAAGAACAATGACTGATATGGAAAGAAATTGGCCATATTTTGTATCAACGATGGATATTTTAGATATGGTAATTTCCAAGGTTGATCCAGAAATATCAGTTATTTATGAAAACAATTTAGCTGATGCTTCATTAAAGAGAATTGGTAAGAAATTAAGATATCAATTTGAGGTACTGGTCAAATTGCATAATAAAATTACCCCTAAAGAAGTAGTAAAAGAGAGAAAAGAATTTAGAAAGTCTTTATTTATAAGAAATAATTATACTGAGATGTTAAATATACTTCAGGCAAATGTAATGAATAAATTAACAAACAAAAAATATAAAAGTTTAGATAAAAAATTTCTTGAAGATGCTTTGATGACATCGATTGCAGGTATTTCTGCAGCAATGAAAAATACTGGATAAATGTTTGAATACTTAATAGCTTTTGGGGCAGGACTTATAAGCTTTTTGTCTCCATGTGTTCTACCGTTAATACCTGGATATATTTCTTATGTCTCTGGTCAATCATTACAAGAAATTTTAAACCAAAAAAAAATCAATTTTTTTCCATTAATTTTATTTTGTTTAGGGTTCTCAACTGTATTTGTTCTTTTAGGTGCATCAGCATCTTTTTTGGGACAGGCGCTATTACAAAATTCAGAAGTTTTAAGAATTTCAGCCGGAGTAATTATTATAATTTTTTCGCTTCAATTAATTGGAATTATCAATATTCCATATTTAAATTTTGAAAAAAGGTTTGATGCAAAAGAATCAAGAAATATTCTTTTTCCATATGTTATAGGTGTTGCTTTTGGTTTTGGCTGGACACCATGTATTGGTCCAATTTTAGGTTCAATTTTAGCTTTAGCATCTATTGAAGAAACTTTATCAAGAGCTGTAATCTTGTTAATTTCTTATTCATTAGGTCTTGCTATTCCTTTTGTTTTGTCTGGATACTTAATTCAAAGGTTCTTATTATTTTCTAAAAATTTTAAGAAAAATATAAATTTAATTTCAAAAATTGGTGGAATAACTCTTTTAGTTACAGGTATTTTAATTTTAACTAATCAATTACAAGCAATAGGATTTTATATAATTGAAATCTTTCCATTTATGCAAAAATTCGGATAAAAAGTATTAATGAAGATTTATCAAATAGATTCCAGTGCTAGAAAAAAAGGCTCTACCTCAAGAGCTTTAGCAAAAAAACTATTAGATAAAATTAAAAAACCAGAAGATGAAGTAATTTATAGAGATTTAGATGATGAGATGCTTTTTGTAAGTGGGCTTACAGAATCTGGAATGAACATTGATGAAAAAGATCAAACAGAAGAACATAAAAAAATGTTTGAGCTTTCTGACAAGCTTGTAAAAGAATTAAAAGAAAGTGATATCATAATAATTTCAGCACCAATTTATAATTATGGACCTCCAGCAACTCTTAAAGCTTGGTCGGATTTAGCTGCTCGTATAGGTGAAACTTTTAGATTTAAACCAAATGGGAGAAGAGAAGGATTATTAAAAAACAAACATGCTTATTTAGTTATTACTTCTGGAGGAACAAAATTAAATAGCTCAGAAGATTTTTTAACTCCTTGGCTAAAATTTATTCTTAACTTCTTTGGTATCGAAAAAGTAGATATAATCAGTGCAGACCAAATGGCACTAGACTATGAAAAATCAATCAAAGAAGCTGAAACACAAATAAATAATTTATTTAAAGATTAAACTTCCTTTTTAGGTGTCTAAGTTTTCCTTCAGTACTATCGTAATCAATGTAACAACCTTGTAAAAATCTCTCACCTTCCTTTGTTTCATAAGCTGTTCTTCCATGGAGCAGTCTATGATTATCCATCATCATTAAGTCTTTTGGTTCAAGTTTAAATTCAATTCTATACTTATCTGAATTATACATTTCAGATATTTTTTTTCTTGCTTGGTAGTAAAGATCTAATTTTTCTTTTTCTAAAATTGGAACATAGTCTAATCTGGGACTAAATCTTACTTGCTTGAAACTTTTATCATCATTTAATTCAATTAAAGGGGAAATTGTTTCTAAGATAACTTCTTTATCAATAAATCTAAATCTTACTTTTACCTCTGTTAATATTTTGTAAAATTCTGGGTATTCATTTTTTAAATCTTCAGTAACTGTATAACCATCTACCAATGTTGATAACCCACCAGAAACTTTACTTTCAATACAATGTAAAAGCTGAATACATGGTACAGGATTTCTATAAGGATTATCTGTATGAGGTGCCAAAGCTAAAGATGTATAAGCAAGATCGTTAGGATCAGGTTTAGATTTTACGTCAAAATATTCACCAAAATTTGTTCTTCGAACACTTCCTATAGAATTTGCAAATTCTACGATGTAATTTTTTGATGTTGGAATATTTTTTACTATAACAAATCCATATTTATAAAATGAAACAAGTAAATCATGCATTTCTTTACTCTCATAAAAATTTTCCTGGTATTCGAAATTTTTAATATTTTTTAGAGTGGAGTCCCATTTAGTTTTTTCTATAGACCTAATTACAATATCTTCTTTAGAAAACTCAGAAGCGATTTTATCTATTTCTAGTTTTGAATTAACACCGTCATTAAAATCAACTTCTAAATATTTTTCATTAATGTTGGCGTTATTTATTGAAACATCATTACTTAGAAAAGTAGGATCAAAAAGTCTTTGCTGAGTTCCTTTATCCAAATATTCTTCACCATTTGCCCTTTCGCGTAACCAGAATGGGTGAATTTCTTTTTTCTCAGACCCATTATTAAAATAAACCTTGTTTTTAATCAGCTCAATTTTCATACTACATAGCCAAGGATTATTTAAAATTTAACTTTAATCAACATAAATTAAATAGTAAGAGTTCTCTGTGAAAAAATTTGATACAAAAAAATATCCAATATATGCAAGCTTTTTAAATCAACTTGCTAAAGATTTAACAAGATTTTACTACGCTAAGTTAGATAAACCATTCAAGATAACTAATAAGATGAAAGGTAAAGGTTATGACCCAGTAACCACATCTGACAAAGCATTTGAAAAATTTATAAGATCTAAAATTTCAAAAAAATTTCCAAATCACCAAATTATAGGTGAGGAGTATGGTCATAAAAATACTAAAAGTGAGTTTTCCTGGGTAATTGACCCAATTGATGGAACCAGATCATATGTTGTAGGTAATCCTAGTTGGAGCAATTTAATCTCACTAAACTATAATGGAGAACCAGTTTTAGGATTAGCAAATTTTCCTAAAATGAGAAAATATTATTTAAATGTAAACAAAAATACAGCGTATGTTTTTGAAAATAATAAAAAAAGAAAACTTAAAGTTAATAGTAAATTAAATTTTGCTAACGCAAAATTAGCTGCTGCTTTTCATAATCAATTAACTTTAAAACAGCAATCTAAAATTAAAAAATTTATTAAACGAATGCAATTTCCTTGTTTTGATGCATTGACATATTGCCAATTAGCAGAAGGTAGACTTGAAATGGTTTCACAATGTGCAAATAAGATTTGGGATATTCACCCGATTATGCCAATCGTGAGAGCAAGTGGAGCGATAGTAACTACTTGGGGCAACAAAAATCCTGTTGTTGGGGGAAATATTATTGTCTCAAATAATAAAGCTAATCACAAAAAGATTCTAAAATTATTAAAACCATTAGCTGAATGATATCAGAAAGAGCACAAGTTATTCTAGATTTCTGGTTTAAAGAAACTCCTTCTGAGATGCGTTTCAAAAAAGATATAAAGTTTGATCAAAAAATTAGAGATAATTTTTTAAAAGATTATGAACTTGCTTGCCAAAATGAATATGATGATTGGCAGGACAACCCCATGAGCTGTTTAGCTTTAGTTATACTTTTTGATCAGTTCTCTCGTAATATGTTCAGAAATGATAAAAAATCTTTTGCTCAAGATCAAAAAACTAGATTAATTGTTAATGATGCGGTCTATTCTGGTTATTTAGAAGCTATGAATGTAAATCAAAGATTGTTTATGTTGTTACCACTTATTCACAGTGAAGAAATTAGTGATCATGAAATGGCTTATTATTTGTTAAATAAATATTTAAGAGAGCACGAAGGTTACAATGAAATAAAAAAATTTTGGCAAGATCATACAAAAGTAGTTAGACAATTTCATAGATATCCTCATAGAAATGAAATCTTAGGAAGAGAGTCTACAGAGGAAGAAATAGAATTTTTAAAAGGCCCAAATTCTTCTTGGTAAAATGAATTTAGAATTTATTTTTAAAGTTATTGATAAAGATGAATGGCAAAAAGCTAAACAATCTGGAACCTATGGTGGGTCAGACAAAGATCTTAAAGATGGATATATTCATTTTTCAGAGGAGGATCAGGTAAAAGAAACTTTAAACAAACATTACCCCAAAAAGAAAAATTTAGTTTTATTAAGAGTAAATGCTTTTAAGCTTGAACATTTATTATGGGAACAAGCATCTAATGGAGATATGTATCCTCATTTATACTCACCTTTAGATACCAGCACAGTTGTAAACGAATATGAGCTACCTTTAAATGAAGATGGAAGTCATGAGCTTCCAGAAATTTTAAAAAAGTATCAGTTTAGTCGACCAAGGTAATTAACCATTACTACACCAATTATAATTAAAATAATTCCAATAATTCCATAAAAATTAGGTACTTGGTTAAATTTTAAAACAGCAAAAAGGACAACTCCAGTTACTGTTAAGCCGCTGTAAGTAGAGTAGGCAAATCCAACTGGTAGTGCTGACATGGCTTTTGCAATAGAAAACATTGTAATACACATAAACAAAATACATAGAACAGAAGGAGTTAGTTTTGTAAATCCTTCGGAAATTTTTGCAAAACTATTTGATGCGATACCAAAAATTATTCCATTAGCTAAAAATAAATATCCTAATAATGGTTTCATGATTATTCTTTTGATGCAATTTTATTAACTAAAGGTCTTATTAAAGGCGCTAATGTAAATGCAGCAATTAAAGCAATTGGATATGCAAACATTAGAGAATATCCCCATCTAAAAAAGAAACCATCTGAGATACCTGTATTTACAGCTACAACTACACCACTCATAATAACACTCATACCTAAAGACATTAAAATCATAAATAAAGTTTGGGCGTATTTTTTTGAAATCATAATTAATTATTACCTAACAAGTTGACCATGAAAACACCAACAATAATAAAAGCTAAACCAATTAATGAGTATAAATTAGGTACTTGATTAAATCTAATTACTCCAACCACTACAGTTGCAATAATTGTTAAACCTGCAAAGGAAGCGTAAGTAATTCCCATAGGAATATTTTTCATTACTAATGAAAGTGCATACATACACAATACAATTGTAATTGCTGTAATTAAACTTGGAACAAATAGTGTAAAACCCTCAGCACTTTTTGCAAAACTGTTTGAAGTAACACCCAAAAATACTGCAATACCTAAAAATAAATATGAACTAGCAAGACTCATACAATGACTTTAAATGAATTTTAAAAGAATTTATAGAATTATTTAAGAGACCATTTAATAGCATCTTCCATTCTATCATCTCCCCAGAAGATTTCATTTTTAACTATAAAAGATGGACTACCAAAAATTTTATTTTCACGAGCTGAATTTGTGTTTTCGTTATATTTTGCCTCTATATTTTCTGATTTTGCCTCTGATATTATATCATCCTTATTTAAATTTAATTCATTACAAACCTCAGAAATACTAGGTTCAATTGCAGGTTCTTTGCCTTCTTGAAACCATTTTTTATAACTCAGCATTACAAATTTTTCTCCCCAGCCTTTTTCAAAACCAAAGATTGCTATTTGATTTGCTAAATCGAATTCTGATAAAGGGTAGGGAACTGGTGTCTTAGCAAAAAAACCATATCCCTCTGCACGTCTCTCAATATCTCTCCACATGTAATTGACTTTATTAATTTTGTCTTTTGGAAATGGGATATTATTCATTTCCTTCATAATTGCTCTAACTGAAAAGGGTTTCCAATTAAATTTTACTTGATGCTGTTTTTCAACATCAAGTATTCTAGTTACAGAAAGATAGGTGTAAGTACTACCTATCGAAAAATAAAAATCAATTTCACTCACTTATTTTGGCATTGGTGTAGCACCAGTTTCTAAACTAACAATTTTTCCATTGTCATATTTATAAACTGCCATTACCGCCTCAACATTACCATCGTTAAATGTTACAAACGCATGATGAATACCAACTTCGTCATTTTCATAGACAATTCTAACCTTATCTTGATTAATATCACCACTCATCGCCCATTTGATAACATCACTTTTGGTTAAAACATTTCCTGACTTGTGCATTATGAATTTAAAATCATCATGCAAAAGCTCATTCATTACTGCTTCATCTTTATTTTTCAAAGCAGCACTATATTTTTCTAATATAGACATATTATTCCTTTCTATTTATTCACCTGGTTTTTTATAACTTTTTGAAACATCAGCTGCCTTTTTAAATGCACTGTTGTAATCAAATACTTCATGAACCATTAGATCTGACATCATTCCACTATTTAAAACAGTTACTTTCATAGCAAGAACACTTTCGTAATCACCTTCAACACAGAAAAGAACATCAAAACGTCCTCTTAACCATTCGTAACTTATAGCTTTTACTCCTAAGCTGTCACACATGGATTTCATTACTGCACCTCTATCTGCAGCAGGGTCAGCATGCATTTTTTTTAATAACTCAGGACTTGCCTTTCCAATTACATAAAATTTTGACATTATTCACCCCACATTCCATGAAATTCATATACTACTGCTGGTTTATCTCCAACAACCCATCCATCATGACCTGGTTGTATTGAATATGCATCACCAGCTTTATAAGTTAGTTCAGTTCCATCATTATGTTTTGCACAAACAGCACCTGAGATAATTATACCAAGGTGTGTAGCCTGACAGCTTTCACCACCAACTGTTGGCTTTATATCTTTTGACCATTGCCAACCAGGTTGCAAAGTAAGTTTCATCAATCTTTGGTTTCCAACTTTGACTGCTTCAATTTTAGCATTATTAAAATTATCATTTACTTCATCTGCTTTATCAAAACTTTTTACTTCTATTCCAGCCATTTTTCCTCCTTGTTACTAATAATTTAGTTACAAAGTCTATCAGAGATTAGTCAGCTTTTGTAGCCTCAGTTCTTCTATTAAACTTTAGCTAATTCGTAAATTTCATAACCAGTCATTACTTCATCAAATATAGGTTTTGAAACTGGATTTGATCCATCCATGAATGAATGAAGTGCTGCCATGTCATGAACTACAATTTTAAACATTACTGTTGATTTATCAGGTGAAACACTAGCTATTGTTTTTGTTACATCTGCAACTTTTTTTCTTTCAGCCATACCCTCATCTGATTGCATAAAGCCCATAAACTTTTCAAAGGCTCCTTCTTTTAATTTTCCTACTACCAATATATCTTTCATTTTTTTCTCCTTTTTTTTATTTTATTATTCTTTTTAATAAGTGTACTCCCCACTCATTTGATTCATAGAGTGAGCCATACCAGCTTTACCTCTGATATTTTGTCTGCTTGAGAAACCGCTTCCAGTAATATTTTCATATTTCCCAGTTCCACCAATAATAACAAAAGTACCAGTTCCACCTTGACCACCAGTTCCTTTACCTTTGTAATTTATGTAAACCTTTTCTCCATCCATTAGATAAAAAGTACACATACCCGTTTCATCATCAAACTTTCCAGCTACCAATGTTAACCCACCAATGCAATGCATAGTAGATTTATCAAAAATACTTCCAGGTTCTTTATCCATTAGTCCAGCATTACCATCATAAGTAATACTCATGTTTCCGTTTCCAGCATCCATCGCATTTAATGACCATGATCCTGCTCCAGCAGCATTAAATTTTCCTGATTCTGCTAACGAGTAATTTGAGATCGTTAAAAATATTATTAAAAATAAAATTTTTTTCATTTTTACCTCCTTAAAGTTATTTAACATAACACTGTTACATAATTGTTAAGGAGTCACTCGTGTTTATAGCGCGCGACAGTTATGCAATTTCAGAGCATAAAAATGCTGATTATGCTGTTTTATTTAATCTAAATATTTGATAATAATTATATATGATCGAAAAATTCAACGGAATTGTTTATCTAATAATTTTTATTGTTCATTTCCTTGTTTATGCTGTTTATGCTTTTAGAGCTATAGTTGGAACAAAGAGTTTTATGGATCAATATAACATCGATCATTCGGCAGCTGTGATTACAAGATTTTTTGGAGCTCCTTTTGTTGGGTCTTTCTTAATGGCTCTTTATATTATGTTTGTTAGAGATGGTGGGGTAAATGGAACTTGGGCGTTCTTTAATTTAGTATTTGTTCAAAATTTAATGTACTTAATATTCGGTATTTATACCATTTACATAAATAAACTTGGACACACTGAAAAGACTAACAGTGAAGGTGTAATAGCTGCTGGAGTACTTACGATTTTAAGTGCTATTCTTACTTACGGATTAGCTGATAAAATTTATATTTAAAACCAATTAGGTATCGGCAAACCTTTTTCTTCTAAAAATTTTTTATTAAACATTTTAGTTGCGTATTTGTCACTTCTATCACAAAGAATAGTTACAATAGTTTTTCCTGGCCCTAACTCTTTCCCCATTCTAATTGCTCCTGCAATATTTATCCCACAGCTTGTACCTAGGCTTAAACCTTCGTTTTGAATTAAATCATATAGAATAGGCAGAGCCTCATGGTCATCAATTGAATATGCGTCATCAATTTTGGCCTCACCAAAGTTAGCAGTCACTCTACTCGAACCAATACCTTCAGTAATTGAACCACCCTCCGATTTAAGTTCACCATTTTTAATGTAATTATAAAGAGCTGAACCTTTTGGATCTGATAAATAAATTTTTATATCTTTATTCTTTTCTTTCAGAGCATTGCTAACACCTGAAATTGTGCCTCCAGTACCTGAAGAACAAACAAAACCATCAATTTTACCATCGGTTTGTTCCCAGATTTCTTGACCTGTGCCTTCATAATGTCCTTTAGCATTTGCAGTATTATCAAACTGGTTAGCCCAAATAACCCCGTTATTATTTGTAGGTCTTAGTTCGTCTGCAAGTCTCGCTGCTACTTTTACAAAGTTGTTATCATCCTTATAAGGCTTAGGTGGAACTAATCTTAATTCAGCTCCAAGGTTTCTAAGTAAATCTTTTTTCTCTTGTGTTTGATTGTCATTCATTACAATTATTGTTTTATAACCAAGAGAATTTCCTAAAAGACCCAAACCTATTCCTGTATTACCAGCTGTTCCCTCAACAACAGTCCCACCTTTAGAAATCAATTTTTTTTCTTGTGCATCTTTTATTAAAGCAAGTGCAGCTCTATCCTTTACAGATCCTCCAGGATTTAAAAATTCTGCTTTTCCATAAATGTTACACCCAGTAATTTCAGAGGCTGCTCTGAGTTTAATTAATGGAGTATTTCCTATTCCAGAAATAAAATCGTTTTGGGTATTACTCATTATCTGATTTTTTATCACTATCAGACGTAATTCCATAAGGTTTAAATTCACTATCTGCTATTCCAACACTTCTTGCAGGAATTCCAACCATTACAGCATTTTCTGAAACATCTTTAGTAATAACTGCATTTGCTCCAATTCTAGCACCTTTGCCAACGACTACAGGACCTAATACTTGTGCACCTGAACCAATAACTACATCTTCTTTTATAGTAGGATGTCTTTTCATATTTCGTTGGTCATTTGAATTAATACTTGGAGCAATACCGCCTAATGTAACCATATGGTAAATAGTTACGTTATCACCAATCTCAGATGTCTCACCAATAACAACACCCATCCCATGATCTATAAATAAATTTTTTCCAATTTTTGCATTTGGGTGAATTTCAATTCCAGTTAAGAATCTTGAAAATTGAGAAATGATTCTTGCAATTAAATGAAATTTAGCAGTACTAAAAAAGTTTGCTAGTTTGTGAAAGAATACTGCTTTAACACCTGGGTAAGTTAATATTAAACTTAATTTAGATTTTGCTGCAGGATCTCTATCAATTATTGATTGTAAAAAATCGCTCATTATTATTTTTTTTTTGATTTTGTGTTAAAAACAGGCTTTATATAGTGATTAATTTATTATATTAAAGGTCTTATTATGTATAAAAATACTAATTGTTTTCATTTAGCAATACCTTGTGGAGACTTAGAAGTAGCAAAGAAATTTTATAGCGAAACTTTAGGATGTAGATTAGATAATTCTGCACAAGAATGGGCTGACGTTGATTTTTGGGGCAACGAACTTACTCTTCATAAAAGTGAACACAAGCTAGACAATGAAAGACATGATGTGGATATGGGTAATGTGTCAGTTCCACATTTTGGAGTTCATTTATCTAGAAAAGATTTTGATGCTCTTAAGCAAAGATTAAAAGATAGTGGTACTAAATATTATGATGAGCCTTATTTAAGATTTAAAGGAACTAAGTATGAACAGGAGACTTTTTTTGTAAAAGATCCTAATGAAAATATTTTAGAAATAAAAACTCTTACTTCAAATCCAGACTAGTTCTTTATAATAATTCTAATATATACAACAATATATAGACCTCAATTTTCTTTGACTCATTATCTCAATTCGCGTTAAGCTTAATTTTTAAATTTAAAAGGAGATAATATGCGAATAATTAAAACTACACTTGTAGCTGGATTAATCTCAGTTTTATCAATCTTTTCTGCACAAGCAGAAAAAGTTAAAATTGGAGATCCAGGATGGACAGGTGCCACAGCTATTGCAAACTTATTAGCTGCAGTTGTTACAGACAAAATGGGTGGAGAAGCTGAGCTTGTTCCAGGAAACAATACTGCAATTTATGCAGCGATTGATAGAGGAAAAGGTGAAATTGATGTACATCCTGACATTTGGTTACCAAACCAAGAAGCTTACACAAATGATTTAGTTCCAAAAGGAACTTTAAAATTAAGTAGTAAACCTTATGAAGGAAACCAAGGTTATTGTGTTTCACAACAGTTTGCTAAAAAAATGAACATTACGGCAATTGAAGACTTAGCAAGACCTGAAGTTGTTAAAGCTATGGATAGCGATGGCAACGGAAAAGGTGAGTTTTGGATTGGTGCTGATGGTTGGGCTTCTGCAAATGTAAACCAAGTTAAATTAAGAGACTATGGTTTATATGATGCTGGTATTGAAGCAGTTAGAGCTGCTGAAGCAGTTAAAAATGCAAGAGTATTAGATTCAATCAAAAAAGGTGAAGGTTATGCATTCTATTGTTACAAACCTCATGCAATTTGGGGAATGGCTGACGTAGTGATGTTAACAGAACCAAAATATGATCCTGCAAAATATAAAATGATTCAACCTAAAGCAGATGCTGACTGGTACAAGAAATCTTATGTTGCATCAAAAGATGCTCTTAAGCAAATCCAAATCGGTTGGGCTACTTCTTTAGAGAGTCAGTCACCAGCGATTGTAGAATTCTTTAAGAATTTTCAATTAACAGCTGATGATGTTTCTGCGATGGCTTATGCAGTTTCAGTTGAGAAAAAAGATCCAGCTGCTGTTGCTAGAGCTTGGATGGAAGCAAATAAATCAACTGTAGACGGTTGGTTAGGACTATAATCTAAATCAAAATTTATACTCGGCAATCTTAAATTGCCGAGTATATTTTCCTATAATGTAAGATAAAAATGGATTCATCGAGTTCAGCTATAAAAATTGAAAATGTTTGGAAAGTATTTGGCAATACTTCTACCGAAGCATTGGATGCAATCCAAAATAAAGGAATTTCAAAAACTGAAGCTTTAGAAGAATATAACTCAGTTATTGGTGTATCAGATGTTTCATTTGATGTTAATCAAGGAGAAATATTTTGTGTGATGGGTTTATCTGGTAGTGGAAAATCCACACTAGTCAGGCATATAAATAGACTTTTAGAACCTACATCGGGAAAGATTTTGATAAACGGTCAAGATGTAATGCAGCTTGATCGTGACCATTTACAAGAACTAAGAAATAAAAAGATAGGCATGGTTTTTCAAAACTTTGCGCTTATGCCTCATAGATCAGTAGTAGATAATATTGCAATGCCTCTTGAAATAAGAGGCGTAAGTAAAAATGATCGTTTAGATGCAGCTAATAAAATTTTAGAAATAGTTGAATTACAAGGTTGGGGTAATAAATTTGCTCATGAATTATCTGGAGGAATGCAGCAAAGGGTAGGACTTGCAAGGGCATTAGCTGCTGATCCAGAATTTCTTTTAATGGATGAGCCTTTTAGTGCATTAGACCCACTTATTAGAAGACAACTTCAATCAGAATTTATCAAACTTTCAAAACAGATGAAAAAGACGACAGTTTTTATAACCCATGATTTAGATGAGGCGGTAAGAGTAGGACATAGAATTGCAATCATGAGAGATGGAAAAGTTATTCAAATTGGAAGTCCAGAACAAATTGTTGTTAATCCAGCCGACGAATATGTTGCAGACTTTGTTAAAGGAATTTCTAGACTCAAAGTTGTTCAGGCAAAAACAATCATGCAGACAATTGAAAGTTATGAAAATTCAAATGGTAAGTTGGAAGAAAATTTACAAAGTGTATATGAGCATGAATTGCTTAGTAAATTAATCGAAGTTTCAAAATCAAAGGATAAGCCATTAGTTGTTAAAAATAATGAGCAAAAAAATGTTGGAGTGATTACACAATCAGATCTTTTAAAAGCTGTAATAGAGGGTGGAGATGGAGAATAAACAAATAAATAATCCTAGTAGATCTGAGCTAATTACTGATTTTGTAAAGTCAAATCCAGAATATTATATTAAAGAGTTCCAAAAAATCGGAAGTAAACCCACATTCTCATTTTCATTTAATTTATATGCAGGAATCTTAGGTCCTATTTGGTTTGGTATGAGAAATATATGGAATTGGGCATTAGCTTTTTTAATTATCGAAACATTTTCAGTTGTTCAAATAATTAGAGGTTTATTTGGGAATATTACTAAAGATGCTGTTGAAAAAATAAAACAAGTTGAATCTACAATAGCATTTAGAAATAAACAGTTAGAAGCAGCTATTACTAATAATCCAGATAAAGTTGATGTTTATAAACGTAATATTAAATCCTTAGAGGATGCAATGCAGGGATATATTGATGAAGTTGCAAGAATTGAAGCATCTGCAATTTGGATAACTATTTTTGGTTTTGCTTTATTAATTTCAATTAAAATTGTTCAAGGAATATTAGCTAATTCTGTATTAGAAAAAAGATATTCTGAATGGTTATCTGACAAAACAATAAGACCAGGAATGCAAACTAAGAACTTTATCTCCAGCACAATTTTTGCTGCAGTAATTATGTTTTTCTCAGTTGTGCATTATAGTTTTCCAGGCGTTATTACTATAATGGATGACTTTCCAACTCATCCAGACATAAGACTTACCTCAATTAAATGGGTGGAAACTATTTTTGATTACGCAGTTTTAAAAGGAGATGCTTTATTTACAGCTATTACAATTGGAATTAGATCAGTATTGGATTTCTTAGAATTATTATTTGTTAAAACTCCATGGATAGTAATCATAACAACCATAGTAACTTTAACTGGTTTAGCAGCAGGTCCAAGAGCTGCAATTTATTCAGCAGGATTTTTATGTTACATGGGATTTTTAGGTTTTTGGGTAAAAGCTATGACTACCTTAGCTCTTTTAGGAACAGCTGCTGTATTGAGTATAGTTATTGGAATTCCACTTGGAATTTTCTGTGCAAGGCGGCAAAGATTTTATTCAATGATAAGACCAATAATGGATTTTATGCAAACAATGCCAGCCTTTGTATTTATGATTCCTGTTATTGCATTTTTTGGAACTGGAAAGGTTGCTGCAGTAATTATTACAATGATTTTTGGAGGAACTCCTGTAGTTAGATTAACAGTTTTAGGGTTAAGAGGCGTACCTGAAACAATTAGAGAAGCTGCAATTGCTTACGGAGCATCAAAATGGTATTTGCTTAGAAAAGTAGATTTACCATTAGCAACCCCATCTATCTTAGCAGGCGTGAATCAAACAGTAATGTTAAGTTTAGCAATGGTAGTAGTTGCATCTCTAATTGGTGCAAAGGGTCTTGGACAAGATGTTCTAGAAGCACTTCAGTATGCTAATGTAGGACAAGGTATCTTAGCAGGTGTAGCTATATTATTTGTAGCTCTTATTCTTGATAGAGTTGTTCAGGGTAAGAAAAGAGTTTAATTAGTCCTAATGGAATATGTTTTATTAGGATTCTTCACAGGATTAAGTTTAATTTTAGCTATTGGTGCTCAAAATATTTTTGTTATTGAGCAAGGTTTAAAAAAACAACATATTTTTCTTGTTTGTTTAATATGTTCAGTATCTGATTTAATTTTAATATTTCTAGGTATTTTTCTTTTTCATTATTTCAATCAATTCTTTAATCACACAGTAGAATTAATTTTAAATATACTTCTTATTTTGTTTTTATTGCACTTTATTTATACAAAATTAAAAATAAATTTTTCAGAAATACATTTTCATGACGAACTAACAAACATTTCAAAAACAAATATATTTATAAAAACTCTTGGATTTACTTACCTAAATCCACATGTTTACTCAGATACAGTTTTTTTTCTTGGCAATTTTTCTAAGAATTATTTATTAAATCAAAAAATAGCTTTTGGTATAGGTGCAGCTATTGCTTCATTTTTATTTTTTTTTGCTTTAGGTTACTTATCAAACTATTTATCCAAATATGCTAAAAGTAAAAAAGTTTGGAGAGTTATTAATATATTTATTATAACTTTTATGAGTATTTTGGTTTTATATATTGTAAAGGAAATATTATGAGTGATATTTATGTAGACGATTTAGGAACAGGCTTTCCATTTGTGTTTGTTCATGGATATCTTGGTTCATCCGAAATGTGGTGTTTTCAAAAAAATTATTTCTCAAAATATTACAGAGTCATAGCACCTGCTTTACCTGGATTTGGTGAGAGTTATAAAGCAAAATCTTTAAAGTCTATTAATGATATGGCAAATAAAATAATAGAAATACTTAATCAAAAAAAAATTGATAAATTTAATTTAATTGGTCACTCCATGGGAGGAATGATTGTTCAAGAAATTACTAAAATTGTTGGTAAGAGAGTAAATAAATTAATTTGTTTTGCTACAGGATCAATAGGAGATATTCCCGGTAGATTTGAAACGATGGATGAAACAAGAGAAAAACTTAAAAAAGATGGAATAAAAATTTCGTTTTCAAGAGTTCCTCCAAAATGGTTTGTAAAAGGTGATAAAGATAAGAATTATTTTTTATGTGAAAATGCAGTAACCAATGTTTCGTTAGAAACAGCTGACAATGCTTTGCTTGCTATGAAAAATTGGAGAGGAATTGATAATTTAAAAAATATCAAAAATGAAACATTAATTATTTGGGGAGATAAAGATATTTCCTATAATTTTGATCAAGTTGATACTTTAAATAAAAATATTAAAAATAGCCGTTTAGAAATTTTTAAAGGATGTTGTCATAATGTTCATTTAGAACAACCGGACAATTTTAATATTTTAATAAAAAATTTTTTAGATTAATATTCTTAAAAAGATAAAGGATTAAATGGCAAACATAAAATTTTCTAGTGTTCATAAATCATTTGGTGCCAATAAGATAATTAAAAATTTTAATCTTCTAGGTAAAGAAGATGAATTTCTTGTTTTGGTAGGACCATCAGGTTGTGGAAAATCAACTCTTCTAAGAATGATTGCAGGATTAGAAAAAATAGATGAAGGTGAAATATTTATTAATGATCAAAAAATAAATGAACTTCATCCGTCAAAACGTCAAACTGCGATGGTTTTTCAATCTTATGCTCTTTATCCTCATATGAATGTTTATGAAAATATGTCTTTTGGTTTAAAAATTGAAAAAAGACCTAAAGAAGAAATCAATACAAAAGTTATGCAAGCTGCAAAAATCCTAAAAATTGAGGAACTGTTAGAGAGAAAACCAAAACAATTATCTGGAGGTCAAAGACAACGTGTTGCTATTGGAAGAGCTATTACAAGAAATCCAAAAATATTTTTGTTTGACGAACCTCTATCTAACCTAGACGCAGCACTGAGAGCAGAAATGAGGGTCGAAATATCTAAATTACACAATCAAATAAAAACCAACATGATTTATGTAACTCATGATCAAGTGGAAGCTATGACACTAGCAGACAGAATAGTTATTTTAAATCAAGGAAATATTGAACAGGTTGGTACACCAGAGGAAATTTATAATGATCCTGCAAATATTTTTGTTGCTCAATTTATTGGTACACCAAAAATGAATATTTTAGATGTGAAAGAGGAAAATATTGTTTCAGAAAATACAATTAAATTATTAGGTAATGATATCCAGTTTGATAAATTAAAATTAAATAAAACTAAACATTTTGTAGGTATTAGGCCTGAGTATTTAAAAGCAAATCAAAATACTCAATTTAGTTTTAGTCCCGAAATAGAATTAATAGAAAATCTTGGAAATGAAAAAATTGTGTATATAAAAAAAGATGAACATCAAATAAGTGCAAAAATTCCTAGCAATGTCGAAATAGGAAATTCTCTAGGTTTTGATTTAAATGATATTTTTATTTTTGATGAAAATGGAAATAGGATCAAATTATAACACAACTTATAATTGACTAATTTCAATTTTTTCCCAATTTTTCGATAATAAGCATGAATCAATCACATACCTGATATGTGACAGTCGTATCTTTGCTAAATAGAATCATTTTAATATAGTTTCAATATATATAGGAGGGGAAATGAAAAATATAATAAAATTGTTTTGCGTAATTTCGTTTTTTATTTCGAATGTTGTTTACGCAGACATAAAGTTTTGGACTACTGAAGTTCAGCCAGCCAGAATGGCAAAACAGGAAGAAATGGCTAAAGCTTTTGAAGCTAAAACAGGTATTAAAGTTGATGTGATCCCAGTAGAAGAAAAAGATTTGGGAACAAGAGCTACAGCTGCAGCAGCAGCAGGTGACTTACCAGATGTGATCTACCATACCTTACAATATGTATTGCCATGGGCTGAAGCAGGAATATTAGATGTAGATGCTAACAATGCTGTTGTAAAAGAGTTAGGTAAAGATACATTTGCGCCAGGTGCACTTAACATGGCGAAAAAGGGTTCAAAGATTGCAGCCGTTCCAGTTGATGGATGGACACAAATGGTTGTTTATAGAAAAGATCTTTTTGAAAATGCTGATTTAGCACCACCAACAAGCTATGCAAATATCGTAGCTGCTGTTGAGAAATTATCAAAACAAAATGGTATGTTTGGTTTTGTAGCTGCAACTAAAACTGACGAAAATTTCATGAGTCAGGTTTTAGAACACGTCCTTTTGGCAAATGGAGTTAATATTGTTAAAAAAGGTGGTATTAAAAAACAAGGCAAGAAACTAAAAGAAGCACTAGAGTTTTATAAAGTAATTGCAAAAGCAAGTCCTCCAGGAGAATTGTACTGGAAACAATCTAGAGCACTTTACTTTGCAGGTAAAACTCCAATGATTATTTGGTCTCCGTTCATTATGGATGAGCTTGCTGGTTTAAGAGACTCGGCTCCACCAACAATTAACAGTGATCCAACATCACCTGAACTAGCTTCTAAAACTGGTTTTATAACTAATTTTAGTGGACCTAGTAATAAAAAAGGCGCTGCATGGGCAGATGTTAGATATTTTGGTATAACAGCTGACGCTGATACAGATGAAGCTAAACAATTTATCATGTATTCAATGGATGAAGGTTACACAAGTACATTATCGATAGCTCCGGAAGGTAAATTTCCTGTAAGAAGAGGAAATTCAAGCGACCCTGAAGCTTTCACAAAAGCTTGGAGTAAACTACCTGTTGGAGTTGATAGAAAAGCTCCTTTGTCAGATCTATATGACCCAGATGTTATTAATAACATTGTAGCTGGTTTAGATACTGCAAATAGATGGGGTGTTAAAGAAGGTGAACTATCAAGAGCATCAAAAGTCATAAATTCTCAATTTATAAATAGAATTACTAGACTTTATATCGATGATCAAATTGATGTCGATGAAGCTGTTGATATGATTAACAAATCATTAGCTAAATTCAAATAATTTAAATATTTTAAAAAAGCGGATAATATAAATTATCCGCTTTTTTTATGAATGATACTTTAGCAAATACAGAAAAAAAAACTGCATATATTCTAACTTTACCTGCAGTCCTTTTAGTTTTTTCAATAATTTTATTTCCAATTTTTGCAAATATTTGGATTAGTTTTAAAGAAGTTGAATTAAAAGATATTCGAATTCCAGAACCAAGAGCAAAAAAAATTGTAAAATCTATTTCTGATGAGCCCTCTAAAATAAAAATATTATATAAGTTAAGAAACAGTTCATTAATTCAAGAGATAAGAGATGTTTCATTTCAAGATAATTTTCCTAAAACTTTTGAAATAGAAAATTTAGATCCAAGATGCTCTTATAAAAGGCAAAACCTAAAATGTGAATTTGGAAATTGGCCAGCTAAATATAGGGAAAATTTCCAAGTAATATTTGCAACAAATGATGGATCAAAAATAGACAAAAAAAATCTTAAATCAATTAAACCAAAATTAGAGGGAAAATCTGACAACATATTACTTAATACTAACTTTACTCTCAAAAACTTTAAAAAGGTTCTATTTGAAAATGAATTTGTAGACTTATTACTTACAACTTTTTATTACACATTTTTTGGAACTGTTGGCTCAATAGTATTTGGTATTTTAACTGCTCAAATGGTAAATCAAAAATTTTATGGACGAACATTCATGAGGAGCGTTCTACTTTTCCCTTATGTTGCTCCAGTTGTTGCATTAGCTTATACTTGGGAACTTCTACTAGACCCAAACAGCGGTACCTTAAATAGTTTATTATTAAATTATCAAATTATTGAAACCCCAATAAACCTTCTTGGACAAAAATATATTGAAATTAGCATTTTGGGCTTTGATTTTAAATTAAGGTTAGCACTTACAACAGTTATAATGTTTGAAATTTGGAGGTATTTTCCTTTAGCCTTTTTATTTATACTTGCGAGACTTCAAGCTATTCCAAAAGAATTATATGAGGCAGCTGATGTTGATGGGGCCAGTCCCTTTCAAAAATTTTTTAATATTACACTCCCTCAAATTACGGCAGTAATTTCAATTTTATTTATGATCAGGTTTATATGGAATTTTAATAAATTTGAGGACGTATTTTTATTAACTGGAGGTGCATCAGGAACAAGAACTCTACCAATAAATGTTTATCAACAAGGTTTTGCAATATCAGATATTGGAATGGGCTCAGCTGTTTCAATAGTAATTGTTGTATTGCTTTTAATGTTTATGTTTTTTTATTTTAAACTTTTGGGAAAGAGAGTAGATGAGAACTAAAAATACGATACTATTTTCATTGATATCTACTTTTTTTCTAATTTTTTTAATTTCGATTTGGAAGATATTAGCAACATTGCAAGGTTTAAGTATTAATAGTTTTAATATAGAAATAATTTTTATATTTGGTTTTTTAATATCATTAGCTCACTTAGGAATAGGTGATAGAATTAAATCAATTTATAAATCAATCATTTTTTCATCCATATTCGTTTTCTGTGATGGTTATTTGATACAAAAATTACCAATTTGGTATAATGTGGGCGTATTTTTAATATTATATTTTTTCGTCAATAAAATTAGCAAATATACTTTTATAGGTTTAAAAGAGGAGCACTCTACACAAGTAATTTTATTCGACTTCTTAACTTTATTTGGAATTTTATTTTTCTCTTTTGTAATACTTTTTCCATTTTACATGATGTTAGTAACAAGTTTCAAAACACAAATAGCTTTGTTAGTGAATCCTTTAGATTTTAGTATAAACTTTGGTCAAGATATAAAAGATTTATTTAAATCTTATTTTGTAATTTTTAAATCTTATAAATTTGGAAAATATATTGTTACCAGCACTATTGTTTCTGTTGGCACTGTTGTTATCACTCTTATTTTTGCAATACCTGCAGCATATGCAGTTGCAAGATTAAATTTTTTTGGAAAAACATTTTTATCTACATCTATACTTATAATATACATGTTTCCTGCAATCGTTCTTGTTATTCCGTTGTATACAATATTTAGTCAATTAGGTTTACGTAATTCAATAGAGGGTTTATTAATTGTTTATACGGCAACAACACTTCCAGTAGCAATTTATATGTTACAAGGATATTTCAAAAGCATACCAAAAGAATTAGAAGAAGCTGCAATTTTAGACAAATTAAGTTGGTTTGGAATTATAACAAAAATTATAATCCCTTTAAGCATTCCTGCAATTTCATCTGTTGCTTTGTACGTTTTTATGATTGCTTGGAATGAGTTTTTGTTTTCTTTAATGTTTTTGGATAATCCAAATTCATTTACATTATCAAGGGCAATTCAATATCTAAGTGGTGATGCCGAAACTCCGAGACAATATTTAATGGCAGGATCAGTTGTAGTAACATTGCCTGTATTATTTATATTTGTTTATTTTGAAAAATATTTAGTAAGTGGTTTAACAGCAGGTAGCGTAAAAGGTTAATGAAAGTTTCAATTAATAGAGCAAAAAAAACTTTACTTGGTAATAGAAGACGGGGTTATACTTTACCAACTAACAACAAACTTTATCCTGCTCAATGGAATTGGGACTCTGGCTTTATAGCTTTAGGGTATTCTTATTTTAATTTAAACTTTGCATTAAAAGAAATAAATACATTGTTAGATGGACAATGGAAGGATGGAATGGTCCCTCATATTTTATTTCATAACACAAAAACAAATTATTACCCAAATTACACAGCATGGAATTGTGGTAATAAAATCCACTCATCTGGAATAACTCAACCACCAATATTAGCAACAATTTTAAAAGAAATTTTAAATAAAAATGAAATCAATAAAAGCCAATTGTTAAATATTAAAAAAATAATTAAAAAAATTAAAAAATTTCATGAATGGTTTATTCAATATAGAGATCCAAAAAAAACTGGTTTAGTATCTATTTTACATCCTTGGGAAAGTGGATACGATAATTCTCCTATATGGGATGAACCTATGCATAAAGTAAAAATTGAGAAAAATATAAAATATAAAAGAGCTGATAACAAAGTTGTAAATCCAGATTTTAGACCGCTTAATATAGATTACGATAGGTATGTCACAATAAAAAATAATTTAAGAAAAATAAAATATAATCCCAAAAAAGTTTACAAGGCCTCTTTTTTTAATGTAGTAGATGTTGGTTTTAATTCTATATTTCTTAAAGCAAATAAAGATCTCGTTTCTTTATTAGAAACCTTTAGTTTTAATAAAACTAAAATAGATAATTACATAAAACTTACAGAAAAAAATTTTCTTAAATTATATGACAAAAAAAGAAAAACTTTTTTTTCAAAAGATATAAAAAATAATAAAAAAATTTACATTCCATCAATAACTAATTATTTTGTATTATTTGCTGATTTAAATAATGACAAAATTAATAAAAAACTAATCCAAAATCTAAAAAAACATAATTCAAAAGAAAAATATTTTTTTTCATCAATTAAACCAAATCATAAAAGTTTTGAAGAGAAAAGATACTGGAGAGGTCCTGTGTGGATTAATTGTAATTGGTTTATTTATAGAGGACTAAAAAATAAAGATAAGTTCTTTTCTGATAAAATAAAAAATAAAACCATCCAAATATTAGAAAAAAAAGGTTTTTTTGAATATTTCAGTTGTAAGAATGGTCAACCTATGGGAGCAAAAAATTTTTCTTGGTCAGCAGCACTTTACTTGGATTTAAAACTTAATCAAAATTAGTTTGAGAAGCCGTATTTTCTTAATCTTACATCACCTGTTCTTGCGTGTGCTTCCATTCCTTCGTACCTAGAAATTCTTGCACAGGCCGCACCAACTTCTTTTGTTGACTCTTTAGTCATTCTTTGAAAACTCAAAGTTTTTATAAATTTACCAACAAATAAACCACCTGTATATCTACCAGCACCTTTGGTTGGTAATATATGGTTTGTGCCTGAGCATTTATCTCCATAAGCAACAGTTGTTTCTTCACCAATGAATAAAGATCCATAATTCTTTAATCTATCGTGATACCATTGTAAGTTTTTAGTTTGAACCTCTAAATGTTCTGGAGCATATTCGTCACTCACTTTAGCAATTTCCTCATCAGTATCGCAGAGAATTACTTCCCCATAATCTCTCCACGCTGCTTCTGAATTTTCTCTCGGTAGATCTGGCAAATCAGCAATTAATTCTGGAACTCTTTGCATAACATAATCAGCAACCTTTTTACTTTTGGTAAATAACCAAGCAGGTGAATTGTACCCATGCTCAGCTTGTCCAACTAAGTCATATGCTACCATCTCAGGATCTGCTGTCTCATCTGCAATTACTGCAATTTCTGTAGGTCCTGCAAATAAATCTATACCAACTTTTCCGAATAAAATTCTTTTCGCCTCAGCAACAAATTGGTTTCCAGGCCCAACTAAAATATCTGCAGGTGCGTTACCAAATAATCCATTTGTCATTGCTGCAATAGCTTGTACACCTCCTAAATTCATTATCACATCAGCTCCGCATAAGTCAGCTGTATAAACAATTGATGGGTGTACTCCAACTCCAGGTTTAGGTGAACTACAAACTAGAATATTTTTAACACCAGCTACTTTTGCTGTTGTTACACTCATTACGGCTGAGGCTATATGAGCATATCTTCCTGCAGGCACATAACAACCTGCTGTGTTTACAGGAATAAGTTTTTGTCCAGCAAATAAACCGTCAGATAATTCAACTTCAAAGTCTTGGCCATAATTTTTTAATTGTGCTTCAGCAAATTTTCTAACTCTTTCATGAGAGAACTGAATATCATCTTTAGTTTTTTGATCTAGATTTTTTTTTATTTCTTCGATTTTTTCTTTTGAAACAATTACCTCACCTTCATATTTATCAAATTTTTTTGAAAGCTCCTTACATCCTTCTTCTTTACTAGTCTCAATATCTTTTAGAATATTTTCTACTATTCCTCTTGTTTTTGTGTCGTCAGTTGATGATGTTTTTGGTGATTTTTTTAAGTATATAATTGCCATTTCTCTCCTTTAAAATTTCGTTTATTTAAATGAATTTCTTTTGAAATTCAATGAATCATTTAGTCTAAAGCGACTACTGCTGCAGCAATTGAAGCTAATCGCGCTTGAGCTTCATCAGATCTACTTGTTATGACGACTGGTACTTTTCCACCAACAACAACTCCTGCGGCACAAGCTCCACTAAAATAGATAAGCATTTTAACCAAAGCATTCCCAGTTTCTACACTTGGTACTAACAATACATCTGCCTCACCAGCAACCAAATTTTTAATTCCTTTTATTGCTGCCGATTTTTTTGAAATACTATTATCAAATGCTAAAGGACCAAAAACATCGGCATTTAAATTTTCATCTTTAGCTAATTTTGTAATTTCTGCAGCTTCAATAGAGCTTGGGACACTTTCTAAAACTTCTTCTGTTGCAGATAAAACAGATATCTTTGGTCTATCTATTCCTATTCTATGTGAAAAATTTACTACATTTTTCAAGATATGCATTTTAGTTTTTACATTGGGTAATACATTTAATGCTCCATCAGTGATTATCAAAGGCTTGTCATCTTTACCAATACTCATATGCCAAATATGACTTAACCTTGTTTTACCTAACAAATTGTATTCACGTTTTAAAACCTCTTTCATGAGAACATCTGTATGAATATGTCCTTTGACAACTATTTTAACCTTGTCATCGCTTGCAAGTTTAGCTGCAATTTTTGCTGTATCGTTCTCCACAGGCTCATGAATAAGTTCGTACTTAGAAATATCCCATCCAATATCTTCGGCACATTTTTCTATCTCTACTTTATGACCAATAAAAATTGGCTCAATTAGATTCTCATTTACCGCATCTTGAATGGATAACATTGGCAAAGGCTTTCCTGCGTTTACAACTGCAACCTTAACACCTTTTTTCTTATGAGCTAGATCTAGAAGATTATTTGGGCATATAATTTCTTTACTTGATAGCATAATATTTAATCGTTAAGAATTTTTACTTCTTGGTCATTTATACTTAAAAAGACTTCTTCTCCAACTTTAAATATGTCATTTGTTTCTCCCGAAACAACAAACAGTTTTCCAGCATCTGAATTTAATATATATTGATAACTACTTCCCACAAATGAAGCATTATTTACAGTTGCATGAATAGAATTTTCTTTTTTATCTTTATTAATTGAAATTTTTTCAGGTCTAAGCGCTACAGATACGCTACTTTCTAAATTTTTATCACTTTGCACTTTAATTTTCATTTCAGCTATTTTTAAATTATAAGTATTTGATTGTTTGTCTAAAATTTCTGCTTTTACAACATTTGCATCACCTATAAAATTAGCTACAAATTTATTTTTTGGATAATTATAAAGATCTTTTGGACTACCTTCTTGAGCAATAACAGCATTATTCATTACAATTACTTTATCAGATATTGCTAAAGCTTCTTCTTGGTCATGGGTTACATAAATTGTAGTTACTCCAAGTTTTTGTTGAATTTCTCTAATATCTTCTCTTACTTGTCGTCTTAATTTTGCATCCAAATTTGAAAGAGGTTCATCGAAAAGCAATACTTTTGGTTCTAAAACGATTGCTCTTGCAACAGCAACCCTTTGCTGCTGTCCACCAGATAGTTCTGATGGCATTCTATTTTCATATCCTTCTAAATTCACTAGCTTAAGGGTTTCTAAAGATTTTTGAATATATTCTTCCTTTTCAACATTTATCATTTTTAATCCGTATGATACGTTTTCAATAACACTCATATGTGGAAATAAAGCATAAGACTGAAATACCATTGATACATCTCTATCAGTTGCAGGTAATAATGTTACGTCTTCATCATCTACTAATATTTTACCGCTTGTAGCTCTTTCGAGACCTGCAATAATTCTTAGTGAAGTAGTTTTTCCACAACCTGATGGACCAAGCAAAGTAGTTAAAGTTCCAGCGTCAAATTTACAGCTTACATTATCTACCGCTGTAGTTTCATTAAATTTTTTTGTTATATTTTCAAATTTTACTTCTGCTTTTTTCATTATCCTAAATTTCCTTGTAAAATTCCAGCGGCTTGGTCTCTTCTTCCTAATTTACGTTTTCCTATTATTAATTGCATCAAAGTAATTGTAAACAGCATTACTACAATTAATGCAGATGAATACACTATTGCAAGGCCGTAGTCATTATTTTCTAATCTTCCAAGTATGTATGAAACAGCTAAGTCATAATTTGCACTGACCAAGAAGATAACCGCACTAATTGCAGTCATAGCTCTTACAAAGCTAAACACTAAAGATGCAGTAATTGCAGGTTTTAGTAATGGAAGAATTATGTTTCTAAATGTTTGAGAACTAGAGGCGTTTAAAGTTGATGAAGCTTCATCTAAATGTGGATCTAGCTGGTTCATTGCAGCTATTCCTGCTCTAACTCCAACAGGCATATTTCTAAATACAAATGCGATTACTAAGATTATTCCAGTTCCTGTTATTTCAAGCGGAGGAACATTAAAAGCAAAAACGTAACTTACACCGATAACACTACCAGGTATTGCAAAGCTTAACATTGTACCAAATTCAAAAGCATTTTTTCCTTTAAATTTATGTCTTGTTAATAGGTAGGCAGTTAAAATTCCAATTGCAGCAGTTGGTAAAGAGGAAATTAGAGCTATAGTAAATGTAGTGTTAAAGGAGTTCCAAGCAGTTCCTGTCCATAAGAAACCTCTCTCTTTTACCCAATCAACACTAAAAGCTTCAATATAATGTCTTAATGTAAAGCTATGATCAACACCCCACATTTCTACAAATCCACCAAACATGATCATTACATAAATAATAAATGTTAATAAAGCCCAAGGAAGCACCGTTGAGTAAATTATCCATTTTGTTTTATTTGGAAGTTCAGGATGAACGCCGCTATCACCTTTACCTGAAATTGAAATATATGATTTTTTTCCTAACCATTGGTTTTGTAAATAAAATACTACTAGAACAACAGATAATAAAATCATAGCTAATATTGCCGCTTTAGTTTCATCGTACTGTGCACCAACAATTGCAAAAAATATTTCAGTAGATAATACATCGTATTCTGCTCCAAGCACTAATGGGTTACCAAAATCTGCTAAACTTTCAATGAAACCTAATAAAAATGCATTTGCTATACCTGGTCTCATTAATGGTAAAGTAACAGTTTTAAAAACTTGCCATTTAGAAGCCCTCAATGTTTGTGAAGCCTCTTCCATAGAAGGACTAACACTTTCAACAACTCCAATTAAAACTAAAAATGCGATAGGGGTGAATGCAAGTGTTTGGGCAAACCATATTCCAGGTAATCCATAAATCCACCTAGAAGGCTCGATATCAAATCCCCATTCAAGAAACGAACTCACAACACCAGTTCTTCCGAATAAAATTATTATAGCTAATCCAATTACAAATGGTGGAGTAATTATTGGTAATACCGATAATATTCTAATCGTTCTTTTAAATCTGAAACTAGTTCTTGCAACTAATAAAGCAAAAGCTAACCCCAAAATTGTTGATGAAAATGCAGTAAGTGTACCCATAGTAACTGTATTCCAAAAAACACCACAAGCATAATCACTGTAAAGGCAATCTAGCCCCCAAATTCCTTTATTAAATATTTTGTCTGAAAAATTACTTATTTCATATCCACCTTCGGTACCTTTAAAAGCAACTGCAAACATTCTGAAAATTGGAAAAAATACAAAAGTTGAAACTAAAATTATAATACTACCTATACTTCCAACTATAAAATTATCCCCATTCAACCACCCACGTGCTGATAGACCATGAGTGATATAAAATACAAATGTACAACAAGTTAAAACTGCACCTGAACCAACACCAAATTGATTTTCTACATCACCAAAAATAGATTGTAAAATTTCAAAATTCCATCCTCTTATGCCAATAGAAAATCCCTGAAGAAAAAAGTAAAAAAAACCAATTAACCCTGAGTATAAGAAAATTTTAGAATATATCGGATTATTCTGATTTAATTTTAATGTTGTTAAAGGAAAAATTAATGGAACTAATATCGGTAAAAGCCAATACTTTTTATTTATAAATACTTGTGGTAATACCGAACCGTAATCTTCTAAAGAATATTCTAATATCCAGTTTAATGAGAAAAACCCGTCACCTGTTACATACCATGGAAAGATTAGGAAGCCCAATCCTCCTATGAGCATCCAACAGATAACGAGTCCTCTCATTAATTCCTAAAATTATCTAGGAATTACAGATACATCGTTATCCCACTTGGATAACAAGCTCGCTCTAGTACTTTTATCTCCATAAACTTTAAAATTGTAATCAATTAAGTTAATTGTAGATAAATCTGGAGCATCAGGATCAGCTTTTGCTTTAGTATTTGATGGTACTTGCAAAGATTTTCCTGAAGTGAAAACCATAGTTTGTATTGCAGGACTTAATGCCCAGTCATAAAACTTTTTAGCTTCTTTCATATTTCTTGCACCAGCAATAATACTCATTGATCCAACCTCATAACCAGTTCCCTCAGCAGGAGATACTGTTACAACAGGTAAACCTTTTTTGGTTTGTTTAACACCATCGTGCTGGAAACAAATACCAATTAAGTTTTCACCTCTTCCAGTTGCTTTAATAGGAGCAGAACCAGATTTTGTGTATGTATTGATATTTGCATGAAGTTTTTTCATGTAATCCCAACCTTTGTCTTCTCCAAAAATTTGAAGAATTGTAGCTAAAGTTGTGTAAGCAGTTCCAGATGAATTTGGATTTGCTACTTGGATTTCACCTTTATAAATAGGTTTAGTTAAGTCCATCCATGATTTTGGAGCTGGAAGACCTTTTTTAGCCAAAAGATCTTTATTGTATCCAAAACCTAATGCACCAACATAAATCCCTACTGATTTATAATCAGCATTTTTAGCTTGGTTTTGTGCTGCAGGTAATAAATCATCAAAATGTTTTGATTTATATTTTTCAGTTAAATTTTCCTGAGCAGCTGTTAAGTGTGGATCACCAGTTCCTCCAAACCAAACGTCTCCTTTTGGATTAGACCCTTCTGCTTTAATTTTAGCAAAAGTTTCACCACTACTTGCTCTTGTCATCGCAACTTTTGTGCCTGTTTCTTTTTCATAAGCTTGTTCAAGCATTTCACAAACATCAATTTCTACACTGCAATATAAAGTTAATTTTGCTGCAGAAGCTTTGTTTGTAAGACCAAACAATGTAATTGAAAAAAGAAGGACAATAGATGCTATCTTGATTAGATTTTTCATTATTTCCTCTCTCTAAAGTTATATTGTTAATAAAGTTAATATGAATTTAATAAAATTGTTACTGTTTTGTTAAAAAATTCACTTCCAGGTTTAAAATTTATTTTATTTATCAAATACATTAAAATTATTGTATAATTTTTCTGAGAGGGGACTTTGGAAATTGTAACTAAAATAGCGCCAATTATATTGGCTTTGATAATGCTAGGCTTAGGTCTAGGATTAAAACTAGAAGATTTTGGAAGAGTATTAAAAACACCAAAAGATTTTATTGTAGGCTTTGTTTCTCAATTAATAATTCTTCCAATTGTAGCATACATATTAATTTTAATTTTTAGAGCACCGCCAGAAATAGCAATAGGGGTTATGATCATAGCTGCAGCTCCAGGTGGAGTTACATCTAATATTATGACAAAATTTGCTGATGGAGATGTTGCATTATCAATATCTTTGACTGCTGTAATTAGTTTATTAAGTATAATTACTGTTCCGTTGATAATTTTTACATCTGCAGATTTACTTGGAATAACAGAAATGTCACAAAATATTTCAATGACAGGAATAGCACTAAAAATGTTTTTAGTTGTAACGGTCCCTGTAATTTTAGGAATGATTATCAGAAAAGTTGCTGAAAATTTTATAGCATCTAAAGTTGGTATATTTAACAAGCTTAATATTGTTTTATTTGTAATTTTCTTCTTCGCAGCGTTTTACGAAGAAAGAGAAAATTTAATTAGTTTTATAATGCAAGCTGGTTTAATTACTTTAATATTAAACGTATCGATGATGGTTATTGCATACTACATCGCGAAAGCTTTTACCACAGGGATTAAGCAAATGAGGTGTATTGCCTTAGAATGTGGATTACAAAATGGTACTTTAGCTATATTCGTTTCTACACAAATTTTTGGCACTGATATATTATACGCAATACCGACAGCTGCTTATGCATTAATCATGTATATAACAGGATTTATTTTTATTTTTATTTTAAGAAAGTCTAATTAAGAATTTATTATTCTTATCTGATTAAAAACTTTATAAATAAAATTACTTAAGCTAATCATATTTTTGTTGACCATTCCCTTAGTTGTTATAAATGCACTGTCTTTAGCTTTGAATGTAATTAATTTTTTTTCATTTATATGAAGATACTTTTTATCAATTAAATATTTTAGTTTTCTCACAACCGTAGGTCTTGGAATACCAGTTATCTCAGAAATTGACATAGCATTTACACCTCTAGTATCAGAGTCCATAAGTTCCTTATGGTAAGAACTTATATTTTTTTTTGGAACAAAATTTTTATTTTTAACTGCGTTAATTAATACAACCATACCAATACACATAGTTTCTAAATCTTTTAGCTCTTTTCTCCATCTATTTATGTAAGCAAACCAAAATTTATTAAACTGATACAAGCTGTAGGAAAAATTTTCTTTTATTGCTAATATTATTTCTTTAACAGAATAAACTTCAGTTACTAGTTTCTCTTTTTTTAAAATTTTATTAAATTCATGTAATATATTAGCAACCTCCGTAAGTGTTTCGACTGCTTTAGCTGAGTAAAGTGTATCTCTAACAACAAAAATTTTCTTACCCATTCTTTTAATAACTTTTTGTTTTTCCAATTCTAAAACTTTTCTTCTAACACTTTCTTTAGGAACTCCTAGATCTTTTGATATGTCTGAAATATTAATTTTATTAATTTCAATTGATTTTTTTTCGTAAAACGTTTCGTAGTTAATTTTTAAGCCATTTTGTCTGAAATATATAAGGTCTTGATGTATCAAATATATAATGATGACGAACTTATCTATGTCTTTCCAATGATCATAGGCTCTTACAAACCAATTACTTGTTAAAGTAAAATAACAGGGTGCTAGTGCGGCAAAATTATCTTGAATTACTTTATTAATAATCTTCTCATCAATGTGCTCGGATATACTAGGTAAAGTACTCATGTTTTTAAAAAAAACCCAATATGAACAATAGTAAAATAAGAGTCAACCCATTTTGGACAACCCTAGTATGTAAAAACTAGACTAATAATGATTAAAATTAAACTTATAAACGAAATATGAGTACAGAAAGCTTAAATAGAACATCCGAGATTGTAGAGACCCCCTCTCAATATGTCGTAACTCCAAAAAGGGTTAACGTGGATGTTCTAAAGCAAAGACTTCTAGAAGAAAAGAAGAAAGAAAAAGTTAAACGAACAATAATTTTATCATCTGTTATCGTTTCTTTGGGTGCTCTAACGATGTTAACTTATTAAGGTTTCCAAATCTTTCTTTATTATATCCGGTATAGAAATTTCTTTTTTTGAGTTTTTTTTATACCGGGCATATTTATTTTGTCCTGGATACATTATTTCCTTAATACCTTTTATCTTTGGAAGTTTTTTTATAGTTTTAATATTGTCTTTAATTCGTTGGTTATAATTTTTCTGAAATAAATTTGCTTTAAAAGTTATAAATAAATGTCCAATATTTTGTGGGCCTGAAAAATCATCAAATGGATCTTTGACTCTTCCTGCATGATTTCCTCCAGTTAAAACTCCACTTAAAATATCTACCATCCAAGCAAGCCCTGAACCCCTAAAACCTGCAATTGGTAATTGTACACCCGCCAACGCTTTTTTTGCATTAATAGTTGGTTTGCCAAATTTATCTAAAGCAACTCCCGCAGGAATAGATTGATTGTTTCTTGCTGCAACTCTAATTTTGCCTCTATTAATTACTGAAATCGATGTATCTAAAATAAAAGGAATTTTAGAACCGGTAGGGGATCCAAAACAAATTGGATTTGTTCCAAATAAAGATTTTAAAGCACCATGGGGAGCAACTGCAGGTGGAGCATTTGTATAGATCATTGTAATTAAATTTTTCTTTACTGCTTGTTCTGCGTAATAACCAGACAAACCATAGTGACCACTATTTTTAACTGCTACCATTCCTATACCAGTTTTTTGTGCATGTTTAATTGCAGTTTTAATACCTAGATCAGCTGCAACAAAACCAATACTATTTTTTGCATCTATGTGTGAAATAGAAGAAGAAATTTTTTTAATTATAATTTTTGGTTTCGGATTAATTACTTTTTTGGAAATTCGATCACAGTACATTTTAAGTCTTGATAAACCATGTCCATATGCACCAACTAGTTCAGCATTGATTAATGCGTTGGCAGAAATCAAAGCATGATCTTTACTTAAACCATATTTTTGAAAAATCTTAACAATTTGTTTTTTTAGAAGAGGTGTTTTCACTTATTTGAATATTTTTATGTCTTTATTAAAAAAAATCTTAATATCATTTATTAATAAATTTGGAACCTCTAAAGCCGCAAAATGACCACCTCTAGAAAATTTTTTCCATCTTTTTATGTTAAAAATTCTGTTAACGTATGATTTAGGAGGCCATTCAAGCATTTCTTTTGGAAATTCCGCAATTGCAGTAGGGACTTTTATTTTTTTGAAATTTTTGGGGAAAGATCGACCACCTTCCTTTCTTCTCCCAAAATATATCCAAGCAGCAGTATTGAAACTATTAGTAATTATGTAGATCATTATATTTGATATTAATTCATCTTTTGAAAATGTTTTTTCTATATCACCCCTGTTTAGGTCAGACCAACCGTGAAATTTTTCTAAAATCCATGCTGCAGTTCCTACTGGACTGTCTATCATTGAATAAGATAAGGTTTGAGGTTTTGTAGCTTGTTGAGTTCTATATCCTTCCTGCATTATTTGATCAAAATTGAATTTTTTTTCCCATTTTTTTTCTTTATTATTTTTTGGCCCTTTTGGATGCCTGATTGGTAAGCAATTAATATGAATTCCTTTACAATTTTTTGCACTATCAAGACCAATCCATGCAGCAATAGTAGCTCCCCAATCCCCACCTTGTACAATATAATTTTTATGACCTAAATTTTTGACCATAAATTTATTTAAAATTTTTCCAATCCTTCTTGGACCTAAAGCTTTTTTAATAGGTGTTGAAAATCCAAATCCTGGTAAAGAGGGCACAATGACATCAAACCCATCTTCAATTTTACCCCCATAATTTTCAGGATGAGCGAGCCTTGGAATGATATCAAAAAATTCAATTACACTTCCTGGCCATCCATGTAAAAGTAATAGCGGTCTTGATTTAGGATTTTTACTTTTTTCTCTTATAAAGTGTAAATTTATGCCATCAACATTAGTCTTATAGTTTTTAAAAGAATTAATTTTATTCTCAAACTTCCTCCAATTATATTTTGAAGCCCAATATTTAGATATTTTTTTTAGAAAATTATAATTAGTTCCATATTCCCATCCATTTACATTTTGCATCATCTTCCATGGATAGGATTTTACTTTTTTATATATATTATTAAGTGTACTTTTAGGTACACTTATCTTGTAAGGTTTGATCATCAATTAATTATGACTTATCCAGATTGTTTTTGTTTGAAGAAATGAATTTAAAGCTTCGGTACCTTGATCTCTACTTAGTGAACCAGATTGTTTATATCCACCAAAAGGAGTTTTGATGTCTCCTTCAGAAAAAGTATTCACTGACACAGTTCCACAAGGTAAACTTTTAGCTAAATGGAATGCTCTATTTATATCTTGAGTAAATACACTTGCATGTAATCCATATTTAGAATTACTAGCAATTTTTAAAGCTTCTTCATCATTTTTAACCGTTAAAACACCAAGTACTGGTCCAAATATTTCTTCCTGAGCGATGGTCATATTTTCTTTTAATCCATCAAATAAAGTTGGTTTTGCATAAAAACCTTTTTGCTTATTATCTGAAACTCCTCCAGATAAAAGTTTTGCCCCTTCATCGATTCCTTTTTGGATATATCCATCAACAGTTTGTAAATGTCCTTTTGAAATCATAGATCCCATATTTGATTTTAGATCTAATGGATCTCCCACTTTTAATTTTTTAACTTTTTTAAAAATTTTATGTAAAAATTCATCTTTTACTTTTTTATGAACTATCTGTCTCATATTTGCTGAACAGTTCTGTCCACCGTTCCAAAATGCAGAATTCATAGCATTATCAATCAAATCTTCAGTGATTTTAGCATCCTCTAAAACTATAAATGGACTTTTTCCTCCCATCTCTAATGCAACAGGTTTTAAATTACTTTCACTTGCGTATTTTAAAAAATAACCACCTACTTCAGTTGAACCTGTAAACGAAACTGCATCTACATCTTTGTGTCGACCTAAAGCTTCACCAACATCACCATAACCTGGAAGTACATTTAAAACTCCATCTGGTATTCCAGCTTCTTTTCCAATTTGAGCAACTCTTATTGCAGTAAGAGGTGTGTCCTCTGCTGGTTTAATTATTACCGAACAGCCTGCTGCAAGAGCTGGTGCCATTTTCCATACCGCCATCATTAAAGGAAAGTTCCAAGGAACAATTCCAGCAACAACTCCAATTGGTTCTTTAACAATTAAACTAGTAATGGAAGGTTCTGTTGGACCAACTTTCCCAAATACTTTATCAATTAATTCTCCATACCACTGAAAGTGCATTGGTGCATCATTTGCAACTTCATTAATACAATCCGTGATAAGTTTACCTGTATCAACACTTTCTAAAACTGAATTTTCATCACCATGTTTTCTAAGCAATTCAGCAAATTTTAATAAAACTTCTTTTCTATGTTCAGGTGAGCTTTTAGACCAAACTCCACTATTAAAAGCTTTTCTTGAAACTTTAACTGCTAAGTTAACATCTTTGTGATTACATTTTGCAACAGCGCAAAGTTTTTTACCAGTTGCGGGATTTATTGTTTCAAATTTTTTACCATCAATAGCATTTACATATTTGCCATTAATAAATGCTCTTCCTTCAAATTTAAGTTTACTGGCTATTAATTTATATTTGTTACCTGAACTCATAAAATTTTTCCTATAAATTGTATTTATTTTATTTCTTAAATTTAGTCTAAGACACCTTAAGACTAAAATAAATAGATTACCTAAGACATTATGTATACAACTTTAAATTGTATCAGTTCTTTTTTGTATGTACTTCGGAGAAAAACTTAACTAGGCTTTAATATTTTTAAATAGATAATTTAACTAACTAGAGGAGAGAAATTAAATGTTTATTAAAACAATAAGCAAGACACTTATTAAAGTGATTGCAATTATTTTCTTCGCACAAGCTGCTTATGCAGAGATTACTCTTAAGCTTGGAACTACTGGTAGATTAGGTATGCCAATTGGTGATGCAATAGATCAGGCGCTTATACCGGCTATGGAGAAAGCATCTGGAGGTAAAATGAAAATTGAACCTCATTATCAAAGAAGCTTATGCGCAGAGCAAAAATGTGGAGAACAAGCTAACCAAGGACTTATAGCTTTGTGGACTAGTTCTACTGCAAACTACGGTAACTTTGGTCCAGAATTAGCAATTTTCGATTTGCCTTTTATTTTCAAATCACTAGAGGATGCTAAAAGAATATCAGATGAATGGTTAGCTGAAAGACAGTGTAAACTAGCTCTTGAGAATGCTGGTCACATTTGTCTTTCTGTATATTCAAGTGGAGGTTTTAGACAGCTTGGAAATGCAACTAAACCTGTTCATGAACCAGATGATATGAAAGGACTTAAATGGAGAACTACTAAAAGTCCAGTTGAGTTCATGCTAGTTAAAAATTGGGGTGCAACACCAACACCTTATGACTGGAGTCAATTGTATCAAGGTCTTCAATCAGGTGTAGTTGAAGGTCAATATGTTGCTACTCCATGGCAGCATGTAGCAAAACTTCATGAAGTTGCAAAATATTTCACTGAGATCGGAGGAATGTGGTCTGGAAATATTTTAGCGATGGATGCTAAACAGTACAATGCATTGTCTGACCAACAAAGAAAATGGTTACACGAAGCAGCTGATGCTTATGGAGAAAAAGTAAACGAGTTGGATAACGCTTGGATTAAAAATGGTGAAGATGCAATTAAAGCATCTGCTAAAGAGTGGTATGTACCAACAGAAGCGGAAATGACTAAGTGGAGAGCAGGTGCAATCGGTGCTTGGTTAGACGCTAAGGGTACTTTTGAACCAGAAGTAGCTAAAAGAGTACTTCTAGAACAAGGTATGGATGGATTTGTAGCTCAGTTAGAAGCAGCTGGCGCTCTATAATTTGTTCAATAAAAATTGTGTAAAGACCATTTAATTATTTAGAATTAGATGGTCTTTACCTAAAAAAAATCATAATTTATAAGTATTCATGGAAAGTATTATTTTACTTGTAGTACTCCTTTTTCTAATTTTATTAGGAGCTCCAATTGGTTTTATATTAATACTGATTCCATTTGTTTATATTCTTCTCACAGATGCTGTGCCTCTTGTTTTAATCCCTAGTCAAATGTTTACCGCTATTGACTCAGTTCCATTAACTGCAATTGCATTCTTTATGTTGACAGGTGAGTTAATGACAAGTGCAACAATTACAGATCGTTTAGTTGCTTTGAGTAGGGCGTTGATCGGGCGTATACGAGGAGGATTAGCTCAAGTTAATGTTTTGGTAAGTATGTTTTTTGCGGGTATGAATGGATCTGTCGTAGCAGACACAGCTACAGTTGGTGCATTAGTATTACCAGCAATGAAGAAAGCAGGTTATCCAGCAGCATTTTCAGCTGCAGTAACAGGTGTAAGTTCCACAATAGGAGGGATTATTCCACCTAGTATCATGATGATTGTACTTGCTAATGCAACTGAGATTTCGATTGCAGCATTATTTGCAGCTGGAATCATACCAGGGATTTTGATTGGTGTTGTGATAATGGTAATCAATCATTACTTTGCAGTTAAATATAACTTTGAGCGTAGTGATGAACCATTCTCAGTACGTCGAGCTGGTAAAGAATTATATCGTTCTTCATTTGCTCTTTTAATACCTTTAGTTTTAGTGGGTTCAGTAATGGGAGGTGTCGCATCTGTTGTTGAAGCAGGAGCAATCACAGCTTTGGTTGCATTGTTTACAGGTGTATTTGTTTATCGAACTATCAAATGGAAAGATTGTACAGGAGCTTTTCGACGAGCATTCCGTAATTCAGCAATGGTTTTTATTATCATAGCTGCTTCAGGACCTTTCAGTTGGTTGCTTACTTCTCTTGGTGCAATCGGTGATCTTGAAACCTGGCTTTTAGGCTTATCGGATTCACCTATATTATTTATTTTAGCTTTGATATTATTCATCTTTCTTCTTGGAACAGTAATGGACTCAGCTGTTAACATTATTATCGTTGGCCCGGTATTAGTCAATGTTATGTCTCAAGCAGGCTTTCCTGAGGTACAAGCAGCTATGGTTGTGATAGTTGGTTTCTTAATAGGATCAGTAACGCCACCTGTTGGTGTTGCCTACTTTACCTCTGCAACAATAGCGCAAGTACGTCTTGAAAAGGTTGCTATTGCATTAATTCCTTATTTGATTGGATTGTTTTTACTTTTGTTTTTTATTCTTATTGTACCAGAACTAACAATGTTTCTTCCAAATTTATTGAGTAATTAATGATAAAATTTTTAAACAGTATTGATCGTTTTATTCATCGTACGTTGGAAGCTATGTGCTCACTCTTGTTGGCTGCTATGGTTGGTTTTACTCTTTACAATGTTACAATGCGATATGTTTTTAATAACCCTCCTGTTTGGGGAGATTTACTAACAGTATTAAGTAATATTTGGTTGATGTTTATAGCACTTTCCTTAACAGCAAGAGATAATGAACATGTAGCTTTAAATTTAATTTATGAAAAGTTACCAGAAAGAGTTTCGTTATACATACGCCAGTTTTGGAAAATTATGATTATGATAATTGGTGTAGTCTTAATTATTTATGGAATTGAACTTGTAGAAGGTATGCGGGGTAAGTATTGGGAAATGTGGTATCTTGAAATTAGTATGCAAGGTATTGAATTCAAACCGAATTATATGCCCAAAAAATATGCAGTAGCTATCCTCCCTTTAGCTGGATTTTTGACTACCATTGGTGCCGCTATTGGTTTTATAAAAAAGGTCTAATTAATAAAAAAGTGTTTACCTAACCTTTGCCTCTCCAAGGAATAGTCTTATCTATTATTTTTCTTAAAGATATATCAAATAAAAGACCCAGCAGACCCATTATGAAAATTGTTATCCAAATAACTTCATATTGAAAGTATTTTTTTGCAACATTTTCAACAAAACCAATACCAGTTGTACCTGCTAGAAACTCTGCAGCAACAAGTGTTCCCCAGCACATACCAACAGCAACTCTAATTCCTGTAAGAATTTCAGGAAGTGAATTAGGGAAAATCACATATCTTAAAATTTGTTTTTTAGTAGCTCCTAATGAATGTGCAGCATGTATTTTTGAAAGCTGTGTTCCTGATGCACCAGCTCTTGCAGAAATAATCATAATTGAAAGAGAGACCATAAATAGTAAAAATATTTTACCCGTATTATCTATTCCAAGAACTGAAATAATCAATGGCGCCCAAGCTAATGGTGGAACAGGTCTGTATAATTCGATTAAAGGATCAAAGAAACCTTTAGCAAATCGATTTAGACCCATAAACAATCCTAATGGCACCCCAATAAGAATTCCAAAAACTAAACCTAAAAATACCCTTAAGAATGAGTCCCATATATGTCCATATGGAACAGGCACTTTAAATAATTTAAAGTCACCCGTAACAACTTTTAAAACATTGCTTTTAAAGTTTTCTTTTACAATTCCATCTTTTGAATGTACCGGATATTCACCAGGCAACATATCTGCTATCCAATCAGGTAAAATAAATCCGATCATTTTACTTACATCAACCATCTCAATCCATAAAAGAGGAATATTTTTGTATCCAACACTTGGTTTAGACATCAATACAAACTTATTAAATGTATCTGATGGTTTGGGTAACCATCTACCTGAACCTTGTTCAGAACATGTTGGTCCACTTGCTACAATTGTTCCTGCTGGAAATAAAAGAATATCAATTAATCTTAATCCACCTTGCTCTTTATTTTGTAATTCGTCAAACTCTATTATTGCTGCTTGCATTTCATTTAATGCATTAGGAGGATAGATGCTTGCAAACTCTATTCTTCTTGCAATTTTAACAATATTTTTTGCATAGTCAGATGCCATTTCTTCACTATCATCTAATCCTTTTCTGTAAGCTTTAATATCATCTTTAAGTTGTTTGATTGCGCTTTTGAACTGTGGGTTGTGGTTTTTTAATTTAAAAAATTTGTCGTCAATTTTTTTTAGTTCTGCTGCAGCTGCATGAAATTTTAAACCTTTATTGGTTTGAGGTGCAGTAGGTATTTCAATGGTATTTTCAATTGTACCAGTTCCAGAGTCTATAGTTGTAATTCCCCAGCCACCTTGTTCATCAATAAGTTTCTGTCTCTCAGTTTTTTGTATATCTGTCTCAAATGGGTAATCTTTCTTTTGGAAATTGGAACTTAGAAGTTTTATTTCTTCTGTTATTTCCTTAAGTTTAATTTTGGTATCCATTTCCATTAGCTCTTCACTTGTTAAAAATGGAATTAATTTAGAAGTTCTATCAATGTAACTTACAAGGATTGTTTTTTGTTGATCATTTAGATCAGGAGATGCATTTATTTCATTTGCAATTTTTATAAGATTTTTATTTTCAATTTTAATAATGGATGTGCTTTTAAATTCTCTTTCTTCAATAGGGAATTGGTATTTTAAACCAAGTAGTGACTCATTTATTTTAGCAACCTGACATAATTCGTTCGCTGATTTTGGATAAAAACCTTTTGCGATGTCCCATGAATAATAAAGCCATAGCATTAGAATTGCACTGCTACCAACGATTACCCAATGCGTACCTCCTTTAGCTCTTTCCGGATTACCAAAGACAGCATCAACTTTTTCAGTTCTAATTAATCTTCTTCCATAAAGTATACATCCAATTACAGCTACAAATATAAAGATTGTGATAAATTGGGTTAACATTTAATTTTCTTTCCCCATTATTTCTTCTTCCATATTCCAAATCATGGATAAAATTTCTTCTCTTGTTGATGAAAATTCTTTATTTTTTTTAATTTCTCTTAAGTCTTGTGTAAGACCCATTTCTGCAAATGGAAGATTATACTCTTTATGTATCCTACCTGGTCTTGGTGCCATTACATATAATCTTTCTCCAAGTAACAATGCTTCTTCGACAGAGTGTGTAATTAAGATAATTGTTTTTCCCGTCTCTTTCCAAATTTTTAAAACTAATGACTGCATTTTTTCTCTGGTTAATGCATCTAAAGCTCCTAATGGTTCGTCCATTAAAATTAAATCAGGATCGTTTATTAAACATCTTGCAAGAGCAACTCTTTGCTGCATACCACCTGATAATTGATAAGTAGGAGTGTTACCAAAACCTTTAAGACCAACTATATCTAACCATTCATCAACTTTCTTAGCCGTAACTTCAGGATCTTCTTTTTTCATCCTAAGACCAAAGTTTACATTTTCAGCTACTGTTAACCATTCAAATAAAGCACCTTGTTGAAAAACCATTCCTCGTTCTACACCAGGACCATCTATTTCATTATTATTAAGAGTTATTTTTCCTGAAGTAGGTCTTAAAAATCCTGCAGTTATATTTAAGAGAGTTGTTTTTCCACAACCAGAGGGACCAAGCACTGTAAGTAACTCACCTTTTTTTAAAGTAAAACTTACATCTTTTAGTGCATGAACTGTTTCTCCTTTTGGAGTTTTGAAAATCATATTCAGATTTTGAGAAATCAGATCACTCATAAGTGCCTTATATTAAAAATTTTATAAAAAAAATAGGCACCAATTATAAATCAGTGCCTATTTAAAAAGTTTTAAACCCTTAAAATTATAAAGGTAAGAAACTTGTATCTACATTTCCACCTGGAGTTCCCATTCCTTCTAGGAACTTATGCAGATTTCCACTTTCCATAGATGTTTTAGTTTCTTCTGGAGTTAAGAATTTAAATCCACTTAAAGTATCTTTCATATCTGCAACTTTCATCTCAGATGCTTTAGACATTGCACTCATATCACTTTTTCCTGCAGCATATCTAGCATTTGCTTCATGAGTTACTTCAATAAAAGTTCTTAACATTCCTGGATTCTCTTTCATAAACTTGTCAGTTACAGAAGTAATATCGATACCTAAAATACCAGCATCTCTAGCTTCTTGAACTGTTAAAAGTCTTGAACCAACTGCAGTTGCAGCTTTGATAGAATTACCACCAAACAAACATGCCATAACAACATCACCGCTTACTAATGCGGCAGCACCTTCTTCAGGGTCCATTTGAATGATGTCCATTTTACCTCTGTCAGCACCAACTACTTTCATACTTTCATCAAAAACGTATTCAGCCATTGTTCCTAATGGAACAGCAACTTTTTTACCTTCTAATTCAGTAGCGTTTGCTTTTGTAATTCCAGAAGCATTAGATGTAACACATGTAGTTCCACCCATTCCGTATTCCATAGCAATATCAACTAATTTGATAGGTGCGTTTGATTTAACAGCATTAATAAAAGGTACTAATCCTTGAGAGTAAGAAATATCAATATCTCCTGCTAACATTGCATCAGTCATAGCTCCACCATTAGTGAAGTTTGTCCATTTAACTGGAACACCAAGAGCTTTAGCAAAATTCTTTTTCTGCATGTCCTCTAAATTTGGGCTTGGCCATTCTAGAAAGTATGCAACTCTAACTTCATTTGCAGCTGAATTTGCAACTGAAATTGATAGGTTAAGTGCAAAAATAGATCCTAGAATAAAACTTAGTATTTTTTTCATTTATTCCCCTATGTTTAATTAATTAAATTCTGGATATTTAAATTCAAATTGTCTCCGAAGTAAAACAAAAAAAGAAACTTATACAATCCTTAGTTGTGTCAATAATGTGGTAGTTAATCCATTTATTTTAGTCTAAAGAGGCCTTAAGATTGAATTAAAATAATTTATAGAAAGAAATTTTTATGAGCACACAAAATAAAACATCAATTCCAAATTCTTTAAATGAGCATTGGATGCCATTTACATCTAACAAAGATTTTAAAGAAAACCCAAGATTAATTGTTGAAGCTAAGGGTGTGTATTTAAAAAACCATCAAGGTCAAACTCAAATTGATGCAAGCTCAGGACTGTTTTGTAATCCTTTAGGACATGGTAGAGAAGAAATAATTGAAGCAATAACAAATCAATTAAAAACTTTAGATTATTGTCAACCTTTCCAACAAGGTTTTGGTGGATCATTTGAGTTGGCGACTAGAATTTCAAAACATACTCCAGGAAACTTAAATAGAATGTTTTACACTATTTGTGGTTCAACAGCTGTTGAGACTGCAATTAAAATTGCAATAGCATACCATAGAGCACGAGGAGATAGTCAAAGATTTAGATTTGTTGGTAGAGAAAGAGGTTACCATGGAATGAACATTGGTGCGACTTCTGTTGGAGGTATGGTTAATAACGTAAAAACTTTTGCAAGTGTTTTAATGCCAGGTGTTGTCCATATGAGGCATACACATTTACCAGAACATAAATTTGTAAGTGGTCAACCAGAAACAGGTGTAGAGTTAGCAGAAGATTTAGAAAGAATTTGTATGAACTTTGGAGCTGAAAATATAGCAGCTTGTATTGTTGAACCTATTGCAGGATCAACCGGCACATTAGTTCCACCTAAAGGATATTTACAAAGATTAAGAGAGATTTGCGATAAACATGGAATACTTTTAATTTTTGATGAAGTAATTACTGGATGGGGAAGAACCGGATCTCCATTTGCAGCACAGGAGTATGGTGTAACTCCAGATATGATGACAATGGCAAAAGCTACTACAAATGGTATTAGTCCAATGGGAGTAGTTGCTTGTAAAGAAGATATTTATGATGCAATTGCAGAAAATGCTCCTAAAGGAACAATCGAATTGTTTCATGGTTATACTTATTCTGGAATACCAATTTCAGTAGCTGCTGGTTTAGCTGTACAGGATATTATTGAAAAGGATGATATTTTTAATAGAGCAAAAAATTTAGCACCTTATTTCCAAGAAGGTTTAATGTCTTTAAAAGATATTGATGTTGTCGATAACATTAGAGGATATGGAATGATGGGTGGTATTGATATTGTTATGGATAAAAAACCAGGTGCAGCAGGATTAACTTGTTTCAAACATTGCTATGAAGCAGGAGTAAATTTCAAAGCAACTGGTGATTGTTTGATCATTGCTCCAATGTTTATTTGTGAAAAAAAACATATTGATGAGATAATTGAAAAACTTCGAACAGGAATAACAAATTACGCAAAAAGTAAAAAGAATTAATTTTCGTTTATGAAAATTGGAGTTCCTAAAGAAATAAAACCACAAGAAAATAGAATTGGTTTAACACCTGATAGTGTTAAAACTTTAGTTTCAGAGGGTCATAAGGTTTTAGTAGAAAATAATGGTGGATTTGAAGCTGGTTTTGAAAATGATCAATATTTAAAAGCTGGAGCTAAAATTGTTGATAGTGCAGCTGACATTTTTAATGATGCAGAAATAATTGTTAAAGTAAAAGAACCTCAAAAAATAGAAGTTGATATGATTAGAGAAAATCAAATCGTATATACTTATCTTCATTTAGCTGCAGCAAAAGAATTAACCGAGGGATTAATAAAATCTAAAAGTATTAATATAGCTTATGAAACAGTAACAGATAATAACGGAAGGCTCCCTTTACTTGCACCTATGAGCGCTGTTGCAGGCAGAATGTCAGTACAAGCTGGTGCTCATTGTTTAGAAAAAAACCAAAAAGGCAGAGGAGTATTATTAGGAGGAGCACCAGGAGGTGAACCAGCTAATGTATTAATTCTAGGAGGTGGGGTAGTTGGGGAGAACGCAGCGACAATTGCAACTGGTATGCAAGCGAAAGTTCATATTGTTGATAAATCAGAAGCAAGATTAAAACAACTTGTAGAAATGTTTGGTGATAAAATTATACCTGAACAAAGTGATAAAGTTGATTTAAATAAATTAGTTGCAGAGGCAGATCTTTTGGTCGGAGGTGTATTAATACCAGGTGCGGAAGCTCCAAAACTAATAACTAAAGATATGTTGAAATTAATGAAAAGAGGTTCAGTGATTGTTGATGTTGCAATTGATCAAGGTGGATGTGTTGAAACAAGTAAACCCACGACACATGGAGATCCAACTTACATTGTTGACGATGTGGTTCATTACTGTGTTGCGAATATGCCAGGTGGAGTTCCAAGAACTTCTACATTTGCATTAAATCAGGCAACTCTACCTTATTTAGTAAAACTAGCAAATAAAGGTTATCAAAAAGCACTCAGTGAAGATAAAAATTTTTTAGCAGGGTTAAATGTTCATAAAGGTCAAGTGACTTACAAAGCTGTTGCAGATGTTTTTGGACATAAATTTATAGAACCTGGAGAAGCTATCAAACATTAGAAATGAAAAAAAACTATCCTTCAAGCACAAAGGTAGTTGTAATAGGGGGTGGAGTAGCTGGTACCTCTTGTGCCTACCATTTAGCAAGATTTGGTTGGAAAGATGTTGTTTTATTAGAAAGAGATCAATTAACATCTGGTACAACCTGGCATGCAGCAGGACTAATAGGACAATTGGGAGCAACTTCTACAATTACTAAATTACGAAAATATTCTTTAGATCTTTACAAAGAACTTGAAAATACAACAGGATTGTCTACTGGTCTTAAACAAAACGGAGCAATAACAGTAGCTTCTTCCAAAGAAAGAATGCAAGAATTATTAAGACAAGCTACAACAGCACAATTATCCAATGTTGAAGTAGAAGTTTTAAACAAAGAAAGAATAAAAGAACTATATCCAGTAGTAAAAAATGAGGATTTAGTTGGTGGTGTTTATATGCCTAAAGATGGTCAGGCAGATCCAGTAGGTGTTACAAATGTATTAGCTAAAGCTGCTAAAATGCTGGGTGTTCAAATATTTGAGAAGTCACCGGTAAAAAAAATATTAGTAAAAAATAAACGTATATGTGGCGTTGAAACTAATCAAGGTAAAATTGATTGTGAATATATTGTTTTAGCCTCAGGAATGTGGTCTAGACAAATTGGAGAAGATATTGATGTTAGTGTTCCACTATATCCTAATGAGCATTTTTATGTAATTACAGAACCAATGAAAGATCTACCAAAAGACCTACCTGTTTTAAGGGATTACAATGCTTGTCTTTATTTAAAAGAAGATGCTGGAAAAATGTTAGTTGGAATTTTTGAACCAAATGCAAAACCTGCTTTTAAAGATAGCGGCAGAGTTCCGGATGATTTTTCTTTTGGAGAATTTCCTGATGATTTTGATCACTTTGAACCTTACCTAGAAAAATCTTTTCATAGGCTACCAATGTTAGAAAACGCAGGTATAAGAAAATTTTTTTCAGGTCCTGAGTCATTTACGCCTGACACTCAGTATTTGTTAGGAGAAACTCCAGAGATAAAAAATTTATATACATGTTGTGGTTTTAACAGTATCGGAATAGCAAGTTCTGGGGGAGCGGGAAGAGTAACTGCAGAATGGATTGTTAATGGACATATAAATGAAGATTTATTTTCTCTAGATATAAAAAGATTTCAGAAATTTCACTCATCCAAAAAATTCATTATGGAACGGGTAACCGAAACTTTAGGAGATTTGTATAGTATGCACTGGCCATACAAACAACACAAAACTTCAAGAAATGAAAAATTATTACCTTATCATGATGAATTAAAAAAAGCAGGTGCATGTTTTGGAGTTGCTGGAGGTTTTGAAAGACCTATGTGGTATTCTTTAAATGGAGAAGAACCAAAGTATAATTATAGTTTTAATTATCAAAATTGGTATCCATCTGTAAAACATGAAACAATAAATGCTAGAAAAAATGTAGGTCTCTTTGATTTTTCAACTTTTTCAAAATTTGATTTAAAAGGTGAAAAAACTCATAGTGATTTACAAAAAATTTGTACAGCTAATATTAAAAATGAAATCGGCAAATCAACTTATACCCATATGCTTAATGAGGATGGTGGCATCGAAACAGACTTAACAGTTGTTTGTATTGATAAAAATTATTTTAGAATAGTTAGTTCGGCAGCAACAAGAGAAAGAGATAAATATCATATTCTCAAATATTTATCTGATGAAGTTGAACTTATTGACGTAACGGAAACTATTTGTTGTCTTGGTTTGTTTGGTCCTAAAAGTAGAAATATGATTCAAAAGATAAGTAGTGGTGATTTTAGTTCTGAAAATTTTAAATTTGGCACAGGTAAAAATGTTATAATAAATAATATAAAAGTTTGGGCGCAAAGAATATCTTATGTTGGTGAACTTGGGTTTGAATTATATGTCGATAAAGAATACGCCTTAAAATTATATAAAATTTTAATTGAAGAGGGTAAAAATTTTGATTTATCTCATTGTGGAATGCATGCGATGGACATAATGCGAATGGAAAGTGGATTTATGCATTGGGGTCATGATATTTCTCCAGAGGAAAATCAGTACCAAGCAGGTTTAGAGTTTACAATTAGCTATAAAAAAAATGTTAATTTTATTGGTAAAGATGCTGTGTTAAAAATTAAAGATAAACCATTAGATAAAACAATGATGATGTTTACTATAAAAGATAGTAAACCTGGTAAACCATTGTTGTTACATGAAGAACCTATTTATTTAAATGATAAAATCATTGGAAGAACAACTTCAGGAAATTATTCGTTCTGCTTTGATAAAAATTTATCATTTGGCTATGTTAATTCAGGAAACACAATAGAAACACTCAAAGATAAAGATTTATTTATAGAAGTTGAGAAGATCAAACATCCAGCAGAAATCCTTTCAAAACCACTTAATACAAAAGATTTTAGAAGAACCTAGTTTTATCTAATTTTATTGTATTAAAGCTTATTAACTGGTTTAATAAGATGTGAAAAAAAAAGATATAGACTCTCAATTATTTAGTCCCACCAATACTTCAACGAAAGATTTTGGAATAGATAAGATTAAAACTACCGATGTAAATATTTTACTAAATAGGGTTAGATTAGACCAAAAAAAAACATTAACAAAAAGAATTGTTTTTTCAATTATTTTAGCTTGTTCAGTTTGTTTATTAGCAGTTTATTTTATCATTTAGTTTAGAATTTGTTTTAAAAAGTTTATTGAAACAAAAAAGATTTATATTATAAATCATTTATCAATTAAGGCGGGGTAGCTCAGTTGGTTAGAGCGCGGGACTCATAAGCCCGAGGTCAGTGGTTCGATCCCACTTCCCGCTACCATAAATTATGAAAGATATTTATATAACTTGGGAAGATTATCATAAAAAGATAGAGCAATTAGCTAAAAAAGTTCATTTAGATAATTTAAAATTTAATCAAATTATTTGTATTGCAAAAGGTGGATTAAGAGTAGGAGATGTTTTTAGTAGACTTTTCAATATTCCTTTGGCGATCTTATCTGTAGAATCTTATCATGGAGATAGTGATGATATTAAAAATCAACAAGGACAATTTACTTTTTCAAGAGATTTAGCAAAAACCACTCCAAACTTAGGTTCACATGTTTTATTGGTTGATGATTTAGCAGATTCTGGAAAAACTTTAACTAAAAGTATTAAATGGTTGGAGCATTTTTATGGATTTTATTTGGATGAAAAAATAAAGACAGCTGTAATATGGCATAAATCAACTTCAAAATTTAAACCTGATTATTGTGTTGAATATTTAGAGGACTCTCCATGGATACATATGCCTTTTGAGAAATATGAAACCACAAATATAAAAGATTTTGAGTTTGAAAAATAAATTATTTTATTAAACTATCATTAAACTGATTGGATACCCTTACAAATGTTGTACATTTACTTAGTTGTTTGAGTGAAGGAGCACCAACATAAGTACAACTACTTCTTACACCACCAAGGATATTTAAAATTGTATCGTTTATTTTTCCTCTATATTTTACCCGCACTTTTCTTCCTTCACTACTTCGATAATTTGATAGACCACCATAATGTTTTTTGTTAGCGACTTCTGAACTTGATCCATAGAATTCTATATATTTTTCACCATTAACTTTAACAATTTTACCATTACCTTCATCATGTCCAGCAAGCATACCTCCAAGCATTACAAAATCTGCTCCACCCCCAAAGCCTTTGGCAACATCACCGGGACATGTACATCCACCATCAGCTATCACATGTGCTCCAAGACCGTGAGCTGCATCAGCACACTCGATTACTGCGCTCAATTGAGGATAACCAACACCAGTTTGAATTCTTGTCGTACAAACACTTCCAGGCCCAATCCCAACTTTTACAATATCTGCTCCACTTAAAACTAATTCTTGTGTCATATCAGCTGTTACTACGTTACCAGCTATGATTGTTTTCGTAGGATATTTATCTCTTACAGATTTAATAAAATTAGTAAAATGTTCTGTATATCCATTTGCAACATCAATACAAATAAATTTAAAAAAATTAAATTCTTTTAAAACCTTATCTAAATTTTGAAAATCTTCTTTTTTTATACCAACACTTAGAGCAATATTGGGGTATAATTTTTTAATATTTTTATTCTGTTTAATTTTTTTGACATCATGTTGTTTTGTTAAAGAGGTGATCATTCCGTATTCATTTAATTTTTCAGCAACACCCAACTCACCAACTCCATCCATATTTGCTGCCATAATTGGAATACCAGACCATTCGTTTTTGCTATATTTGAATCTGTAAGTTCGTAAAAGATTTACGTCTTTTCGGCTTTTTAATGTGCTTCTTTTAGGTCTAAACAGCACATCCGAATAATCTAATTTTAACTCCTCTTCAATTCTCATGAGCAATTAAGTTATAACCATAAAAATTAATTTCAAACAATATATAGCCTGTGGATAAGTTTTTTGACTTCTTAATGTCCTGGAAATTCAATTAAATTCTCAACTTTATAATTATTTTTGACTAAATTATCTGATCCGCCTAGATCAAAGAGGTTTATTACAAATATAAAAGCTGCAACTTTACCATTAGAAATTTCAACTAATTTTGCTGCTGCTTCAGCAGTACCTCCGGTTGCAATAAGATCATCTATTATTAAAACTTCATCTTTTTTATTTATGGAATCTTTATGCACTTCTATTGTTGCTGTTCCATATTCTAGCTCAAAATCTACTGAGTGAACATCTGCTGGTAATTTGTTCTTTTTTCTAAGCATAATAAATGGTTTTTTAAGAACAAAGGAAACAGCTGAAGCAAATACAAAACCCCTGGATTCTATAGCTGCAATTTTTGTAAAATTGTATTTTTTTGATCTCTCTATTATTTGATTAATCGTTTCTTCAAATGCATTTTCGTCTTTAATCAGTGTGGTTATATCTCTAAATAAAATACCTTTTTTTGGATAATCTGGAATTGATCGAATATAATCTTTTAAGTTCATAATAGTTAAATATAAAAGTATAAATAAATAATTTATAAATTATGACAACAAATAAATTAGCAATAATAGGAGGAAGTGGTCTATACGATGTAGAGGAGTTTAAAGATAGGGAATTACTTGACTTAAAGACACCATGGGGAAAACCTTCAGATCAAATTTTAAAAACAAACTATAATAATAAAGAAGTTTATTTTTTACCAAGACATGGAAGGGGCCATTTTGTGTCTCCATCGAATATTAACTTTAGAGCAAATATAGATGCACTCAAACAGCTTGGTGTAACAGATATAGTTTCTGTTTCTGCCGTGGGTTCTTTAAAAGAAGAATTGCCACCAGGTAAATTTGTTATTGTTGATCAATTTATAGATAGAACATTTGCAAGAATAAAAACTTTTTTTGATGATGAAATTGTAGCTCATGTATCGATGGCTCACCCAACCTCTAACGGATTAATGAATGCTTGCGAAGAAGCAATAAAAAAATCAAATATAGATTATCAAAGAAATGGAACCTATGTTGTTATGGAAGGGCCACAGTTTTCAACATTAGCAGAATCTAATTTATATAGATCTTGGAAAGCAGATGTAATTGGAATGACTAATATGCCAGAAGCAAAATTAGCAAGAGAAGCCGAAATTAGATACGCTTCAGTTTCAATGGTAACTGATTATGATTGTTGGCATCCAGATCATGAAAACGTTGACGTTCAGCAAGTTATCAAAGTTCTTTTAGGAAATGCTGCAAAAGCAAAAAATATGATTAAAAATTTAATTGAGAATTTTGAAAATCATATTGATCCAAAAGATCCTACAAATAATTGTTTGGATTTAGCTATAATTACAGCCCCAGAAAAAAGAACACAAAAAACAAAAGATAAACTTAAAACAGTAGCAGGAAGGGTACTTTTAAAAAAATGAGAAAAATATTATTAATTTTTACTTTTATATTATTTTCAACTCTAGCTTATGCAGGACCTTACGATAAGATTAATGAAAGCGGATTTATTAATAAAGAGGTTAGATTGATTAAGAATTTTGAAATTAAGGATCCTAAAAATAAAATTATTTTAATTTATAATCACGGACAAGACGAAAATGATATCGCAATAAATTGTACATGGGTATCAATGTTAAGAAATCATGCATCTTTGATAGACCAAGAGGTTAATGGAAAAAAAATAATGGTTTATAATTTATGCTCAACTCATCTTAGAGGAGATATGTCTAAAAATATGTCTAAAAAAAAGGATTGGTGGTGGTTAAAGCCTGTACCAAAAATTTATGAGGGTAAGCATATATTGGATAAAAGAGTAGAATTAAATTTAGAATTAATTGAAAAATTTGTAGATGCGGGAGTACCAAGAAAACAAGTTTTTGTTACTGGACATTCTTGTGGCGGTTTAACCACGTTATTGTTTATGTCTAGGTACCCAGATAAGGCGGGTGGAGGCATATCTTATATGCAAGCATGTTTTGGAAAATTATCTTCTAAATATAAAGTAAAAAAAAATGGTGTAGAAAAAGCAATGGCTAAATTTAGAAAAAAATATCAAGGACCCCATGATTTGCGACAAAAGATGAATGACGAAATTAAAAATAATTTAAAAGTTCCTATATTAGCCTTCACACACCCAAAGGATAAATATGAAGGATTATTATCTGATTGGTTAGAAGAAATTCCTGGGATGAAAAGAATAGTAATTTCAGAAAATTATAAAATTAATGGAAAGAGCTGTAAGAGAAAAGGAGATGACTGGGAGGAACCAGTAAAAAAAGGTCATGATATGGATGTTGGACTTTGTTTTCAATATTATAATCCAACAATATTAGATTATATCGCATCAAGATTGAAATGAAAATAGAAGGAAAAGAATATCGAACAATTTGGTTTGATGAGAAAAGTCAAACTGTTAAAATTATTGATCAAACAAAACTTCCACATCAATTTATAATTAAAGATCTCAAAACTGTAAAAGATGCAATCAATTCCATCAAAATTATGGAGGTTAGAGGAGCGCCATTAATAGGTGGAACCGCTGCTTACGGTATTGTTTTAGCTATTATGGAAAAAAATGATTCTAATTTTATTAAAAAAAGCTCAGAATATTTAATCCAATCAAGACCTACTGCCATTAATTTAAAATGGGCTGTAGATCGTATGATGAAAAAATTATCAGGAATTAATAGTAATCAAATATTAAGCATTGCCCTGAATGAAGCAAAAGAAATATGCGATGAAGATGAAAAGTTTTGTGAAAAAATTGGTATTAATGGATTAAAAATAATTGAAGAAATTTATAATAAAAAGAAAGATACTGTAAATATATTAACACATTGTAATGCTGGTTGGTTAGCAACAATTAATTGGGGTACTGCTACATCACCAATTTACCATGCACACAAAAAAGGTATACCAGTTCATGTATGGGTAGATGAAACAAGACCAAGAAACCAAGGTGCTAATTTAACCTCATATGAATTAAATGAAGAAGAAATTAGCAATACTATTATTGCTGATAATACAGGCGGTATTTTAATGCAGAGAGGAGAGGTTGATATGTGCATTGTAGGAACTGATAGGACTTTATCCAATGGAGACGTTTGTAATAAAATTGGAACTTATCTTAAAGCATTAGCTGCAAATGATAATAATGTTCCTTTTTATGTAGCTCTTCCAAGTTCAACTATTGACTGGGACACTAAAGATGCAAAAGATATTCCAATAGAAGAAAGAAATTCAGATGAATTATCTCATGTTGAGGGTATTGATGAGAACAATCAAATTAAAAGAGTTCTGATATATCCTAACAAAAGTAAGGCAATGAACTTAGCCTTTGATGTTACACCTGCAAAATACGTAACAGGTTTTATTACTGAAAGAGGAATTTCAGAAGCTTCATTTTCTGGTTTAAAACAATTATTTAAGAAGTAATTTTTGATGAAATTAATCCATCAAGTGGTTTTGGGTGAAACCAAGTAGACTTTTGGGGCATATATTTTTTGCTTTCTGCAAAAGATAAAACTTGTGAAATATTTGTAGGATATAACCTAAATGCTAAATCGTAATTTTTAGTATTTATAAAATTTTCTAAAACTTTTTTTCCTTTAAAACCTGATACGAATTTAACATTTTTTTTGTTTTTCAGGATTTTATTTAATATAAATTTTCTCAATATCGTTACATCTAATTCTTTTGATTTCTTAAAAGGTTTAATCAAATACCATTTTTTATTTGCATACATTTCAATCTGATTTTGTTTGGGTTGCTTATCCTTTTTGGAAATTTCTATAATAAAGTTTTTTGAAATTATTTTTTTAATTTTTTCAAACTTTAAGCTAGTTTTAATAACTCTATTATAATCTAATATATTTACCTGATTATGGGGGAAAGCAATTACCATGGGAGCTATTTTTTTTTTACTTTTTAACATAGCCTGTATCCGATGGTGTCCATCACATATGTATATTTTTTTAATATTTTTAAGATAATTTTTGAGTAATTTTTCTATATTTGCTTTTTTAACAACCCAAAGTTCGTGCCTACATTTATCCTCAGATTTAAAATTGTAATCTGGTTTATATTTAAAAATATTATTTAATTTCTTTATAGAATTTCGGTTAGACCTATATGCAGTATATATAGGGCTTATTTGACTATTAAATTTTAATAATTGCTCTTTTCTTTTTTTAATCCTTTCCACAAAGGTTTCTTCATGACCTAATATTTTTTTGTCATCATAATTGTCTAAATTTATTTTTCCAACTATCCCTAGTAATTTTTTTTTACTGTACGTAATTCGATATAAATAGAAATGATTTGATCGATCTTGTTTAATAATACCTTTATCATTAAGACTTTTTAGCATTTTTTTTGATTTATTGATGTTAGAAGTATTTAATAAATTAAGAAAATTTAATTTTTTATTTAGTTTGTAATTATTAATATAAGTTAAGTTTGGAGAAGTAACTTTTTTTGCAAATTTTTTTTTTGGCCTTATACCGCTGAATGGTTTAATGAGACTCAATTTTTAAATTAAGCAATTTTTGGAAGATCTTCTAAAGCTTTATCCATACTTCCTTTATCAAACTTATCTTCCGCTAAGCTTCCTTCGAAGTAATCTCCATATGCTTTCATGTCAAAATGACCATGACCACATAAATTGAATAATATTGTTTTAGACTCTCCATTTTTTTTACACTCTAAAGCAGCATCAATAGCACCCCTAACAGCATGTGTCGCTTCAGGTGCCGGAACTATACCTTCTGTTCTTGCAAAATTTACTCCAGCTTCAAAACATTCTTTTTGGCCATATGCTTTTGCTTCTAGAGCATTAATTTCCTTTAGGTGACTAACTAACGGAGCCATTCCATGATATCTTAAACCTCCTGAATGAGTAGCTGGAGGAATAAATTGTGACCCAAGTGTATGCATTTTTACTAAAGGTGTTAATTTACCAGTATCACCAAAATCATATACATATTTCCCCTCAGTTAATGTAGGGCATGACTTAGGTTCACATGCGATAACTCTTGTTTTTTTTCCCTCTCTAAAATTTTTTCCTAAAAAAAGGATTAGCTAATCCTGAAAAATTACTTCCACCACCTGTGCAACCAACTAAAATATCTGGATAATCATCTGCCATTTCCATTTGAAGTATCGCCTCATTACCTACAATAGTTTGATGCATTAATACGTGATTTAAAACACTTCCTAATGCATATTTTGTATCTGGATTTTTTGCAGCCATTTCTACTGCTTCTGAGATTGCTATACCTAAACTTCCCGTATTATTTGGATCTTTTGCTAAAATGGCTTTCCCACTATCTGTTTCATTAGATGGACTAGCTACACATCTAGCACCATAAGTTTGCATTACAAGTTTTCGGTATGGCTTTTGTTCAAAACTAACTTTTACCATGTAAACATCTAATTCAATTCCAAACAATTTACATGCAAATGCTAGGGAAGTTCCCCATTGTCCCGCGCCTGTTTCCGTAGTTATTTTTTTCGTTCCTTCTTCTTTATTATAAAATGCTTGAGCGACCGCTGTATTTGGTTTGTGACTACCTGAAGGACTTACACCTTCATATTTATAATAAATTTTTGCAGGTGTATCTAAATGTTTTTCTAATGCTCTAGCTCTATATAATGGTGATGGTCTCCATTTTTTATAAATTTCTCGCACAGGCTCTGGTATTTCTATTTCTCTATCTTGAGAAACTTCTTGTCCTATCAAAGCCATTGGAAACAGAGGAGCTAGATCATCTGGCCCAATTGGTTTTAAAGTACCTGGATGAAGTGGAGGCTCCATAGGTTTGGGTAAATCTGCAGCAATATTGTACCAAGTTTTTGGCATTTTGCTTTCTTCAAGAAAATATTTAATAGTATCTGACATGTTTTATTTTTTATATAGTTTGTTATTTATCAGCTATAAAATCAAGTAATATTTATATGAAAAATGAAAAGTTAGAAGTAATTGAATTTTCAAAAAAGCTGAATAGTACTAACTTATCTCCACTTAGATCAGGGAATATTTCTGTTAGAACCCAAATTGACGGTGAAGATGGATTTTATATTACCCCATCAGGAATAAAATATGAGGATTTAAAAGAAGAGGATATAGTGTTTTTATCAAATGAGAAAGAATATGATTTTTTAAAAATTTTTAATTCAGGATTAAACCCATCTTCTGAATGGAGATTTCATCAGGACATTTATAAAAACAAAAGAGAGGCAAAAGCTATAGTTCATGCCCATTCTGCTCATGCTACAGCCATTTCAACTCACAGGAAATCGATACCACCCTTTCACTACATGATAGCATTAATGGGAGGAGAAGATATCAGATGCGCAGAGTATGCAACTTTTGGAACAAAGGAATTGTCTATGAACTTAATAAAAGCTTTAGAAAATAGAAAAGCATGTCTTATGGCAAATCACGGTCAGATTGCATTTGCTGAGTCTTTAAGCAAAGCTTTTGAACTTGCACAAGAAGTAGAAAATATTTGCCATCAATACTTTCTTGCACTAAAACTTGGTCAACCACAGAATCTTACTTTTGCGGAAATGCAAAAAATCTTAGAAAAAGTAAGAGGATATAAAAAGGTATAAAAAATTGACTAAAGTTGGTGAACATATAACTCTAGATATAATTGGAACTATAAAAGAGTATGATCCTTCAGTTTTCGAAAGAGTTATTTATGATATTGCAAAAGCTGCAAAGGTAACAATTTTAAAAATTTCAAAATATAAATTTGAACCACAAGGTTTTACAATATTAGCGTTATTAGCAGAAAGCCATATTAGTTTTCATACATTTCCAGAAAAAGGTATTATAAGTTTTGATTTCTTTACATGTGGAAAAGTAAGTCCATCAGTCGCAATAGATATTATAAAAAAAGAGTTTGAGCATAAAAGAATAGTAAAAAAAGAATTTAATAGAGACACAAAATCCCTTTACCATGACATTTATAGCTCACCAGGTTTACAAAAATCATATGTAGTGAATGATGTTTTAGAAGATTTTAAATCTAAAGTTGGTCAGCACATTGAAATTTTAGATTTAGAGCAATTTGGAAAATCTTTATTTATAGATGGTGAAATTCAGGTTGCTTCGATAGATGAACATTTGTACAGCTCAACTTTTGTTGGTTCTGGTTTAGATTTAAATAATGATAAAGAAAGAGCTGCTATTATTGGTGGTGGAGATGGCGGTGTGGCAAGAGAATGCATTTCAAAAAATTTTAATTTTATAGATTGGTATGAGCTAGATCCAGAAGTAGTCGATGTTTGTAACAAGCATTTAGGAGATATTGGAAAAAAATCAACTGAGAAGAATTCAGTAAAATGTGTTTGGGGCGATGCATTTGAAAGTATTAAATCAGCAAGTGATGATACTTATGATCATATTTTTGTAGATCTTAATGATGATCAATTTTGTATAGATTTAGCTGCTAAAAATATGGACTCACTTGTAAGAATATTAAAACCAAAGGGAGTTATTACAGCTCAAGTAGGAAGTCAGGATAAAAAACCACAGCAGGTTGAAAATTGGTTAAATGTTTTTAACAAAAACTTTGGTAATGCAAAATTATCAAGAGTTTATATACCTAGTTTTGATTGTTCTTGGAATTTTTCTTCCTCAATAAATCATTAATTTTTCTTTTTTCTTTTTTAAATTTGTGAAATAATTATTCCTTATTAAAGGAGAAAATAATGAATATATTCAAAAAAACTATTTTAACAGTTCTTGCCTCTTTATTTATCATTGGAAATGTTTCTGCTGAAAAAATAAAAATTGGAACTGAGGGTGCTTACCCTCCATGGAATTCAAAAGATGCTTCAGGTAATCTAATCGGTTTTGAGGTTGAGCTTGCTAATGAGCTTTGTGCGATCATGAAATATGAGTGTACAATTGTTGAGCAAGATTGGGATGGAATGATTCCAGCTCTAGTAATGAGAAAATTTGATGCAATCATGGCCGGAATGTCTATTACTGCTGAAAGACAAAAAACAATTACTTTTTCTCAAGGTTATGCTGATGAAGTTGCTTCTCTTGCAGTAATGAAAGGTTCAAGCTTAGAGGGTATGGATACACCAGAAGGTATTAATTTATCATTAGGTGGATCTGATGTTAAGAAAGCTCTCAAAACTTTGACAGGAGCACTTGCTGGCAAAACTGTTTGTACTCAAACAGGAACTATCCACCAAAATTTTTTAGAGTCAGGTGATGTTGGAAGTGTAAATGTTAGAACTTATAAAACTCAAGATGAAGTTAACCTTGATCTAACTTCTGGAAGATGTGATGTTGCTTTAGCTGCAGCAGTAGCATTTACAGATTATGCAGACAAATCAGGTAAACCAGTTGTATTAGTTGGACCAACTTTTTCAGGTGGTGCATTTGGTAATGGCGTAGGTGTTGGTATCAGACAAGCTAGCGACAGCGCTATTGGAAAAAGAGATGCTAAAATCTTAAAAGACTTCAATAAAGCAATTAATAAAGCTAGAAAACAAGGAATTATTAGCAAACTTGCTATTAAGCATTTTGGTTTCGACGCTTCTATGTAATTCAATTTCAGATTAGGCGACTATAATATATAGTCGCCAATCTATATGGAACTTCTCGTATTTGGCAAAACTGGTTGGGGTGACGAGTTATTTTACGCAACCTTAATGACAATTGCTGTTTCTATAACAGCAATGCTGGTTGGTTTTGTTTTTGCTTTAATTTTTACTCCATTAAAACTTTCAAAATATAAATCTTTAAATTTAGTTGGAAATTTTTATACGACAGTTATTCGTGGTGTGCCTGAACTTTTAGTTATTTATCTTTTCTTTTTTGGAGGAAGTGGAGCAATCATGTATGTAGCATCCATATTTGGTTATTATGAGTATATCGAAATTAATGCATTCATTACAGGATCTATGGCAATTGGAATTATTTCAGGCGCTTATTCAACTGAAGTTTTTAGAGGTGCAATACAATCAATAGACAAAGGTCAGTTTGAAGCTGCTAAGGTTTTAGGTGTAAATAAATTTGTCCAATTTTATAAAATAATTCTACCTCAAATGTTAAGACTAGCTATTCCAAATTTAAGCAATGTTTGGCAAATAACTTTAAAAGATACCTCTCTAATTTCAGTTACGG